>NZ_CAXAPL010000007.1:0-172851 GCF_963970845.1 Pseudomonas sp. RA_105y_Pfl2_P56
CGAATCCGCTTCGTGACCCCGGCCGAACGGCACCGTGGTCAGGATCATCAGATCCTGGCTCGGCGTCATGAGCTGTACGAGCAAGCTCGGGAGAAATGCCCGGAACGCTGGTCTGGACAGACAAGAAACTGGGAGCCGATGGGCACTGTGATGTTGAACCCGGATCGGCAGCAGCAGACCGAGAAAAGAGCGGCATAGTTAGACGGCGACGCGACAACAACCTTGAAAAACGCCGGAGGTATGGATGTACTTCAGTTTCAGCATTTGTTCTTCTTCTTGGGTGGTGCTGAAGTCGCCGGCAAGGAACCTGTCGCACATACCTTGCAATTCTTGGGGAACGGCATACTCGCTTCTTCCTGGTATGTCGGTAAAGGGAACACCCTTTTCCTTGGCCAGTTGATGCATCACCTTGAGATAAACCGTCGAAAGCTTGCCACTGACCGGACGCTTAAGTTGAAGTCCGGCGTATACGCGTTTTTGTTTAGGCCCGAGCCGGTCTTGCAGATCCGTCGGCAAGTCGAATGCCTCAGGAGTCACGATTTCCAATAAATGGGCCGGCCACCCTTTGGCTACCCACTGACTCTTCACTTTGGCGGCGTCTTGATAAATCGAGGTTATTTTGACGTCTGTGTTGATCGACACCTGAAGCGTTTGCATAGGACTGACCAATACGCACTCTTCAACCTCATCAAGGTAGCTACCACCAATATCCGAATGGACGCCGGGGCACGTGTATTCCGGGTAATCGGGCTTGACTCGGCTGAGGGCAAAATTAGCCCGACATTCATCCCGGGCGACCAAGTGGACGACGTTATGGAAGAACCGACGATCAAGGTAAAGCCTCACGCCTGGAGCGATGGGACTTTTCACTCGACCAAAATTGGTGAAGCCGGCAATGGAGGGCACTGTATCGAACAACCCGATAAAGCCCATATTGATGCCACCACCGTACTCGTCGCTAAAGGTACGGCTAAAATTTTTGGCAGTAGTTAACGAATCCCTTAACGGCCCCTGCTTGCCTCTGACAATTTCATTAGAGAAGTGGCGAGCCGCTGCTGCCCCTCGACTAAACCCGAAGGTGTCAAAGGTGATTGAGGCTATTTCACTGTTTGGATTCTCTTGAAGGGCGTCTTCGATAACTTGTTTGATGAAGGTAAAAGACGTTTGAACACGACCGGCGACTCCCGTCTCTCCGCGTCCCATGCCCTGTCCGACCAAACTGTCCTTTTCATTGGCTCGCGTGCCAATGCCTTCGATATACAAAGGGCGCGACACCTTTTTTATCGCCCCTTCTCCCTCGCCTATCGGTGATTCGTAATAGAGGTCAGCCAGTTTTTTATATTGGTTGCATCGGAGCCATAGCTGCTATCCGGATCCCCCATATAGGGTGCGCAACTCGCAGGAATATCCTGCGGCGCAATCGGATGCTGCGCGCCACACAGCAACCCAGCGGCCGTGTTATTCGCATTATTCCCGGTGCCATCAAAGAACACCCCAATCCTCAACGCGATGCCGATTTTCTCGGGCGCGGGTGCGGGTTCTTTCCCGTGTTTTTCGTATTCAGCCCAACGCTGGGCGTGGATATCGACGGGTTTGGCTTCTTCGTAGCGATAGTTTTTCGGGGGGTTGGGGACATAGCCGCTCAATCCTTGATTCCTTGCTCTGATCCTTGAGAACGGCCCGAAGGGTGACAGCCGTGGCTTGGGGGCGCAAGGCGTGGCCGTGTGCCAGCCCGGTTGAGACAGTGGATTGTGACGAGGGTTTCCCCTCGTCGTGGTGGTTGGGTTATTTGGAGATTTCCACGCGATCTAGCGCCTGGTTAACCGCCAATTCGCTGAGCATCACGACTTGCGCAATGCCTAGCGCGGTTTTGCGGTGGGAGGTGTCGAGTATGGCGGCGAAGTTGTTGAGCATTTCGCTGGCGGAGCCGAGGGTTTCGCTGGCGTTGGCCAGCAGCGATTCGGTGTCGTACTTCGGGTTGGCGAGGTACATGCGCTCGGGTTCGTTGGTGCTGGCCATGATCTGGTCGGCGGGTTTGAGGTAGTGGTCGAGGGCGCGTTCGGCGGCGTCATGGAATTTCTTGGAATCGGGGGATTCGTAGGGGGATGTGGGGTCGGTGGCTGGCGGGTTCGGCGTTACTTTGAACATGGTGAAACTCCTAGTTAATTAAAGAGGAGCCTTCACCTTCGCTACCAAACGAAGGGTGGCGGCCATACGCGGGTTGGTAGACCGGTAACTAGGACCCGGCACACCCGAAGGTGTCCTGCGCATGGCCACCATTGAGCAGATACCCGACCGGGTCTGCAAACGGTGCGCGATGCGACTAGTTATGGCGGGCTACCAAACCCGATCACTGTTTTTCAGTGACCGACAAACGATAGAACCCGCGACCTAGACGCACAAGCCGGCGGATTCTGGCGTAGTCGTAGGCGATGGCGCAAGACGTTGTAGGGTTTGAGTGGTTACCGGACACCTCCGTTAAACAGCCCGGTCATCTCCCGTTTATCCACTGTTCGTGATGACTGACGATTCAGCCACTGACGCTGTTCGATGATTCGTCAGCCGTCATGACCGGAACGTACTTTTCAGGCCAAAACAGTCATTTACGCACCTACCTCGTTCAAGTCTGCGTCGCTAGAGTGCAGCCCTCCTCAAACGATGGGCGTACTTATGAATCTCTGGTTTCGACTGCTCTGCATGCTTCTACGGCGACCATGGCGCAAACCGGTCAATGCACTGGCATCGACCGTCATCCGCATGCGTGTGTGGCCATTGGATCTGGACTTCAATCGACACGTCACCAATGGCCGCTATTTCACGATGGCTGACGTTGCACGCATGGATTTTGTTTTGCGCAGTGGCGCCTTCCGCGTGGCACTGCGCGCAAAAGCACTGCCGATTGTTGGGGATACCTGGGGTAAGTTTCGACGTGAGCTCAAGCTGTTTGAAGCGTTCGAAATCCACAGCAAGATGCTGGGCTGGGACGACAAATGGAGCTTCATGGAACACCGTTTTGTGAGCAATGGCAGGGTGGTCGGCGTCGTGGTCATGCGCGGGCTGTTTCGTTCGGCAAAGGGGACTGTTGCGCCAAGCGAATTTGTCCAGGCGCTGGGATTACCCGAACAATCACCCGAGATGCCGCAGTGGTTGACATCGTGGTCGATGAGCTGTGACGCCATGAGCGGCCAACTCAGAGCCGAGGAGCAGTGAGTCGTCAGCCGTTGCACAAAAAACAGTGGGAGCGGGCTTGCTCGCGAAGGCGTCCGGTCAGTCGGCATGGATGTCGACTGGTGAGACGCTTTCGCGAGCAAGCCCGCTCCCACAGGGTTTGAGGTCAATGGGCTTATTGTGTATCAGAACGGCCCGGCAGCATCCGCACCAGCGTGTTATCCCGCACCCAATAGTGGTGGAACAAGCCTGCCGCGGCGTGCAGGCCGATCAGCCAGTAGCCGGCGCTGCCGATCAGTTCGTGCCAGTACTTGAGGCGTTTGGCGAAGTCCGGGTCGATGGCGACCGGGGCCGGTACGTGGAAGCCGAAGTATGGGAACGGTTTGTCGCCGGCGGCAAGCATCAGCCAGGCGAGGATCGGGGTGGCGATCATCAGGCCGTAGAGGGCCAGGTGCATCAGGTGCGAGATGCCGGTCTGCCAGGCCGGTGGTTTGGGGGTGATCGGTGGGCGTGGGGTCAGGCGGCCGATGAGGCGGATCCACACCAGGGCGAAGATGCTGGCGCCGAACAGGCCGTGAAAGCCCATCAGCAGGCCGCGCGCTTCGCTGCCCTTGGGCATGAAACCTTTGAGCTCGACGCAGGCATAAACACCGACGAACAGCGCCAGCATCAGCCAGTGCAGCATGATTGAGAGTTTTCCATAACGGTTTACGGCGTTGTCGCGGGTCATAAGAAGCGCCTCGTGATTGTCGTGAGCGACGGTCGATTCATTCGACGGTCTCGATTCGGTTGCCGGGCGAACCGACGGCATCACCCTCCCCGCCCAGTCTTAAGACAGTCTGAAGATCGGCCCGCAGATTACCCTTTTTTTACCTTCAGACTTCGTTAAGAAATGGTTCGGATACTTCGCTCAAACCATTGAGGGAGGCGTTCTGCCCATGCCCGATTTCCACTGGAACATCCCCCTGCCCCTGCACTTCGGCCAAGCCGAAACACCGCAGATGACCTTATCCAGTGCCTTGCCGGACGATGTTCAGCGACCGGTGTTCGAGGCCTTTATCCAGCAACGTTTTCGCAAGGCCCATGGCGCTGACATCCGCCACTTCATGCCCGAGCTGTTCGGTATGCACAACGGCGACGGTGAGTTGTGTGCGGTGGCCGGGCTGCGCCGCGCGCATCTGGAGCCGTTGTTTCTTGAGCGCTATCTGGATGAGCCGATCGAGCCGCTGATCAGCGCCGCAGCCGATCGCCCGGTGGATCGCGACGCGATCGTCGAGGTGGGCAACCTTGCTGCCAGCGACACCGGCAGTGCGCGCTTGAGCATTATCGCCATCACTTACTTGCTGGCCATGGGCGGTCTGGAGTGGGTGACGTTCACCGGCAACATCGGGCTGGTCAACAGCTTCCATCGTCTGGGCCTGAAACCGGTGACGTTGTGCGCCGCCGACCCGGCACGCCTGGGGGACGACCGTCACAGCTGGGGCAGTTATTACGAAAGCAAACCGTGGGTTCATGTGGGCAACATCCGCGCCGGTTTTATCCATCTGCGCAATATCGGTCTGTTCACGCGCCTGGGTCTGCCAACCTCGATTGAAGGAGCTTGCCATGTCGCTTGAACTGCAACGTTTCAAGGAAACCCTGCGCAGCCATGCCGGGCGCAATGACAACACGATTGCCCTGTGGGGCGACACCCTAAGGCTCGATTACGCCACGTTGTACGCCGAGGTGCTGTATCGCCAGGAGCGTTTGCGCGAGGAAAACGTGCAAGTGATTGCACTGGCGCTGGACAACGGCGTCGACGCGATGCTCTGGGACTTGGCCGTGCTGTTCGAAGGCCTGACCTGCGTGACGCTGCCGCCGTTTTTCAGCTCGGCGCAACGTGCTCATTGTCTGGAGCAGAGTCAGGCCGAACGGGTGATCGCCGAGCCGGAACTGGAGGCCGAGTTGCTCGCAGGCGGTTATGTGAAAAGCGGCGAGTTCTGGTGCCGTACCTTCAGTGGTCCGAGCCACATGCCCGCCGGCACGGCCAAACTGACCTTCACGTCTGGCACCACCGGCACGCCCAAAGGCGTTTGCCTGAGCGCCGACAGTTTGTTGCGGGTTGCACGCGAGCTGCATCAGGCCAGCGAACCGACCGCTCCTCAGCATCACCTGGCGCTTTTGCCGTTGGCGATTCTGCTGGAAAACCTTGGCTGTTATGCGGCGCTGTATGCCGGTGCGACGCTGAGTCTGCCTGGCCAGAAAACCCTCGGCATTCAGGGCGCCAGTGGCGTGGATGTGCCACGCCTGCTGGGCTATCTGGCCAGCCGTGCGCCGGAGAGTCTGATTCTGGTGCCGCAGTTGTTGCTATTGCTGGTCGGCGCCGCCGAACAGAAAGCCTTCGATCCCCAGACTCTGCGTTTTGCGGCGGTGGGTGGCGCGCGGGTGTCCGAGGATCTGCTGCACCGCGCCCAACGGGTCGGCCTGCCGGTTTATGAAGGTTATGGCTTGTCCGAGTGTGCCTCGGTGGTCTGTCTCAATCGCCCCGGTGCCTGGCGTCCGGGCAGCGTCGGCAGGCCGCTGCCTCACGTTGAAGTGCGCGTGGCCGAGGACGGCGAAGTGCTGATCAAGGGTTCGCCGCTGTTGGGTTATCTGGGGGATGCGCCGTACGCCGAAGAATGGTGGCCAAGCGGCGATCTGGGCGAGTTCGATTCGCAAGGGTTTCTCTACCTCAAGGGCCGCAAGAAGCATCAGTTCGTCACCAGTTTCGGGCGCAACGTCAACCCGGAATGGGTCGAGTCCGAGCTGACCCAGCGCCGCCACATCGCCCAGGCGTTCGTCTATGGCGAGGCGATGCCGCACAACCATGCCTTGCTCTGGCCACATCGCCCGGATTGCACCGACGCGGAACTGGCCGCTGCCGTTGCCGAGGCCAACGAGGCGCTGCCCGATTACGCCCAGGTACACAACTGGACGCGCCTGCCACAACCGTTCACCGCCGCCAATGGCTTGCTCACCGCCAATGGCCGCCCGCGCCGCGAGGCCATCGTCGCGCAGTACCACACACAACTGACCGAATCCGCCGTCTCTGAGGAATCCGCATCATGATTTTTTTCGACACACTGCAAGAAGCCACTCAACAGGAACGTCACGAGCTGTTCAATCTGCCGATCATTCTTGATGCGCTGCAAGGCAAGGTCAGCCTTGAAAGCTATCGCGCATTTCTCGCCCAGGCCTATTACCACGTACGCCACACCGTGCCTTTGATGATGGCTTGCGGTGCGCGTTTGCCGACGCGTCTGGAATGGCTGCGCAAAGCGGTGTGCGAGTACATCGAGGACGAGTACGGCCATGAACAATGGGTGCTCAACGATATCGCCGCGTGTGGCGGTGACCGCGATGCGGTGCGTGATGGTCAGCCGTCGCTGTCGATCGAGTTGATGGTCAGTTTCCTTTATGACCTGATCGCTCGCGGCAACCCGGTGGGGCTGTTCGGCATGGTCAACGTGCTCGAAGGCACCAGCATTGCCCTGGCGACCCACGCAGCGGGCAGCATTCGCGAGCGTCTGGCGCTGCCGGAGACGGCATTCAGCTACCTGAGCTCCCACGGTTCGCTGGACGTTGAGCATATGCAGACCTATCGCCGACTGATGAATCAGTTGGAAGATCCAGAAGACCAGGCCGCGGTGATCCACGCCTCGAAAGTCGTCTATCGCTTGTACACCGACATGTTCCGTGGCTTGCCGCGTGACGCGGAGGCTCAACATGCAGCTGCGTGAAGCGCGTGTGGTATTGACCGGCGCCAGTGGTGGCATCGGCATGGCCATCGCCAATGCCTTGTGCGCCGCCGGCGCCCGGGTGCTAGCCGTGGCCCGCCACCAGGAAGCCTTGCAGCCGCTGATCGAGCGCTACCCGCAAAACCTGTGCTGGGTGGCCGCTGACCTGACCTTCCTTGCCGACCGGCGCAATGTGCTGGCTGCCGCCGAAGCCATCGGTGGCATCAACCTGCTGATCAACGCGGCCGGGGTCAATCACTTCGCCATGCTTGAGCAACTCGATGACAGCGACATCAACGCGATGCTGGCGGTGAACATCAGTGCGCCGATCTGCCTGACCAAACTGCTGCTGCCGCTGCTCAAGGACGCCGACAGTGCGATGGTGGTCAACGTTGGCTCCACGTACGGCTCGATCGGCTACCCCGGTTATGCCAGTTATTGCGCGACCAAATTTGCCCTGCGCGGTTTTTCCGAAGCCTTGCGCCGGGAACTGGCCGACACCCGGGTCAGCGTGCTTTACGTCGCGCCCCGCGCTACGCGCACGTCGATGAACAGCGCGGCGGCGCAAGCCTTGAATGATGCGCTGAAATCCAACGTCGATGACCCGCAAGCCGTGGCGTCTGCGGTGATCCACGCGATTGCCGGCGACCGTCGCGATTTGTATCTGGGCTGGCCGGAGCGCTTCTTCGTGCGCCTCAACAGCCTGCTGCCGCATCTGGTGGATCGAGGCCTGCGCAAGCAGTTGCCACTGATCCGTCGCCTGAGTGAAAAACCCGACAACGAGCCGCCAAAACCATGAAGAAAATCTCCGCATGTCTACTGCTCGGCGCGCTGAGCCAAAGTGTTTGGGCGCTGGACACCGCCGATCAGCAACGCCTGGCCGGCATTCAACAGAGCTGGGCGCACATTCAATACGAAACACCGGAGAAACAGCGCGCCGCCGCTTTCGAGCAACTGTCGGCGCAAACGACGAGCTTCACCAGCCAACGCCCGGCCGTGGCCGAAGCGTGGATCTGGAAAGGTATCGTCACCAGCAGTTGGGCCGGTGCCCAGGGTGGGCTCGGTGCGTTGGGCAAAGCCAAAGACGCCAAGGCTGACCTGGAAAAATCCCTGAGCCTGGACCCCAAAGCCCTGCAAGGTTCGGCCTACACCAGCCTCGCCGCCCTGTATGATCGCGTGCCGGGCTGGCCAATCGGTTTTGGCGACAGCGACAAGGCTGAGCAACTGCTCAAGCAGGCGCTGCAACTCAACCCCGAGGGCATCGACAGCCTGTACTTCTGGGGCGATCACCTCTACCGTCAGAAGCGCTACGCTGAAGCCAAAGCTGCATTGCAAAAAGCCCTGCAAGCGGCGCCCCGCCCGGGCCGGGAAACCGCCGATGCCGGGCGCCGCAAAGAAATCGCCGCGTTGCTGGTGGACGTGAACAAGAAACTCGAATGACAGGAGTCCGTGTGCGTTTATTACTGATCGAGGACGATGAGGCCCTCGGCGAGGGTATTCATCAAGCGTTGGGGCGCGAAGGCTACACCGTCGACTGGCTCAAGGACGGCAGCAGCGCCCTGCACGCCTTGCTCAGTGAAACCTTTGACCTGGCGGTGCTTGATCTGGGTCTGCCGCGCATGGACGGCCTCGAAGTGCTGCGTCGACTGCGCGACAGTGGCTCGAACCTGCCGGTGCTGATCCTGACCGCTCGCGATGCCACCGAGGATCGTATCGCCGGGCTCGATGCCGGCGCCGACGATTACCTGATCAAACCGTTCGATCTGGCCGAACTCAAGGCGCGTTTGCGTGCCTTGTTACGACGCAGTGCCGGGCGCGCCCAAGCGCTGATCGAGCACGCCGGTATCAGCCTCAACCCCGGCACACAGCAGGTCACCTATCACGGCCAGCCCGTGGCGCTGACGCCCAAGGAATATCAGCTATTGCATGAATTGCTCTCGCCACCGGGCCGCGTCATGACCCGCGACCAACTGATTCAGTTGTTGTACGGCTGGAACGAAGAAGCAGAAAGCAACACCCTGGAAGTGCATATCCACCACCTGCGCAAAAAGTTCTCCACCGACCTGATCCGCACCATCCGTGGCGTGGGTTATCTGGTGGAGGAGCGCCGATGAGTTCGATTCGTCGCCGTACGCTGACGCTGATCATCGGCCTGATGCTCGCCGGTTTAGCGGTATTGAGCGTGTTCAATCTGCACGACAGTAACCACGAAATCGCCGAAGTCTACGACGCACAACTGGCGCAAAACGCGCGGTTACTGCAAGGCGTGATGCGTATGCCGATCAATGGTCAGGCGCACAGTGATCTGTATCAGGCGTTCAATACTGCGCTGGGAGAAGCAGAGCCTCGCGTCGACGGTCATCCTTACGAAAGCAAAATGGCCTTTCAAGTGTGGGACCCCAGGAATGAAGTGCTGGTACACACCGCCAGCGCCCCCACCTTCACCTCCCCGCCAACCCAGCCTGGCTTTAGCGATGTCGTGGATTTGAAAAACCGCCAATGGCGCGCATTCATGCTGGAAGACAAGCAGAACGGCCTGCGCATCTGGGTCGGTGAGCGCGATGATGTACGCGCCGATCTGGTCGACCGCATCGTCCGTCACACACTGTGGCCGAACGTGCTCGGTAGCCTGATCCTTGCGGCCATGGTCTGGCTCGCCATCGGCTGGGGCCTCAAGCCACTGGCGGACATGGCGGCGACCCTGCGCGCCCGCCACAGCGGCTCGCTGGAACCTTTGCAACTGACACCCTTGCCCAGCGAGCTGGAACCGATGCAAGCAGCGCTCAACCGCATGCTCGCGCAGATCCAGGAAGTGCTCGGCCGTGAACGCCGCTTCATCGCCGACGCCGCCCACGAAATGCGCACACCGCTGGCGGTGCTGCGGGTGCATGCGCAAAACCTGCTGGAGGCCGGCACCGAACAGGAGCGCCGCGACTCGCTGCAATTTCTGATCTCGGGTGTCGATCGCACCAGCCGTCTGGTCAATCAGTTGCTGACCATGGCCCGCCTGGAGCCAAAACCCAACCCGCCGCCCCTGCAACGCATCGACCTCAGCGAAACCGTGCGCAACAGCCTGGTGCAACTGACCCCGTGGTTGCTGAGTAAACAGCTGGAACTGGCCTTTGAAGACGGCGCCCAAACGCTCCATGTTCTGGCCAGCACTGCCGCCATCGACATTGCCCTGAACAACCTGATCACCAACGCCGCCAACTTCTCCCCGGACCACGGCGTGATCACCGTGACGCTGACTCAAACCGACGGCTTCTGCCATTTGAGCGTCGAAGATCAGGGGCCGGGCATTGATGAGGAAGATCGAGAGCGCTTGTTCGAACGGTTCTACAGCCGCGGTAACGCGCAGGGTGCGGGATTGGGGCTGACCATCGTCAACACCATCGCCATGCGACTGGGTGGGCGGATTACGTTGGTCAACCGGGCTGAGGGTGGATTGCGGGCGACGTTGTCGATGCCCGCAAGGCAGTGATCTGCGACGGTCGATGGATCAGGTTGAACCTCACTGACAATCGCGGTCACTTGCCAGCAGCAGGCCGCGGCCCTACAGCTCCACCGAGGCTACCCGAGCCCGACCGGCATTCTTCGCTTCGTAGAGCTGCATGTCCGCCGCTTCGATCAAGGCCTCGAAAGCAAGAACGCCCGTAGGGGTCACGGTCGCCACGCCGAGGGAGACCGTAACCACATGATCGGCATCGGAGGTCGAATGTTCGATGGCCAACGCTCGAACATTCGCTTGCATTTTTTCTGCAATCTCGACGGCTCCCGCATGACTGGTCGTGGGCAAAAGGCAGGCAAACTCTTCGCCGCCGTATCGAGCGACCAGGTCGTAGGGGCGTCTGACCGTTTCAGATAACGCCTGAGCAACAGACCTCAGGCAACTGTCTCCAGCCTGATGACCATACTGGTCGTTGTAGCGTTTGAAAAAATCGACATCGGCCAGGATCAGCGACAGGGGTTTTTGCTCTCGATAACACTGGCGCCAATCAGCTGATATCTCCTCATCGAATTTGCGCCGATTGGCCACTCCCGTCAGACCATCCAGCAACGCCATGGAGCGCAGCAGATCGTTCTGCAGTTTCAGAGTCAGGTGTGTTCGCACCCGCGCCCTGACCACGATCGGGTTGATGGGTTTGCTGATGAAATCTACCGCGCCCAGTTCCAGGCCCAGCACCTCATCAGAGTCTTGCTGTTTCGCCGTAACGAAGATGACAGGAATGTCTTGAGTCGCCGGGTCTGCCTTGAGGCGACGACAGACTTCATGACCGTCCACGCCATCCATGACCACATCCAGTAGCACCAGATCGGGAATTTGCGCCTGGCATACCGTGATTGCCTGTTCGCCGCTGGTGGCCATGAACACGTCGCAGTCCTCACGAAACAGCTCATGCAGGACCCGGATATTGGTCGGTTGATCGTCGACAATAAGCAGTTTTGGGCGTTTGTGCGGCTGAAGTAGCCAAGTCTTTTTCAATTGCTCCATCAGGCAGATCTCAACAGTTCACGCCCTATGGGCATCGCAGCACTAAAGTCCAACGACTGCACCATAACAACGAGTTCGTTGAATTGCGGGCGCAGTGCCGGGGGCGTTTTTGACAGCAGTCCAGTTGTCAGTTCAATGGCTTGAAGATTACCGGTTTCCAGCAAGAGCAAAATCTCTTCAAGGGACTCTTTCCATTGCGCAGATTCCATGACTTCCCTATCGGTAAGGATTTCTGTTGATGGGCTCTGAGAAAATTCGACATTCATCTGTAAAAGGCTTTGTTGCAGCAGCCTGCCAAGCTCCTCAAACCAGGAGGGGTCAGCCAAGAGCCTTGCTGCGGATTCAGCATCCTCGTGTTTAAGCTTGTGTTCCAGATCACCGGCCAACCGTGACAATGCCCTGGCCCCCAAGGTGCCGCTGCTGCCTTTAATGGCGTGGAGAACGAAAACAGCCCCCGACGCCTCTTGTCGCTGGATCTGATCATGCAACTGCACCAGTTGTTTTTCCAGCTCGGGGCCAAAGTTCATCAATACATTGCGGATCAACTCGAGGTTACCGCCAAAGCGATTGATGATCGACTGCCGGTCCTCAATGAGGGCCTCATCCCTGTCGGTTTGCACAAGGTCTGTCGATGTTTGACTGCCCTCGCGGCCGGTTTGACAGAGCAGTGTCACGACCAGTTGTTCCAGGTCTACCGGTTTACCGACGTGCTCATTCATCCCCGCCGCCAGGCAGGCTTCTCGGTCTGCACTGGAGGCATTGGCCGTCATTGCCACAATCGGTAACGTCGCAAAACGCGAGTCGGCACGAATGCGCCGGGTTGCTTCCAGGCCATCGATATCCGGCATCTGGATATCCATCAATACGGCGTCGAAGGGCACACGCTCATTGAGCACCTTGCTGACACCCTCCAACCCACACTCAGCCAGCGTCACTTGAGCGCCTTCACTGGTCAGCAGTTCACTGGCAATCTGCCGATTGAGCATATTGTCTTCGACCACCAATAAGCGCAGCCCCGCCAAGCGTTGTGACCCGGCACCCGCTGGTTGCACCCGCGCAGATTGCAGAGGGTCTTTACCCTCGAAGGCTCGCTGAACCGAGTCGGCCAACTGCTTGGGAGTGACAGGTTTGGTGAGAAACCCGGCAAAGGGAGCATCGCCTTCAAGATAGGCATCTGTCAGCACTTCACGGCCGTAGGCGGTGATCATGATGATCAGTGGTGGTGGCGCGTCACGGCTCTGCTGCTTGATCAATTGCGCAGCGTTCAAGCCATCCATCCCCGACATCCGCCAGTCCATCAGTACGACATCGTAAGCCTCGCCGCGCGCCTGGGCGCTGTTGACCCGTTCCACCGCTTGCGCGCCTTCACTCACATAGTCTGCGGTCCATCCCAGCGCATGAACGGTTCGTAACAGCAGTTCGCCCGCCATTGCGTTGTCGTCGACGACCAGTAGGCGCATCGGCACATCAACGCCTGGGCAGTCGGATCGCAGCAGCGCGTTCTGAGCGACATTCAGGGTGATATCGAACCAGAAGCGACTTCCGACGCCGTACTGGCTCTCCACTTGCAACTCTCCCCCCATCAAACCGACCAACCGCTTGCAGATCACCAGCCCCAGACCGGTGCCACCAAAGCGCCTGGAGGTCGACGCTTCGGCTTGGGTAAAACCTTCGAAAATGCGCTGAAGTTGCTCCGGGCTGATGCCGATGCCGGTATCAGAGACAGCGATGCGCAATTCAACGGCGTTTTCCGTGCGCTTGCGTTGTTCAACGCTGACGACTATCTGGCCTTGCGGGGTGAACTTGAGCGCATTCCCCGCCAGGTTGATCAGCACTTGTTGCAGTCGCAGGCTATCGCCGATCAGGCCGTTGGGCAGATTGGCGTCCAGGTCGAACATGACCTCAACCTCTTTCTCACCCTGGTTGCCCGCCAGCACGACGGCAAGATCGCGCATCAACGACTCAAGTTCGAACGGGTGCACATCGAGTTGCAACTTGTCCGCCTCGATCTTGGAATAATCGAGAATGTCATTGAGCAAGCCCAGCAGCGATTTCGCGGCGCCCTGCGCTTTGCTCACGTAATCGAGCTGGCGCCCGTCAAGCGGCGTGTTTTGCACCAACTGCAACATGCCCAGCACAGCGTTCATCGGCGTACGAATCTCATGACTCATGTTGGCGAGAAAGGCCGACTTCGCCGCACTCGCCAGATCGGCCTGCTCTTTGGCGTAAAGCAGGCGCGATTCCAGCTCGCGCTGGGAGGTGATGTCCCGGTTGATACCGGTCACACGCAGCGCTGCCCCGGTCGGCGTGCGCTCGATCTGCGCGGCGGCATGGATAAAGCGAATCTGGCTGTCCGGGCCAGTCACCCTGAATACCGTGTCGTACTCATCCACCCCATCGACGGCGGCACTGAGCCTTGCAGCCGCAGCCTCGACATCCTCGGGGTGAACACGGGTGTACCAATGCATATAGTTCAGGCCGTTGTCGCGCAACGCCAAAGGCTGCCCGTAAAACTCGAACATGCGGTCATTCCACTGCAAGGCATTATCCGACAACGTCCAGGACCAGATCCCCAGTTCCGCCACTTCCGCGGCCATCAGCAATTGATGATGCACCGCCATCAGTTCGCTACGCTGTCGCTGTGTCGTTTCCAGGCTTGCCGCCAGCTCCTTTTCTGCCGCTTTACGTTCGGTGATATCGACGGCGATGCCCAGGTAGCCAGTCAATTTCCCATCGTCATCGCGCATGGAGGTAACGACCAGCGTCACAGGAAACCGTGAGTCATCCTTGCGTACGTAAGTCCACTCTCGAGTTTCTGCGCTTTCATGCTCGGGTTTATGGGTAAACACACCAATGCCATTAATGGTCTGACCATACTCCTGGCTCAGTTCCTGGCCCCGCGCAGTGACTTCATCGGCTACATGGAAGAGCGCCGGCGTGTGCTTGCCCAGCACCTCTTCGGCGTCATAACCCAACAAATGCTCGGCGCCGTTGTTGAAGACACGAATGACGCCTTCAAGATCTGTCGCAATGATCGACACCTCAGTGGCCGAGCGCAGCACGCTATTCAACAACACATTGAGGTGCTGCAGTTCTGACGTTCGCTGTGCGACCTGCTCTTCCAGGCTTGAATTGAGTTCGAGAATCCGCGCCTCTGCGGCCTTTTTGGCCGAAATGTCCCTGATTGTCTTGGAGGCACCGACGACGCGGCCACCCTCGCCATAAATCGGAGAGATGCTCGCGGAGACGTCGATCAGTTGTCCGTCTTTGTGACGGCGCTGAGTATCAAAACTATCGATACGATCGCCCGCCCTGACACGCTCAAGGATGTGCGCCTCCTCACTGGCCAGCTCCGAGGGAACAATCAGATTGGCCAGTGTGTGGCCCACGGCTTCTTGCGAGGTAAACCCAAAAAGATGCTCAGCCCCTTTGTTCCAGTTGGTGACAACGCCATCAAGGGTTTTACCGATAATCGCCTCTGCCGAGCTTTCAACAATGGCGGCTAGCCTTGCCTGTTCGGCAATAACCTGACGTCGACGTTGACGACTGACACTGCCGACCCCCACCAGAGTCGCCAAAAGAAGGGTGAGAACACCGCCCAGCAACAGCACCACCTTCGGTGAGACCTGACGCAAACGCTGGATGAACAGCGAATTGGCGCCAAGTTCGATTTGCCACCGCCGGCCGTAAACCTCGCGCTCCACCTGATGAGTGATCAGCGTTGCAGAGCTGGCCGAGTTGTCGGCGCTCTCATAAAACAACGTCTCTTGCCCCGGGACAGTGATGTCCCTCAATTTCAGGTGCACGGCCTTGTCTTCTATGCGCAGGCCCGTGAGGACCTGCTCGGTCTGCAAGACTGCATAGCTCCAGCCGAACGCGGCGGCGTCACGTTCGGCTGCCGTCGCAGGTGTCACGCCGTTGCGAAAAATGGGCATCAACAACAAGAACGACTGCTGCGGTTTGCCAATGGCCTGTACCAGGGTGATGGGCGCTGTTATCTGCGTCATGCCGCTCTGTATTGCAGAGTGAGCAGCTTCGCGCCGAGCAGGTTCCGAGGCTATGTCCAGGCCAATGGCGGGCTGATTGCCTTCAACAGGCTCGACATACTGGATAACGTAGCGCTCGCCAGGATGAGCCGAGAGTTGACGAATGGAAAAATCAGCGGCGCCATCGGCCCGGGCTGACTTGATAAACGCGCTTTCATCGCGTTCCGGTACGCGCCTGACAAACCCGATAGCTCTTGCGCCGGGGAACTCCACGGCCAGGTCACGCGTTTTCTGATAACGACTGAACAGTTCACGACTTATCCCCTGCTCCCCCGCTGTCACTACTGCACCGCGAGCACCACGCAAACCGTACTGGTAAAGATTGAGGCGACTTAAAACCAATTCAGCGGCCTCGGCTGTAGCTGCAACGATCGCTTCTTGAGCGTGGCGCTCGTTGATACGGTCAAGCACCCAGCTACCCAGAACGCTTGCCCCCAGGCCCACAGCCAGGGTAATCGCGACGCCCCAGTTCAATGTAAAAAATCTGGATTTCTTCACCCGGTTTGCCCTGCTGCAGAAGACTTTCAGCCTTCACATTTAAAGTTCGACCCTGTCGGGGAAGTGTTTGCAACTTAGCTCAAAGTGGGAACAGTAACGTCTAGCCCAGCAGATAAAAACGACTTTATTTGCGCAAAATTGATCGGGCGGCAATACAGATAGCCTTGCATGATCTGACAACCCAGTTCCAGAAGTGCATGAGCCTGTTCCTGGGTTTCGACACCTTCGGCCACCAACTCCAGACCTAGCGCCTGACCTAACTTGATGATTGCTGCGATGATGGCCGAATCGCTTTTATCGGTGATCATGTCTCGCACAAAACTCTGATCTATTTTCAGAACATCGATCGGAAACCGTTTCAGGTAAGCCAGGCTTGAATAACCGGTGCCGAAATCGTCGATCGAAATACGAACGCCGAGCGTTTTGAGATGAAAGAGGGTTTCTCGGGCGCTTTCAATGTCCCGTGCCAGTACCCCCTCGGTGATCTCCAGTTCCACATATCTGCCCTCCAATCCAGACTCAAGCAGGATGTCTTCGACCATGGTCAGAAAGGACGCCTCGCGAAATTGCACGACGGAGATATTCACGCTGATGGAAATGTCATGGCCCAGTTCGCGAAGTGTCCTGGTGTCCCTGCAGGCCTGCAACAAAACGTATTTACCAATAGGGATGATCAGCCCGGTTTCTTCTGCCAGCGGGATGAAATCGGCAGGAGAAACCAGCCCCCCTTCAGGATTGCGCCAGCGGATCAGCGCCTCCATGCCAATGATGCGGTTATGTCGGGCATCAACCTTCGCCTGGTAGAAAACTTCAAAAACGCCTTCTTCCAAAGCGTTGCGCATGTGGCGTTCAAGCAGGTGCCTGGCGCGCATGCTGCTCTCGATATGCGAGGAAAAAAAACAGTAGCGATTACGCCCTGAAAGTTTCGCCTGATACATGGCCGCATCAGCATGTCGGTGCAGCGATTCCATGTCGTCGCTGTCTTCAGGGAACACGCTGATGCCGATGCTCGCCGACAGGTCGTAGCGGTTACCCTGAATTGAAAAAGGACTGGCGATGATCTCGAGCAGCCTTTGCGCGAAGTCCCCCATGGCATCGAACCCGACCACCTCTGGCAGGAGCAGGATGAACTCGTCTCCCCCTTGCCGGCTGACAGTGTCCTCCATGCGCAGGGAACCCGATATTCGCGCTGCAACCTCCCGCAGCACCAGATCACCGACCGAGTGGCCCATCGAATCGTTTATGACCTTGAAGTTGTCCAGATCAATCAGGAGCATCGCCACACGCCCCTGCCTGCGACGGGCCTTTTGCAAGGCCTGCTCGGTGCGGTCCTGCAACAGGATCCGGTTGGGCAGGCCCGTCAGAGCATCGTGATTGGCCAGCCTCTTGGCCTCTACGCGCAAGGCGATGTGAGCTTTGATATGGGCTCTGGCAACCGGAATATTCAACGGTTTTTGAATGAAGTCCACGCCACCGCACTCCATCGCCAGTAATTCAGCGCTTGTTTGCGTATGAGCGCTGACAAAAATGACCGCGACGCTAAACAGTTCCGGGTCAGACTTGAGTATCCGACACACCTCGAAACCGTTCATACCGGGCATTTCGATATCAAGCAAGACCACATCGGGCCGGCATTGACGGGCGATATCGAGGGCTTGCTGACCACTTTGGGCCGTATGGACTTCAGCCAGGTCAGACACGGCACTGCTCAGTGTTCTCAAGGCGGTAATCTGGTCATCAACGATCAGGAGGACCGGTTTGAGACTAAACGGCTGATTGCGCATTCCGTTGCTCCTCGCAAATTCCTTGCATTGAATAACCGACAACCCTGAGTCCGCGCCCTGCTCCACCCTCGCACTACCAGACACGCTCAGGCCAGACCGGCCAACCGTTGAAGCCTTTCAACGTCTGCTTCGGGTTCGCCATTACTCATGGCGGCGGCCAAACGCATCACGACCTGTTCACGACGTACTTGCAGGGTCGGCAAGACATAAATAGCACCAATCAGCTCACGCAAAACCATCGGCAGACCCCAGTTTGCTTTCAATCGAACGGCAAAAGGCGCCGCAAAATCGCGGACAGCGTGCAAGAGTGCCTCTTCACTAACGCTATTGCCCAGGTTCTCCCATTTCTGGGTCTGGTAATACACACAGAGTTCGCCCATGCGGTGCAACAGTGCGGCCGTTTGCATCGGCGCAGGATCAAGCCCGCACTGCTGGGCCAGAAGCACAACTCTTTCAGCCAACCGCTCGGAATCATCCAGAAGTGCCTGAACCCCTGGCATGAGCATAGCGCCGGGGTGCGTTGCGCTCTGTCGCAACGCCTGGCTGATCGCCAGGTTGACGCTGGTCAACCCGCCTAACCGGGTGAGTGCCGCTTTCAGGTTCGTGCACGGCTGGCCCTGGCCGAGATACGCGGCGCTGTTGGCGGCAGCGATCAAATGGGCGCACAAGGCCGGGTCATACTGCCAATCATTGGCGAGTTCGCGCAGATCCAGTACGGCGCCGCCATAGCCAAGCTGAAGCTTTTCCTTTACCGAGGCGAGTAAAGGCAAGTCCAGTTCGTCCGCAGTCAAACTGCCGAGATAGCTGGGTAAGTCTTCAGTATTGATCGTGGGGGGGCGCAGCGGGTCATCCGGCGGAAGCAGTGCCTCCAGGCGCTCGACAAGGCGTGAAACCTGAAAGGGCTTGGTAAAAAATGCGCTGACCCTCAGCGATTTCACCGCCAGCACGCTGTCTCGGTCGGCGCGCCCGGTGATGATGATCAGCGGCATGTCGTGATCTTTTTGGCGAATGCTGTGCAGCAGGTCAACGCCCGGCGCATCTGGCAGATTCCAGTCCGCGATGACCAGTTGATAGGTACCTGGGTGCCAGGCAGCCAAAGCGCTAGCAACGTCGATATAGCAATCGACCTGTGCCGCCGGGCGAATACTCAACACCAGTTGTTTTAAAAGATCTGAAATCCAAGGGTCATCATCCAGAATCATCACTCGCATTCGGTATTCCTCACCGGATCGACGGCCTGCTTTACGACGTGTAACAAACTATCGACCATCCGCAGCAATAGTAGTCGTTGGGCGTAGATCGTGGGATCCGGTCGTTATCAACGCAAGACGTGGTGGCTCACTGTGGCGCTCATCTGCAACTCAATTGACCTGCGCGAGTTTTTCACAAACAACAAAGTCCGGCTGCATCCTCCGATTGGCCTGACAGGGTTGGAAGTCGAGCGACGGGGTACGTTTAGCGTCGGTTTGAATCAGATCAGACGCCAGCGTCGTTAACAGTGTAGAAAGGAATGAGCGCAGTACAACCGCGCGTTGCTCTTTCCCTCGCTGGAGGTTCACATCATGCTCACTGTCAAAGACCACAATGACCGGGCGACGGCCGCTTACGCCGCACACACCGGTGAATACTGGATCGAATCGCTCAAGGACGGCCGGCATGTGTTGATCCGGCCACTGGCGGACAACGACCGCGAACGCGAGTACACGTTTATCCAGCGTTTGTCCCCCGAGTCCCGCCACATGCGCTTTCTGGCGCAGATCAGCGAGCCGGGCACGGCGCTGCTCGATCAGTTGATGGACATTGATCAAAAGCAACGCGCCGCTTTCATTGCCCTGGTTCACGAAAACGGCGAATTGATCGAAATCGGTGTCAGCCGCTACGCCGCCACGGGCGAGCAGGAAGGTGAATGCGCCGTGACTGTCGCCGATGAGTGGGCGCATCTGGGCCTGGGTACCTTACTGATGGAGCATCTGATCAAAGCGGCTGGCAAAAACGGTTTCACGCACCTGTACTCGGTGGACTCGGCCAACAACACGGCCATGCGCGACCTGGCCAGAGCCCTGGGCTTTGAAACCCACACGGATCCCGACGATAGCCGCCAGGTCATCCATCGCCTGCATTTGTAGCGCCACGTCGCGCACTGACAACCAGGGCGTCATATCGAACGCTGGTTGACCCGAGCCATCAGTTGCTCGGCTGACTCCTTGCGCTCTGAATAACGATCGACCAGATAGGCCTGACTGTCGCGCAGCAACACGGTGAACTTCACCAATTCTTCCATCACATCGACGACGCGGTCATAGAACGGCGAGGGTTTCATCCGCCCCGCCTCGTCGAACTCCATGAACGCCTTGGGGATCGAGGATTGATTGGGGATGGTGAACATGCGCATCCAGCGCCCCAGCACGCGCAACTGATTGACCACATTGAACGACTGTGAACCGCCGCAGACCTGCATCACCGCCAGCGTTTTGCCCTGAGTGGGACGAACGGCGCCGAGCGCCAGGGGGATCCAGTCAATTTGCGCCTTGAACACTGCCGACATCGCGCCGTGGCGCTCCGGCGAGCACCAGACCTGGCCTTCCGACCACAGCACCAGATCGCGCAGTTCCTGCACTTTGGGGTGTTCGACAGGGACATCGTCGGGCAGGGGCAACTCTGAAGGATTGAAAATGCGCGTCTCGGCGCCAAAGTGCTCGAGCAGGCGCGCGGCCTCTTCGACCAACAGACGGCTGAAGGAGCGTTCGCGGGTCGATCCGTAGAGCAACAAAATCCTTGGCTTGTGCGTGCTTGGCGGCTTCGGATGCTGCTCGCTTTCGAACAGGCTCAGGTCAAGATTGGGCAGTTGTTCAGACATGGGGGATCCTGCTTAAAGGGTGCCGATCCGATCCAGCTCGCGCTTGAGTTCATCGCGGTTGAGTCGGTCAAAGGGAAGGTCGAGAAAGGCCTGGCAACGCCGTTCGATGCGCCCCAACGTCGAGCGAAACGCCGCCTCGACCGTCGCGTCGTCGCCGGCCACGTCGGAGGGATCTTCAAGGCCCCAATGGGCTTTCAGCGCCGGGCCGAAATACACCGGGCAGCTTTCGCCGGCGGCCTTATCGCAAACGGTAATGACGATGTCTGGCAGGTGGTCTTCGAAAGCGTCGTTGCCCTTGCTGTACAAGCCAACGATGCTGATGCCGGCCTGCTGCAAGGTCGACAAACTGCGCGGCAGCACCTGGCCTTTGGGGAAGCTGCCGGAACTTACCGCCTCGTGTGTCGACGGGGCCAAGTGATTGAACATCGCTTCAGACAAAATGCTGCGGCAACTGTTGGCCGTGCACATGAACAAAACTCGCATGGAGTGCTCCTAAAAAGTGTGGGGATTCAGCAACACGCGCTATCGCGCACGGGACGTCCATCCATGTTGCGCAGACGGGCGGCGTTGTCCTTGAGCCAATCGGCGTTGGCCTTTGCAGTCACTTGCAGGATGTCGCGGACCCACTCGGGCAGATCCGGGTTGAGCCGGTAATAAACCCATTGACCCTGACGGTGATCGAGCAACAGCCCGTTACTGCGCAGTTGCGCGAGGTGGCGGCTGATTTTCGGCTGGCTGTCGCCGAGGGCGCACATCAGCTCGCAGACGCACAATTCGCCTTGGTCGGCGATCAACAGCGTGGCACGCACTCGGGTCTCGTCGGCCAGGCTTTTGAAGAGTTCAGGGGGGGTGATCATCTGGACGCACCATACATACGGAAAATCGAATATACGGATATCCATATATTAATCAACCCCGGCCCCAAGCACATCGAAGCCCCCCTGTGGATGGGTGTTAGCTGGGTTAACCGCGTAAGAGCCCCTGCTCGGCTTCACACAACCCCACCACATAGTCCCAAACCACCCGCAGCCTCACCGATTTGTGCAACTCGCGCCGCGTGCTGATCCAGTAACTGCGCTCGATGCTTTCATCGGGCAGCAACGCGACCAGGTCCGGATCGGCGGCGGCCATGTAGCACGGCAACACGGCAATCCCCAATCCCGAGCGCGCCGCCTCCTGCTGGGCGATGACGCTGGTGCTGTGAAACACCACCCGAGGGCTGCGACAGAAACTGTTGAGAAACATCAGTTCCTGACTGAACAACAAATCATCGACATAACCAATCCACGCGTGCCGCCCAAGATCTTCGCGACTGCGCAACGCCGGCGCGTTGGCGAGATAGCGCTGGCTGGCATAGAGCGCGAGGCGGTAATCGGTGAGTTTGCGCGTGACCAGCATGTCGGCCGCCGGGCGCTCCAGGTGGATGCTGATTTCCGCTTCTCGGTTGAGGATGCTGACAAAGCGCGGCACAGCCACCAGTTCCACTTCCAGCCCCGGGTAGCGTTCGAACAGGCCGATCATGCGACTGGCGAGGAATTTGATGCCCAGGCCTTCGGTCACACCGACGCGGATCTTGCCCAGCGGCGCCGTGGACTGGGTGATTTCTTCCTGGGCCAGCAGTGCGACGTTTTCCATGGCTTCGGCGTGTTTGAGCAACGCCTCCCCCGCCGGGGTCATTTCGTAACCTTGGGCGTGCTGGACGAACAGCGCGGTGCCGAGGCTTTTTTCGATGGCTTCGATGTGGCGGGCAACGGTGGCATGGGTCGTGTTCAGCCGGCGGGCGGCGGTGAGCAGCCGGCCGCTGCGTTGCAACTCAAGAAAAAACCGCAGGTCGTTCCAGTCGAACATGGGGTGTCCTTGTCAGCGATCGTCATTCAAGGCTGTTTAAAAACGCACAGCGGCTGCGCAAAAACTAACATTCTTTTAACGAAAGCTAACAACTAGAGTGTCCGACAATAAAAACAAAAAGCGAGGTCAGGGAATGCAGACTTCCCTCGATGAATACGACTACATCGTGGTCGGCGCCGGCCCTGCCGGGTGTTTGCTGGCCAATCGACTGTCGGCCGATCCACAGCAGCGCGTGCTGTTGCTCGAAGCCGGCGGGCGCGACAACTATGCGTGGATTCACATTCCTGTCGGTTACCTGTTCTGCATCGGCAACCCGCGCACCGACTGGTGCTTCAAAACCGAAGAACAACCGGGCCTCAACGGCCGCGCACTGAGCTATCCGCGCGGCAAGGTACTGGGCGGCTGTTCTTCCATCAACGGCATGATCTACATGCGCGGCCAGGCCAACGACTACGACGGCTGGGCGGCCGAAGGCAATCCGGGCTGGGCCTGGAACGATGTGCTGGCGCTGTTCAAACAAAGCGAAAACCACTTTGCCGGCGCGGCTGAGTTTCACGGCGCCAAGGGCGAATGGCGGGTTGAGCAACAGCGGCTGTCCTGGCCCATTCTGGATGCATTTCGCAGCGCTGCCGAACAAAGCGGCATTGCCAGCATCGATGACTTCAATCAGGGCGATAACGAAGGTTGCGGTTACTTTCAGGTCAACCAGAAGGCCGGCGTGCGCTGGAACGCGGCCAAGGCCTTTCTCAAACCGCTGCGCAATCGCGTGAACCTGACGGTGCTGACCGGGGTTGAGGTCGATCGGGTATTGCTTACGGACGGTCGCGCGACGGCAGTCAGTGCGCGTCACGAGGGTCAGGTCAAACGCTTCAAGGCGCGCAAGGAAATCGTCCTGTGCGCAGGCGCCGTTGGGTCGCCGAATATTCTCCAGCGTTCGGGCATCGGTCCGCGTGGGTTGTTGGAGCGACTGGGGATCGGCGTGCTACATGAACTGCCCGGGGTGGGCGGCAATCTGCAGGATCACCTGCAATTGCGCCTGATCTACAAACTGGAAAACGCCCGCACCCTTAACCAGATCGCTGGCAGCGTGTGGGGCAAGATGGGCATGGGCCTGCGTTATCTGTATGACCGCAGCGGGCCATTGTCGATGGCGCCGAGTCAGTTGGGCGCCTTTGCGCGCTCAGGGCCGGAGCAGACATCAGCCAACCTTGAATATCACGTACAGCCGTTGTCTCTGGAGCGCTTTGGCGAGCCGTTGCACAGTTTTCCGGCGTTCACCGCTTCGGTGTGCGATCTGCGCCCGCAGAGCCGTGGCCGCATCGACATTCGCTCCGCCAACCCACAAGACGCACCGCTGATTCAGCCCAATTACCTGAGCCATCCTGAAGACCTGCGCGTGGCGGCGGATGCGATTCGCCTGACCCGACGCATCGTCAGCGCCCCTGCCCTGCAAGCGTATAAACCGGTCGAGTATCTGCCGGGCGACAGCCTGCAGAGCGAGGAAGCGTTGCACGAAGCGGCGGCGAAAATCGGCACGACGATTTTTCACCCGGTCGGTACCTGTCGAATGGGCAATGACGCCGATGCGGTGGTCGATGCGCAGTTGCGCGTGCATGGTGTGCCGGGTTTGCGCATTGCCGACGCCTCGATCATGCCGCGCATCACCTCGGGCAACACCTGTTCGCCGACGCTGATGATTGCCGAGAAAGCAGCGCAACTGATCCTCAAACCAACACTAAACACCCACCCTGTGGGAGCGGGCTTGCCCGCGATGACGGTATGACATTCAACATTGAAGTTGGCTGAAGCACCGCTATCGCGAGCAAACCCGCTCCCACAAGGAGATTGGCGTTTGATTCATGGGCATCGCGCATCACCCGGACACGCAACACCAGTGGAACAACAAAAACAATCACTGTGAGGGATACCGATATGTCAGAACACGTTCAGCCGCTGGATGCCGCGAGCGGCGCCAGCACCAGCAATGCCACGCAGAAAGTCATCTTCGCCTCGTCCCTGGGGACGGTGTTCGAATGGTATGACTTCTTCCTCTACGGCGCCCTCGCGGCGGTGATCAGCAAGCAGTTTTTCGCCGGGGTCAATGACACGACTGCCTTCATCTTTGCGCTAATGGCATTTGCGGCGGGATTTGTCGTACGGCCGTTCGGGGCGCTGGTGTTCGGTCGGTTGGGTGACATGATCGGGCGCAAGTACACGTTTCTGGCGACCATCATTTTGATGGGTATCGCGACCTTCTGCGTGGGTTTGCTGCCGAACTACGCCAGCATCGGCATCGCCGCACCGATCATTCTGGTGTTGTTGCGCATGCTTCAAGGCTTGGCGCTCGGCGGTGAATACGGCGGCGCGGCAACCTATGTCGCAGAACACGCGCCCATCGGCAAACGCGGTTTGCACACCAGCTGGATTCAGTCCACCGCCACCCTCGGTTTGCTGCTATCACTGCTGGTGGTACTCGGTTGCCGCTACTTCACGGGCGATCAGTTCGAAGTCTGGGGCTGGCGGATTCCGTTCCTGCTGTCGGTTGTGCTGCTGGGCATCTCCACCTGGATCCGCCTGAGCCTGCACGAATCGCCGGCCTATCTGAAAATGAAAAAGGAAGGCAAAACCTCGAAGGCGCCGATCCGCGAATCCTTCGGCAAATGGGAAAACCTCAAAGTCGTGCTGATCGCCCTGTTCAGCATCAATGCCGGGCAAGCGGTGACCTTCTACGCGGCGCAGTTTTATGTACTGTTCTTCCTCACGCAGTTCTTGAAAATGGACCCGGCGGTGGCCAACACGCTGCTGATCATCAGCGTGGTGATCGGTGCGCCGTTTTTCATTATTTTCGGCTGGCTGTCGGACAAAGTCGGACGTAAACCAGTGCTGATGCTCGGCCTGTTGCTGGCCACCGTGCTGTACTTCCCGATCTTCAAATCCCTGGCCCACTACGCCAACCCGGCGATTGACCAGGCCAGTCGTCAGGCACCGATCACCGTGCTGGCCGACCCAGCGACCTGCACCTTCCAGTTCGATCCGGTGGGCAAGGCCAAATTCGACAGCCCGTGCGACAAGGTCAAAACCTTCCTGGTCAAACAAGGCCTGCCCTATTCCAGTGTCGCCGCACCGACCGGCAGCGGCGTGCAGGTGAGCATCGGCGACGTGAAGATCGACGGCTACGACGAAGCGGCCCTGCGCGGTGCCGTGACGTTGGCCGGGTATCCGCAACAGGCCGACCTGCAGCAAATCAACAAACCGATGATCGTCGCCCTGATCGTCGCCCTGATCATTATCTCGGCCATGTGCTACGGGCCGCTGGCGGCGCTGATGGTCGAACTGTTCCCGACCCGCATCCGCTACACCTCGATGTCCCTGCCGTACCACATTGGCAATGGCTGGTTTGGCGGTTTCCTGCCGACCGTGTCGTTTGCGCTGGTGGTGTACACCGGGGATATTTTCTACGGGCTGTGGTACCCGGTGTTGATTACCGGGGTCAGTCTGGTGGTGGGGATGATCTGTTTGCGTGAGACGAAGAATATCGATCTCGACAAGAACTGAACAGGCCCTCCAGCACGCCTTCAGTGGACGGGGCAAGCCCTCCCGCCACTGGAGGATTGAAATACCGCAGTTGCCCCGGCGCGTCGAGGCCGTGCCGAAAACTTCTCTGGGGGTTGTCTTTTGCATTGGCCAAAACTCGTCTACGATAATTTCAGAGCAAAGCCCTGCGACGCAGAAAAGCGTTCGTGACGTGGGGGATCGAACCTCCTGGATCGAGGATCCTTCCATGTACGCCACACGACGCACCCTCGTGCACATCTCCCCTCCAGTCGACGCCTGCCCGAGTGTTCAACCCCGGACGAGTCTCATCGTTAACAATCGCTCGCAGCATGCCGGATGCATCCGGCGTGGCGAAAAACAGTAGTGCTGAACAGTCTGGACGTAGCAGCACCCTCATGACGTCGTTCGGACTCAATGAACGGAACCGCGAAAACATTGGTTCCACTGGGTTTACCGAAAAAAGGACTGCCGACATGAACTATGAAAGTGAAGACGCGTTAGCAAAAATAGATCTGGCAATATGGCAACACGATCAGCCAGCGCAAAAGCAGGTTGAGGGTGTCACTGGATTCTTCTTCGGTTCCAACGGCGTAGACGTCGTGGCACAGGGAGACTCCTGGTTCGACTATTTGCCCGGCGTGGACATCATCAAGTGGCTGAAGCTGACGTCCGGCTACAAGATCAAGAGTTTCGCTTCGGGTGGCGACACGCTGGAAAACATGGTTTACGGGACAGAAATCAAAGACGGAGCCTGGACCCGACCGCGGCCCGAGTTTGAGGATGTACTGGCGGAAATCAAACGGATCAAACCGGCATTTTTTCTGTTTTCCGGTGCTGGCAATGACATTGCCGGTGACGAATTCGCGTCTTTCCTGAACCATGCCGATGCCTCGCCCGCCTCACTGGTGCGAACCGATTATGTCAATGACACCGTTGACCGGGTCTTTCGTAACGCCTATGAAGACATGATCAAACGAGTAAAAGCCGCTCACCCGAAAATCAAGATCATTTTCCATGGTTACGGGCGTGCTATTCCGACAGGCAAAGGCGTGGTCAACATTGGTAACTACCGCTTCATCGGCCCATGGCTGCGCCCATCGCTGACGCGCAAGAACATCATGAACCCGCAGGTTCAACGCCAAATCGTCACGGACTTTATTGATCAGCTCAATACCATGCTCAAGTCTGTTGCCGACGCTCATCCCGATGTCTATTTCATTGATCTGCGAAATCTGATCAACGACGACGACTGGATCAACGAACTGCACCTGAACGCCTTGGCTTACAAGCGTATGGCCAAGCAATTTGAGGACAAGATGGATTCACTGTTGACGTCAAAACAGGCGCTAATCAAAGCCCAGGCCAAGACCACCGCGTTGGAGGCATTCAATAGACTCGAACAATCCCTTGCAACGGTTCAAGCGGGCATCCAGGTGCCCGTACAGAATCAGTGGGCGCCTGTGCAAGCGCCACCTGCGGTCAAGCGCACACCGCGGTCTCGTCAGGTTGCGCCGACAAAAGGCAAAACGGCGACAAAACGCAAGGCCAAGTAAGTATCAGCCCGCCACCGCACACCCGGCGGCGGGCACCTCCTGGACTAAACATCCGCTTCGATCACCTCGAACTTCACCTGATCAGGATAAAACGCGACATGGTTTTTGATCTGATCAACCGATATTTTCGGATGCTCGTAAGTCCACACCGCATTCGCCCCCTCATGCCCCGGCACCTGCAAGCTGAAATAATTGGCATCGCCTTTATACGGGCAGTAGCTGGTATGGTCGGTGCGGGCGAAGTATTTCTCGTCGATGTCTTCACGAGGGACGTAATAGACCGGCGCGTAGTTGGCTTCGTTGAGAACCAGCACATGGGAAGAGGCGGCGACCTGGATGCCGTGGAATTTCACCACCAGGCAACCGGCAAGTTCTTCGAGGGTGATGACGGGGTTGAGGCCGGTGGTTTTCATCGGGTTTCTCCTGCTCATGAAAATGACTGTGACGAAGGCGCTTGCTCCCGCCGGGATGCGCAGCAGCCCCAAAACCGGAAATCGCGGTGTGTCAGGTATAACGCGATTTCCGAGTTTGCGACGGCTTCGCCGCCGAGCGGGAGCGAACTGCCTCGTCACAAGATTCAGGTTGGCCCTGTTTATTTCAGATCAAGCAACAATATCGGTCGCCACCGCCTGCCCTACCACACCCACGGCAAAGTCGACCTGCCCCTGCCCGGTCAGATCGACCAGCAGCCCGGTCTGACCGTGCTGCGCGTAGTAAGTCAGAATCGCATCGCCCGCATGGCCGGTGAAACTGCTGACGAAATTCAGCGACGCCGCCCCCGTGGCAAACGCGGTAATGCCCGACAGATCTATCTTGTCCAGACCGCTCTGGAAATCCATGATCCAGTCCGGCTGGTTATTGGTCGAGTCGCTGGCTGCGCCGAACACGAAGGTATCCGCGCCCTCACCGCCCCACAGCACATCTGCGCCGCCACCACCGTAGAGGATGTCGTTGCCGGCCCCGCCAAACAGGTGATTGACCGCCCCGTTGCCGATCAGCAGGTCATTGCCTGATCCGCCCACGGCATTCTCCATGGTCACGCCATAGGCGATGGAGACGTTGCCGACCAGACCGCCGACGTCGGAGAAGGAACCCTCGTTGAGGTTGATCTTCTGGTTCTGGGTGAATCCGGAGAAATCCAGCCAGTCATTACCACCACCGTCCCACACCGAAAACACCACTTTGGACGACGCCGAAGTCGCGCTGTAATAATCGCGGTCAGTGTTGGAATTGAAGCCGTACCTCGTGTCCTCGGCGCGGGTCTCGTAGTTGGCACCGTAGAGTTTCTGCACCGCAACAATGTCATCCAGCAACGGTGCCGAGGCGTAAGCCCCGCTGCCGCCCTTGCTGAAGTTCTGGTCGGTGTTGGCTTCGCTCCAATAACTCATCAGGCTGTAACCGCGAGTGTCTTCGGCGTACTTGGCGTCGGCGTAAGTCGGGCTGCCGTTGCCCGCGTTGTAGGCGCCAGGGTGCGACAGGCCGAGGGTGTGACCGATTTCATGCGTCAGGGTCTGGCGCCCGTAGTTGTTGGTGTCCGGGGTCTTGTTGACCTGATATTGATCGTTGATCAAGTACCACGATTGGCCATCATAGCTGCCGCCGCTCGGCAAATACGCGAACGCTGCGCCGCCGGTGCTGACGTCGTAATTGCCGAACGTCATGTGACCGTCGCCGCCCTTGCCCTCGGTGAAAGTGACGTTGGCGACGTCGGCCCAGGATTGCATGGCGAGCACCGCTTGAGCTTTTTGCTGGGCGCTGAATTCGCTGAAGTTGCCGAGTTTAGGGTTGTAGTTGGCCGGTTTGTCGGTCAGAAAGCTGTAGCTGAGGGAGATCTTGCCATCGGCATTTTTATCGCCCCACGACAGGCCCTTGCGCAGGATTTCGTCGGCGGCCTGATCGGCAGTGAACGAGGGTTTGCCGTTGACCAGCCCGACACCACGGTCATACAGGTGGCTGAACGTGTCCACGGCGGAGTAGGCGCTGCTGGCCTGGAAAGATGCTTGAGACATGAGTTACGTCCTTGTTGCAAAAGAGTCAGTGTCCGACAGACCACGGCGATCTCCTGGCGAGACCGTCCTGTCGCTCGCGTTTTTCTTTAAGGCGCGAAAAACCTGACACAGCCACCCACGCGGCGCTACTCAATTTCTCGATAGCGCCGGGCATGTCCCGTGAAAGCCCGTCATGTTCGGCAATCCTTTTTATCTGTATATCCATACAGATAAAAGTTGCCCCTGACGCTAACTCCGGCCATTCTGTGCGCCTGTTCGGACATTGATCGACGATGGTGGATATGCGGCTGTACCTCTGTGAAAAACCTTCCCAGGCCAAAGACATTGCGGCCGTACTCGGTGCAAAACGCCGGGGCGACGGCTGCTGGCTGGGAACAGACGTCACGGTGACCTGGTGCATCGGCCACTTGCTGGAAACGGCCCCGCCGGATGCCTACGACGCCCGCTACAAGCGTTGGGTGCTGGCGGATCTGCCGATCATCCCGGACAAGTGGAAAATGACCGTCAAGCCGCGTACCGCCAGCCAGTACAAAGCGGTAAAACGCTTGCTGGGCGAAGCCAGCGAGCTGATCATCGCCACCGACGCCGACCGTGAGGGCGAGATGATCGCCCGGGAACTGGTCGAGCATTGCCGCTATCGCGGGCCGATCCGCCGATTGTGGCTGTCAGCGCTGGATGAGGCATCAATCCGCAAGGCTTTGGCCGCGCTGAAACCGGGGGCCGAAACGTTCAGCCTGTATCACTCGGCGCTGGGTCGCTCGCGGGCAGACTGGCTGATTGGCATGAACATGAGCCGCCTGTTCACCCTGCTAGGCCGTCAGTCGGGCTATCAAGGTGTGTTGCCGGTCGGTCGGGTGCAAACGCCAACCTTGCGGTTGGTGGTGGATCGCGACCGCAGCATTGCCGATTTCGTACCGGTGCCGTTTTGGGCGATCGATGTGCAACTGCTGCACAACGGCACACCGTTTACCGCGCAATGGCGCGCCCCGTCGGATGTTTGTGATGATCAGGATCGCTGCCTGAATCAGGCGCTGGCGCAGCACGCCGCAGCTGCGATCAGGGGTGCAGCCAGTGCCCGGGTGGTGAAGTTGCGTACCGAGCGCATGCGCGAAGTGGCGCCCCTGCCCTTCGACCTCGGCACCTTGCAGGAAGTCTGCTCGAAGAAGCTCGGCCTCGGCGCGCAGGAAACCCTCGACATCGCCCAGGCACTGTACGAAACCTACAAAGTCGTCACCTACCCACGCAGCGATTGCGGGTTTCTGCCGCTGAGCCAGCACAGTGAGGCGCCGGGGATTCTCGCGGCGTTGCGTCAGGCTGACCCAAGCCTTGAAGCGCTGCAGAGTTTTCTTGAACCTCAGCGAAAATCCCGGGCGTGGAACGACGCCAAAGTCAGCGCCCACCATGGCATCATTCCCACCGCTGCCGCGAAGAATCTGGAACGCCTGAGCGGCAAACACCGGGCGGTCTATACACTGATCCGCGCACGGTATCTGGCGCAGTTCCTGCCCAATCATGAATACGATCGCACCCAGGCTGATTTCGATTGCGGCGCTCAAGCGTTACGCGCCGTCGGCAAACAGATCATCGAGCCGGGCTGGAAACGCGCCTTACCCGAAGCGCTCGCGCCGGCCAAGGGGCGTGAGGCACCGGTGCCGCAAACCTTGCCAGCGTTATCTCAGGGCATCGAGTGCGCCGTTGCGAACGTGACGCTCAAGGATCTGTGGACACAACCACCCAAACCCTACACCGAGGGCGATTTGATCAAGGCGATGAAGAATGTCGCCAAACTGGTGGAAGATCCACTGCTCAAGCAGAAACTCAAGGACACCACGGGCATTGGTACTGAAGCCACCCGTGCGTCGATCATTCAGGGCTTGCTGGATCGCGGTTATCTGGTGAAAAACGGCAAGGCGCTGGCCGCCACACCCGCCGCGTTCAGCCTGATTGACGCCGTGCCCCGCGCCATTGCCGACCCCGGCACCACAGCGATTTGGGAACAAGCGCTGGACATGGTGCAGAGCGGCGAGATGAGTCTGGAAGAGTTCGTCACCAAACAGGCGGCATGGATGAGCAAACAAGTGACACGCTGCTCCCATCTGAGCCTGACCATCAGCGGCCCACCGCCCGCCGGCAAAGCTGCCACCCCCTGGAAGAAAAAGCGCAAATCGACGCGGAGCAACACCGCCGTCGCTACGAAACGCAAAGCAAAACCGGCAGCCAAAAAATAAAACACGCTACTGTTTCCGAGAGGCCCATCACTTTCAGGAACCCAAAGCATGCCCACCCTAGAACTGCACCCGGCCCAACGCGATGAACTCGAAACCCTCGAAAACCTGATGCAGTTCTACATGTACGACTTCAGCCAGTGGTTGCCGCTGAAACTCGCTGCACATGGCTTCTTCCCTATCCAATCGAAATCCGAATACTGGCGTCACCCGGCAACCCAACCGTTCCTGATACGGGTCGACGACGAACTCGCCGGCTTCGTGACCGTTGATAACGAAACACATATCGAGGGTGCCGAACACAACATCGGCTACTTCTTCCTCGCCCGGCGCTTTCGTGGCCAAGGCGTCGCGCAGTTTGTCGTCTCTGCCCTCTTGAGCCGCATCCCCGGTCAATGGCAAATTTTCCATATCGACGCCAACCTGCCGGCACAGCGCTTCTGGACCAAGCTGATCCCGGAATTGACCGGTGGCGCTTTCACCTTGCACCAGCGTGAAATGGACGGTTACCCGTGCACGTTCTACGCCCTTCACACACCTTTTTCCGTTGCCTGAACGGATCCTTTCTCATTCCAAAACTGCTTTGTCCGACAATATGTAGTGCCCAAAAATAAACACTACAAAACCGTTGACGGCATCGTTTTGCTTTTGCATGATGAAGACGTTCCCCGATCGGGAACATTTGGTAACACGCTTGAGCAAACTCGTCTGACCGCCGAGTTGTTTTTTCCGGATACACGCTGCCCACAAGGCAGATTGAAGAAGCTGACCTGGCCTGAACGTCCAGTACAAGGACGAGAAGCGCTGGCGAAAATTCTCAAGACGCTTGTGGTCGACCCTGAAAACGTCGGCAAGGGGCCTCCCGGTTTTCGCTGCTTCTCTTCGTTGTGACGCTATTGCGTAGCAGTTATTCAACACGACTACATGCAACAGATGCACGACCCCGTACTTCAAACGGGCGAGCGCTGACGTCCTTGTTTCGGTGCCAGGGATCAACTAACCGATGGGCTACCTGTATTAGCGAATCAACTTTGAAAGATCACCAAACTGGTCAAGGGGCAACATCATGAATCTGAACAACCAACCTACTATCGAAGAACTGGCTCGTATGTTCGCTGCGCAAAAAGACAGCCACGACAGCCATATTCTGTGGATCAGCAAGTCGGGGCAGGTGCATATCGACTGCCTGTCGCCCCACGCTGGCGAAGAAGAGTTCGAGCAGAACAACCAGAACCTGTTGGCCCGCCTGAAGATGTACCGTCGCGGCCACGGCTATGTCGGCAAAAAAGCCGCAGCCGACAAGGACTTCATCGGTAATGTTCTGCAAACGCTGAAACAGGCGTGGGACGCGATGCAGAACAAGAACGAAGTTCGGGTGATTGATCGGTTCTGCTGATTTACAACTTCAATAAAAAGGGCCTGCTTCCAATAAGAAGCAGGCCCTTTTTATTGCGTTCCAGTTCAGAGCGGGGGCTCCAGGATTAGATTCATAAATGCCACCGCCGCCGCACTGTGATAGTTATTGCGCCGCCGCAACAACGCGGCCCCACGCTGCGGCGCTTCGCTCTCGACCCGCAGCCTGCGCAATGCCCGATCGGACGTCGCAATCGCTTCCGGCAGCATCGTCGCCATCGGCGAATGCCGCACCACCTCCAGCAACGTACTCACCGAATTCACCTCAATGCGCACCTGCGGCGTGATCCCGTGCTGACGAAAATACTCATCGACCGACAAGCGCGTGATGAAATCCGACGCCAGCAAGGCGAAATCCAGCTGCGCGATATCGTCAGGCGTCAGCACTGAATCACTTTCATACAACGGATGCTCGCGCCCGACCATGACACCCAGGGTCTCGGTAAACGCCGGAATGCACTCGATGTCCGGGCTGCGTACCGGGGTGAACGCAATCGCAATGTCCAGCGAGTCATCCGCCAGACCGGCCTCGATGTCGTCCATCGACAACTCGAAGATTTCCAGATGAATCCCCGGATATCGCGCCGCGTAGTCGCGCACCAGCGGCCCGACCAGATACGCCATAAACGTTGGCGTCATCGCCAGGCGCAACGTACCGCGGGTCAGGTCCTTCACGTCATGCAGTGCGCGCTTGCCCGCCTCCAACTCCACCAGCACCCGACGCGCACATTCAATGTAAGCCTCGCCGGCATCGGTGGCTTTGACCGTACGTGAAGTTCGATCAAACAGGCTCACCCCCAGTGTTTCTTCCAGTTGGCGAATCTGCTGCGACAAGGTTGGCTGCGACACATGCAGCGCCTCGGCCGCGCGAGTGAAGCCGCCGTGATCGGCAACGGCCAGCAGGTAACGCAAATGTCGCAGCAGCATGTGGGAGCACCATCTATAGGCAGGGCTTATGCAAAGCATTGTATATCGGTCTTGGACGCTATGGATAAATCGGCAGAAAATCAATCCCACACAGCAAGCCAACCCCTGAAAGGAGTGACACCATGCAACAGTCCCACGCCTACAACGACACCAGCCTGGCCCTGACCACCCGCATTCTGGACATCAAGGCACGCAAGAATCTGTCGTGGCAGGATCTCGCCGACGGCACCGGCCTCAGCCTGGCGTACGTCACCGCCGCCCTGCTCGGCCAACATCCGCTGTCGAAAACCGCCGCCCAAGTGGTGGGCGACAAGCTTGAGCTGGACGCCGACGCTGTCGCGGCCCTGCAAATCATCCCGCTGCGTGGCAGCCTCAGCGGCGTGCCGACCGACCCGACCATCTATCGCTTCCATGAAATGATCCAGATCTACGGCACCACCCTCAAAGCACTGGTTCACGAGCAGTTCGGCGACGGCATCATCAGCGCAATCAACTTCAAACTCGACATCAAGAAAGTCGAAGACCCGGAAGGCGGCTCCCGCGCCGTGGTCACCCTGGACGGCAAGTTCCTGCCCCTGCGTCCGTTCTGATGTGCCCGGCCCGCACTTTGCGTGCGGGCCATCCGATCTCCCTTCAACGAGGACATGCACATGAAAGCCCTGATCGACGGTTTCCTGAAATTCCAGAACGAAGCCTTTCCGCAACGCACCGAACTGTTCAAACACCTGGCAACCACCCAGCAGCCCGGCACCTTGTTTATCACCTGCTCCGACAGCCGTGTAGTCCCGGAACTGCTGACCCAGCAAGAACCCGGCGAACTGTTCGTGATCCGCAACGCCGGCAATATCGTGCCGTCCTACAGTCCGCATCCGGGCGGGGTTTCGGCGACAGTGGAATATGCGGTGGCGGTGCTTGGTGTGACCGACATTGTGATCTGCGGCCATTCCGATTGCGGCGCGATGACGGCGATTGCCAAATGCAAATGCATGGATCATCTGCCGGCCGTCAGCGGTTGGTTGCAGCATGCCGAGTCAGCGAAAGTGGTGAACGAAGCCCGGCCACATGCCAATGACGCGGCAAAATTGAGTTCGATGGTGCGCGAAAACGTGATCGCGCAACTGGCGAATATCCAGACCCATCCGAGCGTGCGCCTGGCACAGGAGAAAGGCCTGCTGAATCTGCATGGTTGGGTGTATGACATCGAGACCGGCTCGATCGATGCGCTGTCCTCGGACCGCCGCACCTTTGTGCCGCTGGCCGAACAACCGGCTACTTGCGCCGTTCACGCAAACACCAGCGCAGCAGCCTGAATTACATTGCGCCCCTGTGGCGAGGGAGCCTGCTCCCCCACCACAGGTTCTTTCAGCGCTTTACACCCAGATCAATCTGGGTCATGCGGCTACGCACGGTAAACACACCATCGCCCGAAAGAATCGCACTGCGCGCAAACAACCGTCCGTTCTCCCAGTTCGAAAGCCCCAGCTCCGGCTTGTTCAGCGCGTACTGGCCATCGACCCAGCGGGTAATGCCATTACCCACGAACGGTGCGTTGACCGCGTTATAGAAGCGCTCCTGAACAGCGGCATCCTCACTGATCAACGACACGGTAAATTGCGGGCTATAGCGGTTGAACAATGCAATCGCCTGATCCAGATCGTCGACGATCATCAAGCTGACTTCCGGGGTTTCTTCCCATTCCCACTCGCGCCCCAAATCCGCCTGCGCCAACGGTTCAGCCAGTGCTTCGGTCTGATAACCCTCGGCACGATAGACCTCGACCGTCGCGTTCTGCCACTCGCCCGGCAGACAACGTTCGCTGCCCTCGACGATGTGCAATTTGCAGCCCTGGCCGCGTGCGGTACCGGCCTGCTGCAGCGCGTCGAGGAACAGCGGCACCAGTTCATCGGCACGTTCGCGCTGAATCAGGCAGACATTCAGGGTGTTGCAGACCTTGCGATCCAGCGAGTTGCGCACCACCGCCGCAAAGCGCTTTGCGTCAGCCTCACGATCGGCTATCAGCCATGCCCCCCCGGTGCCATGCAGGCTGACCGCCGTGCCCGCCTGCTGGGCAATGCTGCCCAATTGACTGACTGCACGTCCTGACCCACGAGCCACCGCCAACGACAGACGTCGATCAGCAAACATCGCCCAACCGGCGGCGTGATTGACACTCTCCACCAGCGACACCGCGCCCACGGGCAGACCGGCCGCAGCCAGCGCCGGGTTCAACGCGTGAGCAACAATGGCCTGCGCCGTGCCCAACGCATCGCTGCCGATACGCAGCACAGCGGTGTTGCCGGTGCGCAAGACGCCGGCGGCATCGGCGAACACATTCGGCCGACCTTCAAAGACGAAAGCGACGATACCCAGTGGCGAGACCACTTGCTCGACCTTCCAGCCATCGTGCTCGACGCTGCTGATGACTTTGCCGCGCGTCGGTGCGGCATCACGCCAGGCGCGCAGGCCGGCAATCATGTCGCGGCGCATGCGCTCATCGGCCAGCAAGCGTGTGGTGGAGCGCCCGCGAGCCTTCGCCCGTTCGATGTCGGCAAGGTTGGCTGCCTCGATCTGCGCCCAGCACTCAGGGGTTTGCAGGCGCTGTGCGAACAAATCGAAGAACTGACTGATCGCTTCGTCGCTGACCGCAGACAACGCGATAAAAGCCGCCGCCGCACGTTCAATCGCCACGGCGGCCGCTTGTTGATCGGCCACCGGAATCAGCAACAACTCGCCACTCACCTGCTCCACCAGCAGGTGGTCACCGGGCTGAAAGCGCGCGGCCAGTTCGGGGCTGACCACGGTGACGCGGTTACCAGCGAAAGGGATCGGCGTGCCAGCGACTAGACGTTCGAGCGCAAGAGACATGAAGCAGATTCACCATGCAGAGGGCGGCCGGAAAATGTAGCGGATTCTTCGCCGGAATAACACTCCCACAAGGTTTGCAGAGCCTAGCTAATCGGGTCAGAACACCGACCAGCCAATGCGCGAACTGAGCATCTCCAGCGCCGCCATGCCCGCCAGCGAATTACCGGCAGCATTCAATTCCGGCGACCACACGCAAACCGTGAACTGCCCAGGCACCACCGCGACAATCCCGCCGCCGACGCCACTCTTGCCCGGCAGGCCGACGCGATAGGCGAAGTTGCCCGCCTCGTCATACAAACCGCTGGTGGCCATGATCGAGTTAACCTGCTGGGTCTGGCGTCGCGTCAGAATCTGTTCGCCGCTGTGCTTGCAGTAGCCGTCATTGGCCAGAAAGCAAAAGGCCCGGGCCAGATCGATGCAGTTCATGCGCAGCGCGCAGTGGCTGAAGTAACTGCGCAACACTGATTCGACGTCGTTGTGGAAGTTGCCGAACGATTGCATCAGGTACGCCATTGCCGCGTTGCGTGCACGGTGCTGGTATTCAGAGTCGGCGACTTTGCCATCGATCATGATCTGCGGATTGCCCGACAGACGCCGGACGAAGTCACGCATCGACAAGGTCGGTGCGGCAAAGCGCGACTGGTTGATGTCGCAGATCACCAGCGCGCCGGCGTTGATGAACGGATTGCGCGGGCGACCGCGTTCGAATTCCAGCTGCACCAACGAGTTGAACGGCTGACCGGACGGCTCATGGCCCAGACGCTCCCAGATCGCCTCACCGGAATGTTCAATGGCCTGCACCAGGCTGAACACCTTGGAAATACTCTGCACCGAGAACAGCGTCTCGGCGTCACCGGCGCAATACATCTCGCCGTCGTTACCGTACACAGCGATGCCCAACTGGTTGGGCGCCACGGTGCCGAGGGCAGGAATGTAGTCAGCCACTTTGCCCTGCCCGATCAGGGGCCGGACAGCATCAAGGATCTCGTTCAACAGCGCTTGCATGCCGGGTTCCGAAGTCTCGCCCCGTGGGATTGCGGGGACACTGAGGCTAGACGCTGGCGGCATGCATCGAATCACACCGGCAGGCATCATGCAGAATATTCTTGGTTCAATCGCACCCCTGGCAATCGGAGAGTCCCCGAAGGCTGCGACAGTTTGAGCTTCAGGCTAGCGCCGGCACACCGCTGTGGAAACGGAATTCGGCGTCCGGCGATTCGATCAGTTCCTGTTCGGCCGCACGCACCTTATCGATCACCTGAGCCACATCCCTGGCCTCACCATACTGATAAGCCAGTTTCAGATACCCCTGAAAATGCCGGGCTTCGCTTTTCAACAGGCCGAAGTAAAACTTGCCGAGTTCTTCGTCCAAATGTGGCACCAGTGCTTCGAACCGCTCACAACTGCGCGCTTCGATAAATGCACCGACCACCAGCGTATCCACCAGTTTCACTGGCTCGTGGCTGCGCACCACTTTACGCAGGCCCGAGGCGTATCGGCCGGCATGCAGTTGACGCAACTCGATCTTGCGGCGTTTCATCAGGCGCATGACTTGCTCGTGGTGCACCAGTTCTTCCCGGGCCAGACGCGACATCATGTTGATCAGGTCGACGTGGGAGTGATACTTGGCAATCAGGCTCAGCGCGGTGCTGGCAGCCTTGAACTCGCAGTTCTTGTGGTCGATCAGCAGGGTTTCCTGATCGGCCAGTGCGGCCTGAACCCAGGCATCGGGTGTGCGGCAGCCAAGGAATTCGTGGATTTCGGGAAGGATCATGGGGCTCACGGTCAAGGTGTTCGAGCGAAGGGCGCCGATTATACCGGCCTGCCCGAAGACCACCAGCGGCTGGCGTTGATATGCATCAAGTCGCAGGTGCTGGCGCAGCAACTATAGTTGTGCAACGCCGTGCCCTTTACTCGCTGGAGACTCCGCTCATGCAAGCCATTCGCAGCATTCTGGTGGTCATCGAACCCGAACATTCGGAGAGCCTGGCGCTCAAGCGCGCCAAGTTGATCGCAGGTGTGACCCAGGCCCATCTGCACCTGCTGGTGTGCGACAAGAAGCACGACCATGCCGGCATGCTCGGCGTGCTCAAAGCCGCCCTGCTGGCGGACGGTTACAGCGTCACCACCGAACAGGCCTGGAACGAGAGCCTGCATGAAACCATCACCGACGTGCAGCAGGCCGAGGGTTGCGGGCTGGTGATCAAACAGCACTTCCCTGACAGCTCGTTGAAAAAAGCCCTGCTGACCCCGGCGGACTGGAAGCTGTTGCGCCACTGCCCGACCCCGGTGCTGCTGGTGAAAACCTCTACGCCCTGGAAAGACAGAGTCATTCTGGCGGCGGTCGATGTCGGCAATGCCGACGGTGAACACCGCCATCTGCATACCACGATCATTGATCATGGGTTTGATATTGCCAGCCTGGCCAAAGGGCATCTGCATGTGATCAGCGCCCATCCGTCGCCGATGCTGTCGGCAGCCGACCCGACCTTCCAGCTCAAATCGACAATCGAGGCGAAGTATCGCGAGCAATGCAGGGCGTTCCAGGCGGAGTTCGATGTCGATGACGAGCATCTGCACATCGAGGAAGGCCCAGCGGATGTGTTGATTCCGTTCATGGCGCACAAACTGCAAGCAGCCGTGACCGTAATCGGCACCGTGGCGCGTACCGGATTGTCAGGTGCGTTGATCGGCAATACGGCGGAGGTGGTGCTCGATACGCTGGAAAGCGATGTGTTGGTGCTCAAGCCGCAGGAGGTTGAGGATCATTTGCTGGAATTGGCGGTGAAGCATTAAGTTTTGCGGCGTCACACAGGGCCTCTTCGCGAGCAAGCCCGCTCCCACGGTTTGAAATGCATTCCCGTGTGGGAGCGGGCTTGCTCGCGAAACTTTTGACCTTCAGGCGCCAAACGCGTCTTTGAGAAAGCCCGGTGCGATGTAGCGCTGATAGTGCGCTTCCGATAACAGGAAGAATTCCCGATCAATGGCATCGCGCAGTTCCGGCAGGTTCCAGTCGCGAAACTCCGGCAGCAGCACCATCCCGTAGGCTTCCAGATTAATGATCACCCGCGCCCCTCGGGCAATCAGCTGATACGCCCAGCAATACTCGGACTGATGGGGCACAAAGCGGATCTTGCGCTGCTCCAGTTGCTGACGCAGACGCGCCGAATCAAAGATCTCGACCTTGGCCGCCATCACTTGTGACAGCAATTGCTCCAGACGCAGCCACACCGCACGTTTTTCCTCCTCGTTGTAACCATTCCAGTTGATCACTTCGTGATGGAAACGCTTGCAGCCACGGCACACCAGATCACCGTAAACAGTGGAGCAGAGGCCGACGCAGGGAGTCTTGATGGTCTGATTGGGCATAAGGTTGGCAAAGGCACTGAAACGCGGAACAGGTCGGCATGTTAGCCCTTTGTCTAACATTGATCACCCCTCAAACTTGAGGGCCTAACTTACCTTTAATTTTTTTTTGCCGTAGAATCAGCCAGCCTTTTAAGGCGCCAATGTCCGTTAGAAGCTGTTTTCAAAGCGTCACGAGCACAGTCGTTCCTTCAGAGCGGTGTTGGCGAAGGGTTTTTCCAGCGGGGAAAAACTCAACGCCAACCCTCATCAGCTCCCCGTTCTGCAGGCGTAAAACTTTGAAAGCAGCTTCTGTAAGGAATAGCCGGTAATTCTGGCCAAGCGACCCACAACGTCGCGAGGTGCATGAGTACGGCCATTTCGGGATGAGCGTCCCGGACACCCATTTGGGACCACTGATGAGGGTAATAACTGTGCTTGAAGCCTACCGCAAACATATCGAAGAGCGTGCAGCCCTGGGTATCGTTCCCCAGCCGCTTAACGCCGAACAAACAGCAGGCCTGGTCGAGCTGCTGAAGAACCCTCCGGCTGGCGAAGAAGAATTTCTCGTTGACCTGATCACCAATCGCATTCCACCTGGCGTGGACGAAGCGGCTTACGTTAAAGCCGGCTTCCTGTCTGCACTGGCCAAGGGCGAAGTTGCCTCCCCTCTGCTGGACAAAAAACGCGCTGTAGAACTGCTCGGCACCATGCAGGGCGGCTACAACATCGTGACCCTGGTTGACCTGCTGGACGACGCCGAACTGGCGCCCGTCGCTGCCGCGCAACTCAAGCACACCCTGCTGATGTTCGATGCGTTCCACGACGTGGCCGAAAAAGCCAAGAACGGCAATGCTCACGCCCAAGCCGTGCTGCAATCCTGGGCTGACGGCGAGTGGTTCAAGAACCGCCCGACCCTGGCCGACAAGATCAGCCTGCGCGTGTTCAAGGTCACCGGCGAAACCAACACCGACGACCTGTCCCCTGCCCCTGATGCCTGGTCGCGTCCAGACATCCCGCTGCACGCGCTGGCCATGCTGAAAATGGCTCGCGACGGCATCGTTCCTGATCAGCAGGGCGCCATCGGCCCGATGAAGCAGATCGAAGAAATGCGCGGTCAAGGCTTCCCGATCGCCTACGTCGGTGACGTGGTCGGTACCGGATCCTCGCGTAAATCGGCCACCAACTCGGTGCTGTGGTTCTTCGGTGACGACGTTCCTTACGTGCCGAACAAGCGCGCTGGCGGTTTCTGCTTCGGCAGCAAAATCGCTCCGATCTTCTACAACACCATGGAAGATGCCGGCGCACTGCCAATCGAGTTCGACGTCTCGAACATGAACATGGGCGACGTGATCGACCTGTACCCGCACGCCGGCAAAGTCTGCAAGCACGGTACCGACGAAGTCATCACCACCTTCGAAATGAAGACCCCTGTGCTGCTGGACGAAGTCCGTGCCGGCGGTCGTATTCCGCTGATCATCGGCCGCGGCCTGACCGAGAAGGCGCGCGCCGAACTGGGTCTGCCTGCGTTCGACCTGTTCAAGAAGCCTGAAGCACCGGCTGAAAGCACCAAGGGCTTCACCCTGGCGCAGAAAATGGTCGGCAAGGCTTGCGGTCTGGCAGAAGGCCAAGGCGTTCGTCCTGGCACCTACTGCGAACCGAAGATGACCACCGTCGGCTCTCAGGACACCACCGGTCCAATGACCCGTGACGAACTGAAAGACCTGGCATGCCTGGGCTTCTCCGCTGATCTGGTGATGCAGTCCTTCTGCCACACCGCGGCTTATCCAAAGCCGATCGACGTGACCACCCACCACACCCTGCCTGACTTCATCATGACCCGTGGCGGCGTTTCCCTGCGTCCGGGCGACGGCATCATCCACTCGTGGCTCAACCGCATGCTGCTGCCGGACACCGTCGGTACCGGTGGTGACTCGCACACCCGTTTCCCGATGGGCATCTCGTTCCCGGCCGGTTCCGGTCTGGTCGCGTTCGCCGCTGCCACCGGCGTCATGCCGCTGGACATGCCGGAATCGATCCTGGTGCGCTTCAAAGGCAAAATGAAACCCGGCATCACCCTGCGTGACCTGGTTCATGCCATTCCTTACTTCGCCATTCAGAACGGTCTGCTGACCGTCGAGAAGAAAGGCAAGAAGAACGCCTTCTCCGGACGCATCCTGGAAATCGAAGGCCTGGAAGGTCTGACGCTGGAACAGGCTTTCGAGCTGTCCGACGCCTCGGCCGAACGTTCGGCTGCCGGTTGCACCATCAAGCTGTCGAAAGAGTCGATCACCGAGTACCTGAACTCCAACATCACCCTGCTGCGCTGGATGATCGGCGAAGGCTACGGCGATGCACGTACCCTGGAACGTCGCGCGCAAGCAATGGAAGCCTGGGTTGCCAACCCTGAGCTGATGGAAGCCGATGCCGACGCCGAATACGCCGAAGTCATCGAAATCGATCTGGCCGACGTCAACGAGCCTGTGCTCTGCGCGCCGAACGATCCGGACGACGCCCGTCTGCTGTCCAGCGTTGCTGGCGAGAAGATCGACGAAGTGTTCATCGGTTCGTGCATGACCAACATCGGTCACTTCCGCGCTGCCGGTAAACTGCTGGACCAGGTCAAGGGTCAGCTGCCAACCCGTCTGTGGCTGTCGCCGCCGACCAAAATGGACGCTCACCAACTGACCGAAGAAGGCTACTACGGCATCTACGGCAAGGCTGGTGCTCGCATGGAAATGCCAGGCTGCTCGCTGTGCATGGGTAACCAGGCACGCGTTGAGCCGAACAGCACCGTGGTGTCGACCTCCACCCGTAACTTCCCGAACCGTCTGGGCGACGGCGCGAACGTCTACCTGGCTTCGGCCGAGCTGGCGTCCGTTGCTTCGATCCTGGGTCGCCTGCCGACCGTCGAGGAGTACATGGAATACGCTGGCAAGATCGACAGCATGGCGGCCGATATCTACCGCTACCTGTCCTTCGACCAGATTGCCGAGTTCCGTGAAGCGGCTGCGAACGCCAACATCCCGGTCGTTCAAGCCTAACGCTGCAACGCAATGAAAAACGCCGCCCATCGTGAGATGAGCGGCGTTTTTTTATACCCCAAACAATCGGACTCAAATTACCTGTGGGATTGGGCTTGCTGGACAGCGCCATCGACACTTAGCCCGCTGAGAATCACGTCATTGGCAGAAACCTCCGGCAGCTTCGCCAAGGCACTCTTGGCCTCATGTTTGAGCCGCGCCAGGATCAGTCGCTTACCCTCCTGATCCACCCGCAGAAAAAACTCCTGCATGGCCTCGATGCTGGTGCCATCCAGGTTGGGCGTTTCCTCCAGGCTGAGGATCACCGTGTGCACCGGCACCGGCGAATGGCGGACCAAATGCAACGCCGCGCCGAGAATCCGTTCGACATTGGCAAAGAACAACGCCTCACTGGGCCGCACAATCAACACACCCGACTCCGTTGTCGCGCTCGGATGACGCTGCAAGTCGACGAAATCATGCCCGCCGTCAATCCGCCCCAGTACCTGAATATCCGCCGCCGACATCTGCTTGAGCATCAGCAATACACTGATTGCCACCGACACCAGCAAACCATCCAGCACGCCCAATACCAGCACCGCGCCCACAGCACAGAGCACCAATACCCGATCCCGGCGCCAAATGAAGTAGCGACCCAGCGGCTGCAAGCTCAAGCCCCTGCCCAGCGCATGCATGACGATGGCGGCAAGAATCGGCTCCGGCGTCAGGGCGATCCATGGCAACACCGTCAGCACGATCAGCAACACCACCATCGCCGCAACCCCACCCGCCCAGCGTGAAGTCGCACCCGCCGCCTCATTCGCCGATGTCGCCGAATACCCTGCCCCTGCCGGCATGCCATGAAACAACCCGGACAACAGGTTCGACGCCCCCAATGCCAGCAGATCGCGATTGGAAGTCACCCGATCGCCATGCTTGAGCGCAAACGAACTGATCGAGCCGAAAGACTCCGCATACAGAATCATCACCAGCGCAAACCCCACCTCCCCCAACCGCAGCCAATCAGCAAATGGCAGCACTGGCAGAGTCGGCACTTCCAGGCTCAGATCGATGAGTCAGATCATCTTCACGCCATACGCCGGCAGGTTCAGCCATTGCCCGGCCACAATGCCGATCACCACCACCAGCAAGCCACCCGGCACCCGTGGAAAGCGTGAGAACAGCCCCAGCAACACCAGCGCCACAGCGGCGACGCCCGCCGCCGGCCAGTTCCATTGCGGCAGTTGCTCCAGCAGTTGCGGGGCGAAGCGCACCAGATTGGCGTCGCTCAGATGCACACCGACGACGCTGGCAACCTGTTTGAGAATGATCGTCAGCGCCAGACCAAAGGCAAATCCGCGCAACACCGGTTTGGCGATGAACGCGGTGACGCTGCCGAAACGAAAGATCCCGGCCAGAAAAAACAGCGCCCCGGTGACCAGCACCAAGCCGACCGCCAAGGTCGAGCGTAATTGTGGATCACCCTGAGCCAGCGTCGCCGTCGCCGCCGCCAGCACCGCCGCGGATGACGAGGTGGCCGAAACAATCGCAAAGCGACTGGTGCCGAACAACCCGTAACAGAGCAAACCGGCAAACAGCGCGATGACTCCGGCCTGCGGCGCCAGCGCGGCGATGGTCGAATACGCGACGGCTTCAGGCAACAGAAGCCCGGCAATCGACAGGCCGGCGAGTACGTCCTGCCAGCGGTGGGTGGGTTCAACAGGTTGCGGGGCGCTCGACAATCCACTGTCTCCAGACGAAAAAAAGCCGCTGTGCGCATCACGCACAGCGGCCACTGTAGCTGAGTATCCGGCGCTTTGGCCTACGCCGTCAGCGAATAAATCAACGCCGAAATCGCCACCAGCCCCACAGCCGTGACAAACACGTTCGACGCCTGCCCACGATAGCGCGCCATCGCCGGCACTTTACGAATCGCGTACATCGGCATCAAAAACAGAATGGCCGCAATCACCGGGCCGCCGATGGTTTCAATCATGCCCAGAATGCTCGGGTTCAGCGTCGCCACGATCCAGCAGATGACCAGCATGAACGCCGCCACAATGCGATCCAGCGCTTTCGCCCCCGGACGCTTGCCGCTCTTGACGATCAGACCTTTCAGACCTTCGCTGGCACCGATGTAATGACCGAGGAACGACTTGGAAATCGCCACAAATGCAATCAACGGCGCCGCGAAGGCGATGGTCGGGTTGCTGAAGTGGTTGGCCAGGTACGACAGGATCGACAGGTTCTGCGCCTTCGCTTCAGCCAGTTGCGCGGGCGACAGCGTCAGCACGCAACTGAACACGAAGAACAGCACCATCAGCACCATCAACGCATGAGCGCGGGACAGGATCTGCGAACTGCGCTCTTGTGCGTGAACGCCGTAACGACGCTTCTGATCGACCGCAAACGCGGAAATGATCGGCGAGTGGTTGAACGAGAACACCATCACCGGAATGGCCAGCCACAGCGTATGCAGCAACGCGGATGGCGCCGGTACGTGCGAAGCGGTGGCGAGGATGCCGCCATTCCAGTGCGGGATCAGGTACACCGCCAGAAACAGCAGCGCGACGATAAACGGGTAAACCATCAGGCTCATCGCCTTGACGATCGCCTGCTCGCCGCAACGTACCACCGCCAGCAGACCGAGGATCAGCACAAACGACAAAATCACCCGCGGTGGCGGCGTAATGTGCAGTTGGTGTTCGAGGAAACTGGCAACCGTGTTGGTCAGGCCCACGCTGTAGATCAGCAGAATCGGGAAAATGGCAAAAAAGTACAGCAATGTGATCAGCGCCCCGGCCTTGATGCCGAAATGCTGCTCGACCACTTCAGTGATGTCGGCGCCTTCGCGACCGGAGAGCACAAAACGGGTCAGGCCACGGTGTGCGTAGAACGTCATCGGGAACGCCAGCAGCGCGAGAATCACCAGCGGCCAGAAGCCGCCCAGCCCCGCATTGATTGGCAAAAACAGGGTACCGGCGCCAATCGCCGTCCCAAACAGTCCCAACATCCAGGTGGTGTCCTGGCGACTCCAGCTCGACAGCTCGGCTGGTGCTGCTTCATAGCGTTCGTTGACGCTATTGGCCTGCTCATTCATCCGGTCGGATCTCCGCATTCCGGTCACTTGCCACTCGGTCAGGACGCGTCGGAAAAAACCGACAGACATGCTCCGGCCGAAACAGGGGCGCGATTCTCCGTGATAAATCAACAGAAGCAAAGACTTAGCTGAGCAATGGTTGTGCGGATCAGATTATTGAATGTCGCTTTTGGCAAAATATATGTCGGCCATGGAAAGGTTAACTGTCGTTTTTAGGCATGTTTCAGTGCCACATGTGACCGAAAAAACTTGATCAGACCGATCGACCCAATATGAATCCAAGTGAAATGCAAAACTGGCCTTCCTTGGCTGTTGGCAGTGGCTGCTCAGACTGCATTGAGTCCTCATGATTTCGCGCTCATCGCTTGCCGGAAAGCGGATGGATCCGAGGGTTTCGCAGGCAAAATCCGGGAGTCGAGCAGGCCGCCTCATACAACGCAATGACAGAGACTGCGGCGAGGCGAATGACCCCGCCGCAGCGTTTGGCTTATTCCGCGGGCACCAGATTATCGAGCACCTGATTGACCGCCAGTTCCGCCAGCATCACGTTCTGGGCGATGCCTAATGCGGTCTGGCGATGGGTGCCTTCCAGCAGGGCGGCGAAGTTGTTGAGCATGACGTTGGCCGAACCGAGGGTTTCGCTCGCATCGGCCAGCAGGGGTTCGTTGCCGGCGGCGGGGTTGGCCATGTACAGGCGATTGGGTGCGTAGGGCGCGGCCATGACTTTGGCGGCTGGCGGATCCAGGTAGTGGTCGAGGGCGCGCTCGGCGGCTTCGTGGAATTTCTTGGAGCCAGGGGATTCGTAGGGGGATGCCGGATCGGGATTCGGCGGGTTTGGCGTTACCTTGAACATAGTCGCTTTCTCTATAAGAGGCCGCAACGATTTCGCCGCTAAGCGAAAGGGTGGCAGCTGTGCGCAAGTTAGCGGACCGGATAAGCAACAAAAACCGGTGCGCCCGAGGGCGCCATGCGCACAGCCACCATAGAGTGCAGGCGAAGGGGTGCCTGACTGAATGTCGCTTGTACAACCGATGTCGTTTATTCGGACCGCTAAGCCCGATCACTGGAAATCAGTGATGCGAACCAAGTTACCGACCGCCCTCCAGGCGCACAAGCCGGCGGATTCTGGCGCACGCGTAGGCAACGACGCAAGAATTTGTGGGCATTGGCACGTAACTACGGATGTCTTTACACGGAAGCCAAGAATCGCGTTTATCAGCTACAAAAGCTGACGAAATATCTGACAGATTGCAGGTAAGCAACGTGCGACTCAGGTTTGAAACCACGAGTTCATGTGTGTGGGGGGGGGGGTAAAGGCCGCCGACCGCTAATTGACAACTGTGGGAACTGACCGTCTGGCTCAAACACGATCAGTCGCCAACCTTGAGCGCACTGGATAGCCGGTGTGCTGCGGCCCTTGCTTCTTGCGCGAAGCCGTCCAGAATCAAAGCACCCATGCTTGAATGTCGACCATTGCCATGCTGCCTTGCTATCAGCACTCTGAAACTCATTTGATGCCCTCGACACCGACGATCACAGGAGCCGCGCAATGCCCGCATCCGTTCTGGTACTGGTTGAAACCATCAATGACTATTTGCCGATTCTTGAACATCAGGGCTTCCACCTGATTCTGGCGCCGACACCCGCTGAACGCGCTCAAGCGATCGCCACCCATGGCAGCCGCATCGACGCTGTGCTCACCCGTGGCCCCTTGGGCCTGACCGCCGAAGAAATCGCCGCCCTGCCCGCGCTGAAAATCATCACGGTGATTGGTGCCGGTTACGAACACGTCGACTTGCAAGCTGCCAGTGATCGCGGGATCACTGTGACCAATGGCGCCGGGGTCAACGCCTCGTCGGTGGCTGATCACGCGATGGCCATGCTGCTGGCGTTGGTGCGTGACATTCCACGTTGCGATGCGGCCGTGCGTCGGGGTGAATGGCCGAAGATCATGCGTCCGTCGCTGGCCGGCAAACATTTGGGGATTCTCGGCTTGGGATCTGTGGGCATGGCGATTGCCAAACGCGCAGGCCTGGGCTTCGACATGCCGATCAGCTATCACAGCCGTCAGGTACGCAATGACGTGCCTTACGCGTTCTGCTCGACGCCGACCGAATTGGCTCGGGCGTCGGACTTTCTCATCGTCGCCACACCCGGCGGCATCGGCACTCAGCACCTGGTAACCCGCCCGGTACTTGATGCGCTGGGGCCCAAAGGTTTCATCGTCAATATTGCGCGGGCGAGTGTGATCGCCACCGCGGACCTGATCACGGCCCTTGAACAACGCCGAATCGCCGGTGCCGCGCTGGATGTATTCGACCACGAACCACAAGTGCCGGAGGCGCTGAAAGCCCTCAGCAATGTGCTGCTCACGCCACACGTCGCCGGTCTGTCACCGGAAGCCATTCGAGGTACCGTCGAGTTGGTGGGCAAAAACCTCGTGGCGTTTTTTTCAGGCCAACCGGTACTCACACCGATTCAACTGCCGCCGAGAACCGGCAATCAGCGCGTGCACTAAAGCACCCCGAGCAACGTCCATAAACGTCGTGACTCGGCATCTGCCGAGATCAACTCGCCAAGCAGCTCGCTCAGCGGTTTGTTGCCCCACTCGACTCCACGCCGGATGAGATACGGCACCGGGCTATGGGGCTCGGTGCGCGCCAGGTATTCGGCGATCAGCAGCAATTGGCGGTAGGCCTCTTCGCGGCTGGCCGGTTCGCTAAACACCTGAGCCACTGGGGTTTCTTCAGTCGATGGCGCCACGGCGGCGGGTACGTCGGGCATTGGCGCGGACGACGCCGGTTGTTGTGGGTGCATGGCGATAAACTCCTGAACCAGCTTCAGCAGCGCTTCAATGATGTCCTGCAACGGGCGTAACCCCGGGCCCTGATCGCCCAGATAAGCCTCGCTCCAGGTGTCGAGCCGTTGCAGGTGTTGCAGGCTCAGCAGCAGATTGCCTTGGGTGCGTAGCCAGAACGCCAGCGGCGTAACGCGGATCTGATCGTTGAGTTTTTTCTGTTCATTGCTCGCGGTTTGCGCCGATGTCTTGGCATTCTTGCTGTCGTTGGCCTGCACCTGCTGAACCTGCAAACGCCGCCAGACTTCAAGGGTATAGGCCTCGAAATCGCTGTTGCGACTGCCGAACAGCGGCACCCGGGTGAGCAACACCTCGCTGTATCGACGCACCAGCCATTCCAGGGGAATCACCCGCCATGACTGGTCGCCGTCCTCGGCTTGCGGGTGCAACTGGTCGGGAAAACGCTCACACAAACCGGCAATCAGCGCCAGGCTACCGGGTAAACCGTCCAGCGCCTGTTGGTGCAGCCACGCTTCGCCGAGCCAGGCGCTGAGCATCAGGTCCTTGCTGCGTTCCAGCAACAACGTGGTCGTGAGCTTTTCGACTTGCGGCCAGTTCGCCCGCTTCAGCGTCGACTGCCACACGCCGGTCGGCAGGCTGGCGTCGTCTTCGCGGCGCAGGTCGCGCAACTGGTCGAACTCGCGTTCATAGCGCAGATCGACGCCGCACGGCGCTTCTGCGCTGATCGGCGCAAGCAACTGATCAATCAGATCCGGCAACGGGGTCGATGGCAGATTCACAATCCCTCCTTCTGCGATTCAATGGCGGCCGTCGTCGTGCCGATGAACTGAAACGGTGAGTGCGGTGCGCGCGTGGGCAACGGTGCAATCGACAGCGGCAGTTTCGAGCCCTGACTCATCAACGACAGGCGCACGTACATCCGTGCGAATTCACTGGTAACGCTGTCGGGCGCCCCGGTCACCGGCAAACGCAGGGCCAGCGGGAAATCGGTGTAATCCATGCTCGGCTGGCGCTGCACCGAGAAATGCGCACGCATCAGGCGCAGCAGCGACCACGGCCCGCCGTACTCCCAGCCTGCCTCCAGATCGCGCACCACCAGGTTCGGTTGCAGCGGATCGTTGACCGGACGTTCCTTGCCGTTACGCGCCCAGCGCAGGGTCAGGCGAATAGGCTGGCCGACCCTCCAGCGCAGATTCGGCTCCTCGGCTGCCGGGTAGTTGATCTCCTGACGGCCGGCGAGCAGGCTCCAGGCAATCACCTTATCGGCGCCCTTTTCATCATCGCGATCGGTACGCCAACGCACGTCCAGTTCAACGCCGAGAATGCCGCTCTTGTCGCGCACGAACAGCGGCTTGAGCCAGACGCTCGCCTGCTTCAGGCGATTGAGAAAATCTTCCGCCGCCAGCCGTTCCGGTGTCTGGCTCAGGACCAGTCCGGCCTGCGCCACCGGCAAGCGTTTGTCGATGATGTCGAGGAAATACTGAACCCGTGCCGGGTCGGCATCCTGCGCTTGCACGCCATTGGCGAAGGGAAAGCGATCGGCTAGGTATTGATTGAAATAGTTGGCCAGTTCATTCCACGCCGCTGCGGCCTGTTGCTGTTGCAGGGACTGGCAACGCTGCATGGCTGACTGTTGCAGTTCCACGGCACGCATCGCCAGCGTGCTGCGTCCGGGAGCAACATTGGCGGTCTGTAATACGTGTTCGCACGAGGCGGTATCCATCTCGATGAAATCGCGGCTGACCAGTTGCTCGATCTGCGCCGGTGAGCTGGCCGGGTTCGAATCCTTGTACTTGAGCAAGTCGTCGTTGAGCGCGCTGAACTGTGTCACCCGCTCGTAATCCAGCGCCGACAGACTGCCCTGTTGAGTCATCAGCCATTGCAACGCCGAGGTGCGCCGTTCGGTGATGCCGAGCATGGTGTTGAACTGCTGCTTGAGGCTCAGTTTCAAGTCCTGCACATCACTGGCGCCGTACAGTTGCAGACCGAGGTTTTTCGAGCCGTCCCACTGACTGACTTCAGTGCGCCCGCCAAACAGCGGCTGGTCGCTGATTTCATTCAGGCCACTGACAATCTGCGCCATCGCCCGACGGTTCAACCCGCCTTGCAAACGTGCCGCCAGATCACTGCGACGCAGTTCCACAAAGGCTTTTTGCAGGGCCATGGCCTGCTCGGCGCGCACGTTGAACACTGCGTACGATTGAGTCCGGTCGTCGTGATCCCTGAGGCTGAGCCACATCGCCTGGGCGGCGGCGTTTTCGGCGGCTTGCAACACCGCGCCGCGATAGGCCGGCGGGATCCGGGGCAGCTCTTCAGCCACGTAACTTTTGTAACTGGCGAAATAGCTCAACGACAGGTTGAAGTCATCGCCGTCCACGGTCTGGCCTTGCATCCCCCCATCGTCTTGATTGGCGCGCAAGGCAACGGCCAGAAAATCGCGTTTGAATAGCGACTGCAGGGCGTTATCGAGTTTGATCACGTGTTCCTGCAGCGCCAGTTGTCCACTGCCTTGCTGCACCAGCAAGTTGTCCCGTGAACCTGCGCGGGCGATCCATTGGTCACGAAAACTCTGCTGCAATTTGCTGGCCTGGTTTTCCAGTTGTTGCTCCACGGTTGGTCCCAGCAATGAACTCTTGTGCACCTTGTCGAGAAAAGCGCGATAGCCGGGCACCAGTTCCTGGCCCTTGCCGCGTCCCCACGCCGCGTTGGTCATGGAAATCGCTCCTTGAAGGCCATCAATCAGTGCGCGCAGTTCTTCCAGTTCACCGAGGCTGTTGCCGCTGCCGGCCTCCAGTTGTTCCAGGTGCAACTTGAGGTAACCGGCCTTGCTGACAAAGTTGTCGGCAAGGAAATACTGATTGAGCCAGAGTTCCATCAACCCGTTGAAGTTGCTCAGTATCAGCGGCTGCTCGACGCTCAAATCCAACGCCTGCAAATTGCCGCCATCACCCGCCGCCAACAACCGGTTGTAATACGCGGCATGGGGCAATGTCGCGGCATTGAGGTTCAGTGATAGAGCGCTGTTGCTCAGTTGCACCAGATCGTCCAGCGGTGCCCGCTGATTGTTCTGCACTTCGCCAAACAATTGGTTCTGCTGCTCCAGACGCAATGCCCGGTCCACCAGATCCGTGGCCTTTTGATAGTTTTTCCACTGTGCCGGGTCTTCACTTTCAATGCTGCTGCGCCGATCAGTGGCGCGGATCGTTTTGATTTTCGCCAGTTCAGCAACCAGCAGTTCATGCAGCGGTACCAGCATCTGGCGCTGGGCTGAGCGGAACAGCTCCTGCTCAAGCAGGGTGTCCAGGGATGAAAACCAAGAGGACGGAAATGCCAGCGAAACGTAGCGCCATTGCGGTGCTCGCTCCAGCACCCGCCAGAAACCCTGCACATTGCGCCGGGTCGGTTCAATCCGATGCGCCTCATCGGTGACCGCCACGTAACTCTTTTGCGCGCCCTGCATCAGCCGCGCCAGTTCGTGGGCATCCTTGACCGACTGGTGCCAGACCCACAGCATCGCTACCGCCCAGACCACTGCGACCACCAACGCCACCCCGGCTGTCAGCCGCTGCCAACGCTGACGCAAACGCAACAGACGCGGCACGCCTTGGGCCAGTCCGTGTTCGCCGACCAGACGCTGACGCCACAACTGGCGCACGAACACGCTCTGCTGCAAGCCGCTGTCATCGGCGCAAAAGCCGTCCTTGGCGTCCTCTGAAGCTTCATTGGCGGTGAAATACACACCGCGAAAACACGGCGCTTCGCCCTGCGCGTTGCCCTGAAAAACCGGTTCGAGCACGCTCTGAAGTCCACGGCGCAACGTCTCCAGACGCTCCGGCAAGGCGTACAGGTCGGCGCTCAACTGCCCCGACAACGTGCCGATTTCGATCACGGCTTCGGCCATGGCGCGGTGGATTCGATCCAGCGACTGATCACTCCACTGCCCTTGCCACACGGCATCGCGCGCGTAGGGCGACGACCAGCCCAAGGTGCGTTCACGGGCCTCCTCGGGCAAGGCGCTGATCAGTTCCTGAAACCCCGGCAACTCTTCCAGTCCCGTGACGATCACGTACACCGGCACGCTCAAGCCAAAGCGTTGCAGCAGATCGATAAAACGTCGGCGTGCGGCCAGACCAAGGCTGGCAGCCTGCTCAAGATTGCTCAGGTGGCTGACCGGCACCGTCCAGATCACGCCGTCCAGCGGCCGCTTGCTGCGCATACGCAGGATCAACCCAAGCAGTCGCCACCAGCCACCGCGCTGCAAATGCATGCCGTCGTCCGGCAGAAACAATGCCTGCGGCACCACCAGCACAGCGCCTTCGGGGTCCGACCACCAGCGGCCAAACCACGCCGGTTTATCGGTCGGCTGCAATCGCCACTCGGTGACCAATTGCGTGCCTTGAGTTTCATCGCCGAGCATCAACATCCACGGCATCTGATAACGATCGTGACTGCCCTGCTCCTGCTCCATATGGCGCACGGACGCATAAAAACTGCGGATCGCCGCGCCGCTCTGGGTCCGTAGCCACCACACGGCCACGGCGATGATGACCAGCAACAGCAGCAGCGCGACGACCCACGCGACAATCGTCAGGGGGCTCATGAGTCTTGCTCCGGCGCGGCCACTGAATCGGTCATTTGCAGCACCGGATCGAGCTCGGAACGAATGTCACGCCACAGGAACTGGCCAAGTCCGGTCAGCAACAACACCATCGCGAGAATACCCAACGCCAGACGAAAGCCGTCCGGCAGCGCGGTGCGCACGGGCAACTGCAACGGCGCCACCAGTGAAGGTTGCACCAGTCGCTGGCTGACATCGTCATACGTGGCTTCGTCCTGCCAGGCAAAGTTGAACAGGGCCAGCCGCCATTTCTCCCGTTGCGCCTGAGCGTGCTCACCGCGCAGACGCCCGTGGAAACCGAGAATCAAGCACTGCAAGTACACGTTGGCCAGATCGCGGGTGGTCGGTTGTTGTTCATCGAGAAGGGTTTGAATGGCCGCCGGCACTTGCTCGCCCGCCTGACGGCTGGCGTACAACCGCGACTCCAGCGGTTTTTCCTGCCACGCCGCTTGCCCCGGCCACGGCGTAAACAACAGGGTTTCATCGACCAGTGCAACAAACGCGTAAACCAGTGCCTTGACCTGATCCGTCGCCGAATCACCGACCCGCGAATACGCCGTGCGCCAGAGCCGTTGCGAAGCCTGCGTCGACAGCTCGACCACCGTCTCCACCAGCGCCGCTTCGTCGTCGCTGTCCTTGGGCAATTGCACCCAATCCTGTTGCCATTGCTGCCACGTCTGCCGGAACGCGCTGCTCAACGGTGCGTCCTGCAACCCCAGGCTTGCGGCACTTCCTTGCGACATACGGCGTTCCTTGTGTGATCAGGCACTTTCACTGTTCTGGGCGACAAACAGCACCACTTGCCATGGACTGCTGGTCAGCTTCGCGGCGGGGGCGGCGATCACCAGCGGCAGTTGCGCGTCGAACCACGCGCCTTCGGCGGTGATGACAAACAGGCGCGTGTCCTCGCCCACGCTGTAGGCCACCTGCTCGCTGCGGTTCATCACTTGATGGGGCAGACCGCTCATGCGCTGGCGACCGAGCAGCGAGATGTGTGGTGCCGAGGCGATGATCGCGCCGCGCAACCAGTCAATCGCGGCTTGCTCGCTGGCGCCGTTTGGCATGCGCAAGCCAATGACCAGACGCTGGCTCGGTTGCTCATCGGGCAACTGAATGGAAAAACTCTGCTCGCTGCGTTCGAACGGCAGGCTGCGATAGCCGGCGCGGATCAGTTCGAGGGTGGTTTCCAGCCACTGAAGCACCGCGTCGTAACCACGCTGCAATTCGAGAAAATCCAGCGGCGCAAACGCCGGCACACCGGCCAGCGGATCAAGCGCCGACCATGCACCGGCCATTCCGAGCAGTTGCACATAGAGCCTTTGCGGCTGGGCAATGCGGCTGTTCAGTGAACCTTCGACTTCCGGCAGGCGTGCCCATAGCGCGGTCAACTGCCGACGGATTTCCAGCGCATCATCCTGATTGCCGGCCTGTTGCGCCTGACGCAAGCGCCCGCCCAGAAACAGACACTTCTCCCGAGCCCGCGCGCAGAGCCCGGCGATGCGTCGACCGAGCACAGATTCGGGCAACAGGTTCGGCGTTGGCGGCGTATAACCCAGCGCCAGGAAGCCTCCGCCCTCCTTGCGGATTTTCAGCAGCGGCAGGCAGATCGAGTCGGCTTTGTTCAGTTGTGTGCACAGGCGTGGATTGGGTCGCCACACCGTGATCGATTCAGGGAATTGGCCGCTGGTGAGATCCGGCAGCGCCTCGCCGACGACCGATTGCAAACGGCCCTTGAGCGGCAGCAATTGTCCGGCGCGCCACATCGGGCTGATCGCCAGGAACACAGTGACGGTGGCGTCGTCAGTGGCGTTGATCGCCGCGCTGACATCCAGTTCCAGCACTGGGCCCACACCCGCCTGCACATCCACCGGCAAGCCGTCGGGCATCGTCCCTTGCAGCGACACCACCCGCACCACGCCGGCGCTCAGTGCCGACGGGTCAAACTCCATGTGGCTGACGCCCCAGAACCACGGGTTACACGCATGCGCCAGATGCGCGCCGAGTGCTTCGGCCCGCAGCCCCTGCAACTGAAAATGCTGCGGCAGCAATTGCATGCCTTCATGCCAGCAAACCGCGTCAGGTAGCAAACTCATACGACTCCCTTCGACCTCGCCGCGATCCGGCGGCGGGCGGTGTGTTTCAGTTTTCCTGACTGACCAGGCTCATCTCGCGACTGTCGAACTTCAGCCACGCTCGACGCTGATCATCGAGGCGCAAGCGGTGCGCTCCGGGAGTGTTATAGCTGGCGAAGACCAAAAGTCCAGCCGCCTTCTTGCCCCCCAGCGGGAAGGGTTGGTGGTCGATAAATTGCCCCGGCACCAACTCCAGCCCCCACACACTCATCAACTGACGATAGTCGCGCTGGTACTGTTCGCGCTCGGCAAACCACTGACTGGCGCTGATACCGGACAGTTGTTTGAGCAGATCAGGGTCGTTGACGGCGATGAAATCCACGGCAATCGGCGTGTCGTCGTTGGCCTTGGGGGCTACGTCGAGGGTCAGGCTGTCGAGGTCCACCGTCGGCTCGAAGAAAGAACAGCCCGTCAGAAGCACCAACCAAAACGCTACAAAAAATCGTCCGCACAAAATGAATTTTCCTTTTCTCGGCCGTGTCCAAAAATGTTTTTGCTTGCATTTTTATAGACCTGTTCTAGCGTCTTGGGTAGTTCGGTTCCTACAGCCGAATCCAAGAAGGTTTGTCAAAGGAACGACAGCTCATCTGCCACCCTTTCTAACCTACGGTCCAGCAAGGGAAAGCGATGAACGGCCCCCCCCGATGCATTGCGCCCGCTCATCGCATCGGAGTCCGCCGACATGGCAGAAAGTACTCAGCACAAGCTCGACCGGGTGCGCCCGCCCCGAGTGCAAATCACTTACGACGTCGAAATCGGCAACGCCATCGAGAAAAAGGAATTGCCATTGGTGGTCGGCATCCTCGCCGACCTCTCGGGCAAACCCCTTGAACCATTGGCGAAACTGACCGATCGGCGTTTTACCGAAATCGACCGCGACAACTTTAACGAAGTACTCGCCTCGATCGCCCCGCGCGCCACGTTGCAGGTCAACAACACCCTCAGCGGCGACGACAGCAAGCTGAACATCGAACTCAATTTCAAACACATCGACGACTTCGACCCGGTCAAGGTAGTGGAGCAAGTCACGCCGCTGCGTCGCCTGTTCGAGGCCCGCCAACGTCTGCGTGACCTGTTGACCAAACTCGACGGCAACGATGACCTGGACAAACTGTTGCGCGACGTCATCGCCAACACCGAAGGCTTGCAGGAAATCAAATCGGCCCGCCCAGACACCGCTACCCCGGCAGCTGATGCCGAGGCGCCGGCCGAACCGCAAGCCTGATCGTCCACTTAACCGAGGGGAGAATTCGCCATGCCCGCCGCCGCCAAGAACCAAGCCAGCGACAGTACAACCGAGACACTTTCCCTGCTCGACCAGATCATTCTCGATGGCCGTATGGCCCACGATGACAGTCAGCAGGATTACGCCCGCGACATGCTCGCGGAATTCGCCACCCAGGTGCTCGACGAAGGCATGGCCATCGACAAGGACACCGTGGCGATGATCAACGACCGCATCAGCCAGATCGACGAGTTGATCAGCGCCCAGCTCAACGAGGTGCTGCACCATCCCGACCTGCAAAAACTCGAAGCCTCGTGGCGTGGCCTGCACATGCTGGTGCAGAACACCGAAACCAGCACCCGGCTGAAACTGCGCCTGCTCAACGTGACCCAGAAAGAGCTGCAGAACGACCTGGAAAAAGCCGTCGAGTTCGATCAGAGCGCCCTGTTCAAGAAGATCTACGAAGAGGAATACGGCACCTTCGGTGGCCATCCCTTCAGCCTGCTGGTGGGTGACTACACCTTTGGCCGTCACCCGCAGGACATCGGCCTGCTGGAAAAACTGTCGAACGTCGCCGCTGCGGCGCACGCGCCATTCATTGCCGCCGCCAGCCCGCGACTGTTCGACATGAACAGCTTCACCGAACTGGCGGTGCCGCGTGATCTGTCGAAAGTGTTCGAGAGCCAGGAGCTGATCAAGTGGCGCTCGTTCCGTGAGAGCGAAGATTCGCGCTACGTCTCGCTGGTGCTGCCGCACTTCCTCCTGCGCCTGCCTTACGGCCCGGACACCTCGCCCGTGGAAGGCATCAACTACGTCGAGGACGTCAACGGCACCGACCACAGCAAATACCTGTGGGGCAATGCCGCATGGGCGTTGTCGCAACGCATCACCGAAGCGTTTGCCAAGTACGGCTGGTGCGCGGCGATTCGTGGCGCTGAGGGTGGCGGCGCAGTAGAAGGCTTGCCGGCGCACACGTTCCGCACCAGTTCGGGCGATCTGTCGCTCAAATGCCCGACCGAAGTGGCGATCACCGACCGCCGTGAAAAAGAGCTCAACGACCTCGGTTTCATTGCCCTGTGCCACAAGAAAAACAGCGACGTCGCCGTGTTCTTCGGCGGCCAGACCACCAACAAATCCAAGCTCTACAACACCAACGAGGCCAATGCCAACGCGCGCATCTCGGCGATGTTGCCGTACGTGCTCGCGGCCTCGCGTTTCGCCCATTACCTGAAGGTGATCATGCGCGACAAGGTCGGCAGTTTCATGACCCGCGACAACGTGCAGACCTACCTCAACAACTGGATCGCCGACTACGTGCTGATCAACGACAACGCGCCGCAGGAAATCAAGGCGCAGTACCCGTTGCGCGAAGCGCGAGTGGACGTCACCGAAGTCGCCGGCAAACCGGGCGCCTATCGGGCCACGGTGTTTCTGCGGCCGCACTTTCAACTCGAAGAGCTGACCGCCTCGATCCGCCTGGTCGCCACCCTGCCGCCACCGGTAGCTGCCTGACCTGCAGCCCCCGCCGCCCGTGCGGCGGGGGCTGTCCTTTATCTAGCGCGACACCTTTCAGGAGTTTCAAGCGATGGATGCAATCATTCTCGACCTCGGCGGCGACATCAAAGGCGACAGCCTGCTCGAGGGTTACGCGGACAAGATCGAAGTCATGTCCTACAGCCACAACGTCGCGATGCAAGTCACCAATGACGTCAGCAACTCGGAGCGCACTTCCGGTAAACCTCACGTCGGCGAGTTCACCGTGACCAAATTCGTCGACACTTCGACGCCGTCCCTCAACGAATACTGCTGTGCCGGCAAGCCGATTCCAGAAGCCAAGATCACCATCGGCCGCAACGCCGCCGAAGGCAGCGGGCAACTCTTGCCGTTCATCATCTACACCCTGACCAACGTGGTGCTGTCGAACGTCAGCGTCAGTGGCGGTACCGGAGGCAAACCGGTGGAAACCGTTTCCCTGAACTTCACCAAGATCAAATGGGAACTCACCGCGCAGAAGGACGACGGCACCAAGGAAGGCACCGCCGCGTCGACGTGGGACATGGCCGCCAACAAGCTCGTCAGCTAACCCGGCGCCCCGGCCATGGCAGGCACCGGCATGCTTCCCCCGCTGTTCGAACGCCTCGCATCCAGCGAGGCTGAGGGCGCGCGGGAATTTGATCGCCAGGATTTGCTCGACTCGGTGCACGCCGAGCTCGGGCGCCTGTTCAACACCCGCCGTGGCCCGCGCACACTGACCACACCGCCGAGCGTGATCGACTACGGCATCGCCGACTGGAGCGCTCTGCAACAGCAGCGCAGCGACGACCGACGTCGACTGGCGCGAGACATTCGCGAAGCCATCACACATTTTGAACCGCGCCTGCGTCTGGGCGAGGTTCAGGTCAATCCGTTGCCCGAACACCCTCAGCAAATGAGCATTCGCCTGCTCGGCGAGTTGCGCAGCGGCCACCAGCACTGGCCGGTGGCGTTTGTCATCGAGCCTGGCGGCCAAGGGCTGGAGGTGCGCCATGAGCGACTCGATTGACCCGCAACTGCTCGACTACTATCAACGCGAACTGACCTGGCTCAGGCATGCCGGCAGCCAGTTTGCCGAGCGCTATCCGAAAGTCGCACGGCGCCTGGAACTGTCCCCCGGCGAATGCCCGGACCCGCATGTCGAGCGTTTATTGGAAGGTTTTGCGCTGCTGGCGGCGCGTCTGCAACGACGACTGGACGATGACTACGCCGAGTTCAGCGACGCGCTGCTCGAACAACTTTACCCGTTGGCCATGCGCCCGTTGCCGTCCTGCGCCATCGTGCAATTTGAACCGGACCCGAGCAAAGGCAACCTCGACGAAGGCTATCCCCTGCCCCGCGACACGCCGTTGTTCGTCACCACCAGCAAAGGTGAAAGCATCCACTTTCGCACCAGTGCCGCATTGCGTTTGTGGCCGGTTGAAGTCGCAGAGGCCTTGTTGCTTGGCAGTGATGAAGCCCAGGCGCTTACGGGTGTGGCACAGTCTCGCTCAGCATTGCGCCTGAGTCTGCGCTGCCTGGGTGACAGCCAATGGGCGCAGCTGGGCATTGAGCAGTTGCGTATTCATCTGGCGGCTTCGCCGGTGATCAACGCCGGTTTATATGACTTGCTCGGCGCCCATGCCATGCAGGTGCTGGCAGGGTCGCCGGGCAGCGTTCCGGTAACCGTTAAAGGCTTGCCGAAGATCGTCGGTTTCAGCGACGACGAAGTGCTGCTGCCCGACGAAGACGGCGTGCATCCGGGCATGCGTCTGCTGGCCGAGTACTTTGCCTTCCCGGACAAATTCCACTTCTTCGATCTGCCACTCAGTGGCGTTTCCAGCGACAGTCAGACGCTCTATCTGTACATCGTTTTCGACCGCGCCCCCACCAGCCGTCTGCATTTGCAGGCCAGCGACATCGCCCTCGGTTGCGCCCCCGCCATCAACCTGTTCCCGCGCACCTCCGAGCCGCTGCGCCCCGATGGCACCCGCAGCGAATACCGTTTGATCGCCGACAGCCACCGCGAGAACAGCGTCGAGATCCACAGCATTCGCGGCATGCGTGCCAGCTCCAGTGCCGGCGTGCAGCGCCTGCCGGCGTATTACGGCAGTCAGCACAGCGGCGGTGATCAACAGCGTTACTGGCATGCCCGGCGAGTCAGCGGCATGACCCCGAACCGGCTCGGCAGTGACCTGCTGGTGAGCGTGGTCGACACCCGCTTCGAACCGCAAACGGATCTGCCCGACTACAGCCTCACCGCCGAACTGCTCTGCACCAATCGTCATTTGGCTCAGAGCCTGGCCGCCGGCACACCGCTGGGCTTCGAACGCCCCGGCCCGGTCGCGTGGGCACGCCTGCGCAATCCGCCAAGCCCGCAGAGCATGCCGCGACTGGACGGTGATTCGCGCTGGCGGCTGGTGTCGCAACTGACCCTCAATCACTTGTCGCTGGTCGAAGGCCCGCAGGCACTCGACGCATTGAAAGAGATTCTGCATCTGCACAACCTGCGTGACGAAGCCAGCGCTTTGCGCCAGATCGAAGGGTTGTTGAGCCTGAGTTGCGAGCGAGTGATCGGCCATGTCGGCGTCGATGCCTGGCGCGGTTGGCGCAACGGTCTGGAGGTGCAACTGCAGCTTGATCCGCAGCATTTCGTCGGTAGCAGCGCAGTGCTGTTTTCGGCAGTGCTCGCGCAGTTTTTCTCGGTGTACGCCACGGCCAATCGCTTTGTGCGCACGGTGTTGATGCAAGCCGACAAGGAGGTCAAGGCATGGCAACCCCAAGCCGGCATGCCCCTATCGCTCTGACCCTGAGCCAACGACTGCGCCGCGATCCCCAAGCGTTCGAGTGGTTGCAGGCGCTGCTCTTGCTGGAGCGCGAACAACCACAGGCCGAAACCCTCGGCAGCGGCACTTCGCCCCAAGCGGAGGCCTTGAAACTGCGAGGGCCGTTGACGCCGTTGTTTCCCACCAGCCAGATCGAAAATCTGTGCGAAGAGCCCGGCGCACCGCTGACCCTCGACACGCCGATCTTCGGCCTCGGCGGCCCCGACGGCCCGCTGCCCTACGCCTATCAGGAATGGCTGCAACAACGCGCCCGGGCCAAGGATCATGCGCCCGCCGAATTCCTCGATCTGTTTCAGCATCGCCTGCTCAGCCTGCTGTACAAGGTGATGCGCAAACACCGGATCGCGCTTGGCTTTGTCACGCCAGGGGCTTCGCCGGTACAGGCGCAACTGCGCGCACTGACGGGGTTGCTGCCCAAATCCTTGCAGGAGCGCCAAGCGGTTCCGGACTGTGCGGTGTTGGCCTGTACGGCGTTGTTTGCCGATGGCCGCCGCTCGCTGGCCGGATTCGCCGCCATTGTCCGCGAGCAGTTTGAAGTGCCGGTCGAACTGAACGCTTATGAGGGTGCCTGGCGCGAGATTCCGCCCGCCAGCCGCAGCGTGATCAAACCCGGTGGACGCAATCTGCAACTGGGGCGCACGGCCGTGGCCGGTACTCGGGTCTGGGATGAACACGCCGGCATTCGCCTGACGCTGGGGCCGTTGCTGTCGGCGCAAGCCGGACGTTTCCTGCCGGACGGTGAGGCGCACCCGGCGCTGGCGAGCCTCGCCGCGTTGTACTTCGGGCCAGATCTGGATGTCACGCTGGTATTGCTGGTGCGCGGTGCCGGGCCGATGAAACTGGGGCGTCAGGCCCCGGCGTTGTTGAGCTGGAACGGTGGTTTGCAACGTCAGGCCAGCCTTGCAGTGCAACGCATCGAAACCCGCCTGCGTCAGCTGGAGATCACCTGAAATGGAACTGGCCAGCCTGATCGGACGCCTCAACCCGGACAACCGCCGCGCCCTCGAACGCGCCGCGCAACGGTGCCTGCAACGCGGGCATCACTTTGTCGAGATTGAGCATTTGCTGCTGGAATTGCTGGATATCGAGGGCGGCGACTTTGCCTTTCTGCTGCCGCGCTTCGGTCTGGAGCGTGATGCGCTGAGCGCTGAAATCAACAAGGCGCTGGAACTGTTCAAGGCTGGCAGCACGCGCACGCCAGCGCTGTCGTCACACACCCTGGGCTTGCTCGAAGATGCGGTGGTGCAGGCCAGTGTGTTGGGACTCGACAGCATTCGTTCGGGGCTGCTGCTATTGGCGTTGATTGACCGCGACGAGCGCCGCAGCCTGCTGCTCAACAGTGCCTCATCGTTACTGCGCATTCCCAAAGAAGCGCTGCGGGCGAACTTGCTGGAGTGGACCGAAAACTCCCGTGAGCATGTCGGCCCGCGTTCCGCGGCTTCCTCTGGACATCCTGCGCCACGACAGGATTCGGTGCTGGATCAATACACCCAGGACCTGACCGCCGACGCCCATGCCGGACGCATCGACCCGATCGTGGGCCGCGATGGTGAGATTCGCCAATGCATCGACATCCTTCTGCGGCGCCGGCAGAACAACCCGATTCTGGTCGGCGCACCGGGCGTGGGCAAAACCGCCGTGGTCGAAGGCCTGGCCCTGCGCATCGCCGCCGGCGACGTGCCGCCCTCGTTGCAGGAAGTCAGTTTGCGCGTGCTTGATCTCGGTCTGTTGCAGGCCGGCGCCGGGGTCAAGGGCGAATTCGAACAACGCTTGAAAGGCGTGATCGACGCGGTACGCAGCGCCGACAAACCGATCATTGTGTTCATCGACGAAGCCCACACCCTGATCGGCGCCGGCGGTGCCGAGGGCGGCAGTGATGCGGCCAACCTGCTCAAACCGGCATTGGCCCGAGGCGAATTACGCACCCTCGCCGCGACGACGTGGATGGAGTACAAAAAATATTTCGAGAAAGACCCGGCCCTCGCCCGCCGCTTTCAGTTGGTTCAAGTAGAGGAACCGGACGAAATCACCGCCGTGGAAATGCTTCGCGGGGTGGCCGCCAAACTCGAACAGCACCACGGCGTGCAGGTGCTCGATGCGGCGATCCACGAAGCGGTGAAACTGTCGCACCGCTACATCTCCGGCCGTCAGTTGCCGGACAAAGCCATCAGCGTCCTCGACACTGCCTGCGCGCGCGTCGCCCTCGGCCAGCACGACGTGCCGCCGCCGCTGGAAAGCCTGCGCCACCGGCAAAACAGCCTCAAGGATGAAGTCGAACGCTTGCGCCGCGAACAGGCCACGGGGCTGGATCACCGTGAGCGCATTACCCTGCTGGAAAGCGAATCTGGCGGCAACGTTCAAGCCATCCGCGAACTGGAAACCCGTTGGGGTGAAGAGCGTGTAGCCGTGCGCGAGTTGCTCGACACTCGTCGTGAGTTGCTCGACTTGAGCGAGCGCGCCGACAGCGACAAACCCGACGAAGCGACTGACAGCCGCATCGATCATCTGGCCGCTGAACTGCTGCGTCTGGAAGCCGGACTCGATGCGATCCGCCAGGACGATCCACTGGTGCCCGAGCAGGTCGATACCAAAACCGTCGCCGCCGTGATCGCCGGATGGACCGGCATTCCTGTCGGCAAAATGCTCGCCGACGAAGCCCATGCCGTGCGCACACTCGGCACCCGCATGGGCCAACGCGTCATGGGCCAAAGCACCGCGCTCAACACTATCGCCCAACGCTTGCAGGCCTATCGCGCCGGCCTCACCGACCCGCAAAAACCGGTCGGGGTGTTCCTGCTGGTCGGCCCTACCGGCGTCGGCAAAACCGAAACCGCTTACGCGCTGGCCGATGCGTTGTACGGCGGCGAACGCAACCTGATCAGCATCAATCTTTCCGAGTACCAGGAAGCCCACACCGTCAGCCAACTCAAAGGCGCGCCGCCCGGTTATGTCGGTTATGGCAGCGGTGGTGTATTGACGGAAGCGGTGCGGCGCAAGCCGTATTCCGTGGTGTTGCTCGATGAGATCGAGAAGGCCCATCCCGATGTGCTGGAGGCGTTCTACAACGTTTTCGACAAAGGCTTGATGGAGGACGGCACCGGATTGGTGGTGGACTTCAAAAATACCGTGATGCTCGCCACCAGCAATGTCGGTGCCGAGTTACTGCTCGACACACCCGTGGCGCAACTCGGTTCTGACGCCTTCAACGAAGCCCTGCATAAAGTCCTCCTGCAAGCCTTCCGTCCGGCATTTCTGGCGCGCATGACCGTGGTTGCGTATCGACCGCTGGATGAGGCGACGCTGGAAGGGATTGTGCTGGCGAAACTTGAGAAGTTGCGTGGCCGCTACAAGGCAGCGACCGGCAAACAATTCGAGTTTGATGCGGGAATTGTCAAAGCCGTGCTCGCCAAGTGCAGTGCGGCGGGTGCGCGGGATGTCGAGAATGTGTTGATGACGCAAGTGACGGGGAAGTTGGCGGAGTGGGTGCTGGAGTAATCCCCATCGCCCTTCGCCGATGTACGAAAAACCGTGATGAAAGGAAGGTACTCTTCCAAAACTGACAAGGATAATGTCATGAAAAAAAGCCTGAAATTACCGATGAGTCTGCTGGGAGCCTGTGTCGCAATACCGTTGTCCGCACCAGCGGACACCCAACATCTGGAAAACGAGTTGGTGGGCAAGGTGTCCTTCCTGACCTCTACGGTCGAAAAACTCAATGGCGCGAACTTGCAGATTGACCCCTTTCTGACCTCGCCCATTTCCCCGCCGCCGAACTACAAGGGGCCGCTGTTCACACTCAGCCATGATTATCCGACCCAATTACCGACCGGCACTTCTTTCCCTTGGAGCAAGACCACCGGCAACGGCAAGATCACCCAGGCCAACGCCGGTGCCTACGTTCAGGCGCTGAAAGATTACGTCTCCCCGGACATGCGCAAGATCGTCTACGACTACGCCAACTGGAACTACAAGGACAGCGGCTGGTACGACTCGATCTGGCTGGGTATCGAACGCGAACCCATTCGTGGTGTGTATGTCGGGTCAGGGTTTCCCGCCGGCACACTGACGGATCAGACCCTGCCCGTGACCACTTATGTGCTGACACTGTACGACACCCGTGCGGCGAAAACCCTCGGCGACATCTGGGGCAAAACCCCTGAACGCGCAATGAATCCGGTTCTGGAAACGAGCACCACGCAGTTTGCCGAAGGCAGCGTCATCATCAAATTTGCCATGGTCAGTGCCTGTGGCAGCGATTGGGCCCCCATGGAAGGCGCCGCCCAATGGGAAATCTACGCACCGGTGAACACCAGCAATGGCAGCGCGCTGAATAAAACACAATGCGTCGGCAAAGACTTCAAGGGCACCACCACTCAACCGGCGATGACCAAGGTGTCGTTGATGCAGTTCGACATCATCGTCAAGGACAGTGTCGCCTCACCGCAAACCGGATGGGTGTTTTCGACCCTGGTCTACGACAAGAACGCGCCGGGCAAAGACGCCTGGGACAAGATGATTCCGCTGGGCGCCACCTGGGGCGGCAACCCGGACGTCATCAACACGGCGCCAACGGCGCTGACGCCGCCCGTCACGGTCAATCCGAAGCTCAGCGAAAACTGGATCAATCCCCAGTCGCCGGCTTATTCGGTCTCAACGCTGGGATGGGACGGCCGATTGTCAGGCCCGAACGACGGTGCCGTCGTGACGCCAGCCTGGACCGGCTCGCACTATTACCCGGCCGGTCTGGCCAGTGCCGGATGCCTGGGATGCCACAGCAGCGCCCAATATCCGATGACCTCGTTCTTGCTGCCCACCTCCAGCCAGCCACCACAAACCATCGATCCACCACTTTCGGGCAGTGACCCTGACGCGGCACTGGTCATGGCCGACCCCGGATCGAAACTCTGGATGAGCTGGTTCCAGAGCCGCGACGGCAAGACCCCGATGGGGCCGGACACCTCAGCAGGTGCAAAACCGGTGGCGCTGGATTACGACATGGTCACTGCGTTCAAGGCGATCCCGATGTGGCAGCAGGCCAAGGCCGCTGAGGCTAAAAATGCCGGGAAGTGACTGAATCAAAGGGGACGTATCCACGGGGACGGATGGGTGTTGGCCGTTTGCCAGACAAATAAATCCGTCCCCTTTTTAAGAGATAGGCTTTCAAGGGAGTGCGTGACGTGGCCGAGTATGTATTCACCGTGAAGCTGCCAGCCGCTCGCAGTGGCGGAACACCCGATTGCGATAAATGGACCTTCCACCACGTGCTGCCGTGGAAATATTTTTATTGCCTTGGCAGCCTGCTCGGGTATTACCAGACGGCGGTGATCCTTAACTACAGCCAGTTGACCGGTGGTCCCCCCGATGTAGCCAACCGCACGACACTCAATACCAAGTTCAAGGACATCGTCCAGTGCAATAACGAGATCACCTTGGTGAAAAGCCTGCTGGGTATGGTTGAGGCACAGAGGTTGCTCAATGGTCTCACGCGGACATCCAACGGGGTGGCCGATCGACTGGCCACGGAAACCGTTTCCGCCAATATTTCCAAGTTGTTCGTCGAATGCACCAGCCCGGTGTTCGGCGGTTTTCCAGGCATGGAGGGCAAGCAGCGCAACGACGATCCTGAATCGACCATGGAAAAGAACCGACCTTTCAACGGCAATGCCACATGGTGGGCGGCGCTCCAGGCCATCGGGGCAAAACTCGAACTGTCCAGTTACTGGGCACCTAACGAGCGAAATGGCTGTAAGGACATCAAAAGCGCCGGTTACGGCGACAAGGTGAAGTTCAAACTCACTGACGCGCATTTCAACGATGAAATCTTCGCCCACCTCAGAACACTGGTCACCCCCGGGTTCAACACCACAGTGCTGCCGTTCGATGCCAAATCCTGGCTCAGTCACTACAACGGCTCGACATGGTCGTTCAACATCACCGACAACCAGTTTCAGGTTCCCGAATATGGAGCCGATCTCTCGGGCCTGCGCTTCTCGGTGTCTACGATCAACAGCCATGCCGGGCGGAAAAAACATGTGGCGTTCACCCGTTGCCCCACCATCAACAACGAAATGAACCAGCTGCGGCCTACCAAGGAGACATTGAAAACGTTGAACAACCACGCCTAAAAAAAATCAGCCGGATGACAAACGCTTTGCAGCAAAGAAGGTCCTAGTCATGAGAATCGGAAGCTTCAATGTCGAAAAAAACGGCAAGTCCTCAACGTTGGACAAACAGACTCAGGTCGACGTTTTTGTCTACAACTGTTGCTCAAGCAATTGGTGGAACGCCGACATTGTTTTCCTGTGCGAAATACATTCGGCGCAAATCGACAATTACCGACAGAACCTTGCGGCCATATACCCCTCCTACAACGTTTACTCTTTCACGGGAGGCTATTCCAACGGCTATATCGTCATGGTCAAAGGCTTTGAAGAACTGCGTGTAATCAGCCAAGGCAGCCTGTTTGCCCTCAACAGGGATCTGATCGCCGTGGAAGTGCATGGTGTCGGGGGCTATACCGGTTACGTGTTCCTGGCGCACTTCAAATCCGGACAAAGCGAGGTGACCAAGAGCCAGCTCAAGTCCTGCACCGCTCTGGGCGGTAAGTGGGTGGCGACGGGGGACCTGAACCTGGACTACAAGAACGTTGGCAAACTCGACAGCGCCGGACTTGCCTATGAATGTTGGGGAGGCCTGCAAACACAGAATAAGGGCGGAATTCTCGATTGGGTGCTGGCGTCGGCGGATGTCACTGTTACGCCTGTTGACCTCACCGGGCTGGCGCAAGTATTCGATATGTCTGGCCCCGACCACCGACCTATTCTGTTTGACGTCACCGGTTGAGTTCACCCTGCACTGTCAAAGAGGATCGTCGATGCCCCGCTCCACCGACAGCAACACCAGCCTTTCGCTCACTGCCACGTCGCTGTCGGCGCTTTACCCTGAGGCGTTGTCCGGTGACGAAGGCCTTAACCTGCTCGGCTCACAAATCCTCAACGGCCTCAACGACGGCACCGCCCTCACCCTGATCAGCGCCGTCGCCACCCACGTCACCACCACCCTGCACAACGACGAACAACTGCGTCCGTTCGATGCGCTGGTCGCTGAAATCCGCCAGCTCCCCGCTGACGCCACCGCCGAGCGCTATCAGCTTGTACTCAGGCCATGGCTCTGGTGGCTGACCCTGGCCAGCAACAACCGCGTGTTCCAGAACCTCGCCACCTCGGACATCGTCACGACGATTTTCAACGCCCACGGTTTCAGCGATTTCAAACTGTCGCTGACCGGCAGCTACACCCCGCGCGAATACTGCGTGCAATACGGCGAAACCGATTTCGCCTTCGTCTCGCGGCTGCTGGAAGAAGAAGGCATTTTCTGGTTCTTCACCCACGACGACGGCAAGCACACGCTTGTACTGGGCGACAGCAACGACGCTTTCGTGCAGACCCCTAATGGGCCGAAGGTCAGCTATCTGGGGCAAGGACTGGGTCAGCGCGAGCTGCACGGGATTCGCGCAGGCCAGGTGTGTTTGCAAGCGGTGGCTGGGGTGTACAAGGCGACGGATTACGAGTTCACCACGCCGACCACTTCGCTGTACGGCCAGGCCGAAGCGGTCGCCGGGCCGCGTGCGATCTACGAACATCCGGGCGGCTACAACACCAAGGCGCGCGGCGATGCGTTGACCAAGCAGCGCGTCGACGGTTTGCGCAGTGAAGAGAAACGTTTTGTCGGCGAAAGTGATTGCCGTTGGCTGATTCCGGGGCACTGGTTCACCCTCGACGGCCACGACGATGCGAGCCTGAACATCGACTGGGTGGTGACGCGGGTCACCCATGACGTCAGCCATGAAAGCTATCGCAACCGTTTCGAAGCGATCCCCAAAGCCACGCCGTTTCGCCCGCAACGGGTCACACCAAAACCGCGCATGCACCCGCAAACTGCAATTGTGGTGGGCAAGTCCGGCGAAGAAATCTGGACTGACGAATACGGCCGGATCAAGTTGCAGTTCCCTTGGGATCGCGATGGCAAGAACGATGAAACCAGTTCCTGCTGGGTGCGCGTGGTGTTGCCCTGGAGCGGCAAGGGCTTTGGCATGCAGTTCATCCCGCGCATCGGTCAGGAAGTCATCGTGACCTTTATCGACGGCGATCCGGATCGGCCGCTGGTGACCGGGTGCGTCTACAACGGCGACAACGCCCTGCCCTACGCCTTGCCGGCCAATCAGACGCAATCGGGGATCAAGACCCAATCGTCAAAGGGTGGCGGCGGTTTCAACGAACTGCGCTTCGAGGACAAGAAAGACGCCGAAGAGGTGTTTTTGCAGGCGCAGAAAGATCTGAAGATCAACGTGCTCAACGACACCACAGCCACCGTCGGCCACGACGAAACCCTCACCGTACAGAACGCCCGCACCCGCACGGTCAAGGACGGCGACGAGACCGTGACCCTGGAGAAAGGCAAACGCAGTGTGACGATCCAGACCGGCAGCGACACGCTCGATGTGAAGGACAGTCGCACGGTAAAAGTCGGCGCTGACCAAGATCACAGCACGGGCGGTAATTACACCGACAAAGTCACGGGCGATTACAGCCTGACCGTGGACGGCAACCTGACGATCAAAGTCAGCGGCACCCTGACCCTGCAAAGTGGCGGCAGCTTCACCATCAAGAGCGGCGCCGATCTGGCGACCTCTGCCAGCACCTCGATCACCCACAAGGCCGGCACTGCCTTGACCAATCAGGCCGGTACATCGCTGGACAACAAGGCCGGAACCACCCTGACCAACGACGCTGGCATCAGCCTGACCAACAAGGGCGCGGCCTCGCAGACCGTGGACGGCGGCGGCATGCTGACCATCAAGGGCGGGCTGGTGCAGGTCAACTGACAGGGAGCAACCATGGCGATCACACCGCTGGACTTGCAGCAAAATGACAAGCAGCTCAAGGGACGTTTGCAGGACGGCCAGCTCGATGGCCCGTTGCAAATCAAGGACGACGGGCGCAAACAAGCCGATCTGAACTACAGCCAGGGCGAGTTGCAGGGTACGTCGCTGCTCTATCACCCCAATGGCAAGGTCTCGGCGCAGATGCCGTTTGTACACGACAAGCTGCAAGGGGTTGCCAGTTTTTACGCGCCGGAGGGCTTTTTACAACGCAAGGCAACGTATCGGCGCGGGTTGTTGCATGGGGAAGCGCTCAATTACTTTCCTGACGGCCAGGTGGCGGAGGCTGAGTTTTATCGCGATGGCGTGCGTGAGGGGCGCTATCAGCGCTTTCATCCCAATGGCAAACCGGCGGTGCAAGCGCGTTATGTGAATGGGCAGTTGATGGAGCCTGAACAGGGGTTTGCCGAGGATGGACGGCCGTTGGGCGCGGATGGCAAGCCGATTTCGCGGGTGCGCTGGTGGTATCAACGCTGGATGGATCCGCAGCAGGCCTGACGTTTCAGGGTGTATTGACTGGCCCTTTCGCGAGCAAGCCCGCTTACCCATTGGAATGCGATCAAATGTGGGAGCGGGCTTGCTCGCGAAGAGGCCGGCACATCCAACGCAACAATCAGGGAATCAGCATCTGCATCTGCCCCGGCATGACGATCTTGATCACCCCCGCCCAAGTGCACATCAACGTACTGTTGGCATCGATCGCTGGCATCCCGCCGAGCAGCAAGGTCGGCGCGCCGCCGGGAATCCATGGCGACGCGGTTGCCGGAATGCACGGCATCGGTGTCAGCACGCCCAGCGCAGCAGCGGTGGCGGCCGCCACCGTCGGATTGGCCATGCTCATGCACACCCCGAACGGCAGGATGTTGACCAGCGGAATGTAATCCATGATGTTCGCCGCCGGCATCCCGCCGGTCAGCGTGCGATTGACCGGCAACACGTTGAGCGCCGACGGTGCGGCGCCGAAGCTGCATTGCAAAGTCGCAGTGGCACAGACTTGTGGACAGCCCATTTCCCGACTCCTTGTTGGACACGGCATACCCGCTAAACCTTAGTCTGCTACGGCCCGCCCTGCACATTCCCAAAGGTGATTGTCCGGCAACACGCTAACCTATAAGACCGACCCGCGCTTGTGACCGACCGAGCGCCCCATTAGATTAGCCAATGATGTCTGGCCTCCAAAATAAGCAGAAGGGATAAGCATGGCGCTTACTGACCAGTCCACCCGTATCCGCTCTGGCGAAGAACTCGATGCCAGCCTGATCGATCCATACCTCAAGGCACACATTCCGGGCCTGCGCGGCTTGCCTGCGATCAGCCAGTTTCCCGGCGGCGCGTCAAACCTGACTTACCTGCTCGAATACCCCGAGCAGGAGTTCGTGTTGCGCCGGCCGCCGTTCGGTCACAAGGCCAAATCCGCCCACGACATGGGCCGCGAATTCCGCATCCTCAATCAATTGCGCGACGGTTTTCCGTATTGCCCGAAAGCCTACGTGCACTGCACCGACGAATCGGTGATTGGCGCCGAGTTCTATGTGATGGAACGGGTCAACGGGATCATCCTGCGCTCGGAACTGCCGCCGGAGCTGGGTCTGGATTCAGCGAAAACCGAGGCGCTGTGCAAGAGTTTCATCGACCGTTTCGTCGAACTGCACCGCGTCGATTACAAGGCGTGTGGTCTCGGTGATCTGGGTAAACCTGAAGGTTACGTTGCCCGCCAGATCAAAGGCTGGAGCGAGCGCTACGAAAAAGCCCTGACCCCGGACGCACCGCACTGGGAAGCGGTCAAAGCCTGGCTCAACGACAAGATGCCGGCCGACCACCCGACGTCGAGCATCGTCCACAACGACTACCGCTTCGACAACGTGATCCTCGACCCGAACAACCCGATGCAGATCATCGGCGTGCTCGACTGGGAGCTGACCACCCTCGGCGATCCGCTGATGGACCTGGGCAACACCCTCGCCTACTGGATCGAGGCGGGCGACCCGGCGCCGGTGCAACTGATGCGCCGCCAGCCGAGCCACGCCCCGGGCATGCTGACCCGCCGCGAGTTCGTCGATTACTACGCCGAGCGCTCGGGCATCCAGATCGACAATTTCGACTTCTACTACACCTACGGCCTGTTCCGTCTGGCCGGGATCGTGCAGCAGATCTACTACCGCTTCTACCATGGCCAGACCCAGGACAAACGCTTCGCGCAGTTCATTCACATGAACAAACTGCTGGAGCAGATGAGCTTGCAGGTCATTTCGAAATCGAGCCTCTGACGGCCCACACCCAGGAACCCTTATGTCCAAGACTCAGTTGTTCGACCTCGACGGCAAGATCGCTTTCGTCTCCGGCGCCAGCCGTGGCATCGGTGAAGCCATCGCCAAACTGCTCGCCCAACAAGGCGCCCACGTCATCGTTTCCAGTCGCAAACTCGACGGCTGCCAGCACGTCGCCGACGCCATCATCGCTGACGGCGGCAAAGCCACCGCGGTGGCCTGCCACATCGGTGAAATGGAACAGATCAGCCAAGTGTTCGCCGGGATCAAGGAACAGTTCGGCCGCCTGGATATTCTGGTGAACAATGCCGCCACCAACCCGCAGTTCTGCAACGTGCTGGACACCGATCTGGGCGCGTTCCAGAAGACCGTCGACGTGAACATCCGTGGCTACTTTTTCATGTCCGTGGAAGCGGGCAAGCTGATGCGCGAAAACGGTGGTGGCAGCATCATCAACGTCGCCTCGATCAACGGCATCTCGCCGGGGATCTTTCAGGGCATCTACTCGGTGACCAAAGCGGCGGTGATCAACATGACCAAGGTCTTCGCCAAGGAATGCGCGCAATTCGGCATCCGCTGCAACGCCCTGCTGCCGGGCCTTACCGACACCAAGTTCGCCTCGGCGCTGGTGAAGAACGACGCGATTCTGAAACAGGCACTGACGCAGATCCCGCTCAAGCGTGTGGCCGATCCGAGTGAAATGGCCGGTGCGGTGCTGTACCTGGCCAGTGATGCGTCGAGCTACACCACAGGCGTCTCACTGAACGTGGACGGCGGGTTCCTGTCCTGATCCTGGCGGTCAATCAATAACCCTGTGGAGGTGAGCGTGCTCGCGTCCACAGGGCATGTGTACCAGGCCAAGACCCTTGGCACTTGCCAACCGAAACTCAACACCGTCCCGCCCACCTCGCCAGCCTCCAGCACAATCAGCTCAGACCGAGACTATTGCCCTGCGCACGCTATTGGGTGATGCAACGGGTAGTGGTGATGTGACGAGTCACTTGCCCGTCGGCATACACATCGCCGGCTACCTCGGTATTCTCGAGGACCTGGCAGGTGCGTTCCGGCGGCGCAGGTGGCATTACCGGTGGCGGTGGCGGCGCACTGGCACAACCGGCCAACAGCGCCACAGAAAAAACCAACGACAACGGCGAACACACGCGTTTCCCAAGATTGTTCATAGGACGACCCGCGAAAAGAGAGACAAACTCCCGCGACCAAACCGACCACGGAAGACCTGACCACTCATTCTTTATAGCCGAGCCCCTCGCAAGCGCCAGTAAAACGGTCAGATCAGGGAAGACTGGCTGTCGATTTTGCGTTGTGCTCCCGGCGCAGGTTGCCTGCACAAGCCGCTGGCCAGTCTGGCCGCTTTCGCGAGCAAGCCCATTCCCACAGGGATCGCGGGCATCCGACAGAAATGGGTCGGCGACCACGGCTGCTATTGGTGCGCCCCGAAACGAAGGAACTCAGAGCCCCAGCAAGCAACCTGCCCACACCATAATCTACGCCAGATCAGGATCCCGCGAAGTCCCCAAAGAGTTGCTCTGCAACTCATACCGCAATTCATCAATCAACACATCGACAGACCCGGACGTGCGCAAAGCATCGAGTTTCAAACCACCGATCACCAAATCCACCTGCCCGGAAACCGGGTCAAACAGCTTCACCGTCAGCGAATGATCACCATCCACCGAACACTCACAAGCCAGCGGCGAAAAACTGTGCTCAAGCCGCGCGCGCAACTGCGCAAGATTCATCATTGGAGCTATTCCTTGAACTGTCTCACTGGGACACGATCCCAAGCCAAAAAAAGGCTCGTATCGCACCCCGCCAGACTAAGAACAGCCTCCTCACAGCAACACACGAATTTGCACCTGTCGCACTAGTGCATTTGCACCCTATCGCTGGCCTTTGCTGCGCCAATCGCCCGAAAACAAGCCACGCTCGCGCGCCCAGACAATTGCTTCACTGCGGCTGTGCACATCCAGTTTGGAATACACCGTCGCCACATGATTACGCACCGTGTTCGGTGCCAGTTTCAGCCGCGCCGCGATCTCCTTGTCCGCCAGCCCCTCGCAGATCAACCCCAGCACATCGCGCTCACGAGCGGTCAGCTCGGTGAACGACACACTCGGCAATTGCGGCGAGTTGACCTTCTTCACATTGGCCAGTTTTTCGATCAGCGTGCGACTGAACCACGAAGCGTCCTTCATCACCTCTTCAATCGCCGCCACCAGTTCAAGCTCGGTACGCTTGCGCTCGGAGATGTCCATCAGCACCAGCAGGTAGCACGGTATGCCCTGAATATTGACCGTGTCGGCGGACAGCGTGCATTCAAGCAAATCTGCATCCTGCTTGCGCACGCTTACGTCGACCCGATCAACCCGGCCGTTTTTCTCCAGTGCCACCAGCAACCGTTCGCGCTCTTCGGCGTCGTTGATAACGTTCAGTTGCGTCACGGTTTTGCCCACGACGTCTTCGCCGGCATAGGCCAGGGTATCGAGGAACGCTTGATTGACGTCGATGACCCGTTGCTCGTCGGCGCTGCAGATCAGAATCGGCACCGGGGTCAGGCGAAAAGCCTTGGCAAACCGCTCTTCACTCTGGCGCAGCGCCACTTCAGCCTGGCGCCGCGACTCCATGTCGACAAAGGAAAACAACATGCACGGCTCGTCATTAAGCACCAGCGGTTGTCCGGCAACGATCACTTGCTTGGTGGTGCCATCGGGCAATCGCAGTTCAGCCTGCATCTGCGGAATAGTCGCCACATCGCGCAGGCGCTGGATGGCCAGGTCTTTATCATCGGCCTGCTCAAGGATGTCGATTTCATAGGCCGAGGTGCCAATCACTTGGTCGCGGGTGTAGCCAGTCATCTCCAGGAACCCCGGATTGACCTTGATATACCGCAAATCGCTGAGACGGCAGATCACCGCCGGTGCCGGATTGGCATTGAAGGTCTTTTCGAAGCGCTGCTCAGCATTGGCCCAATCAGTAACGTCACTCATGATCAGCACCAGCGACTCGGGCTGGCCATCACGGTCGGTCAGCACCATGCTGCGCACGCTGTGAACCCAGATGCGCTCGGGGTCATCCACAGCGAACACCTCGATCAACACGTCGCTGAAGGCTTCGCAACGCGCGGCACGGCTAATGGGATAGTTCTCGGGCGGCACCGGGTGATTGTTGCGATAACGCAGGCTGAAGCGCTTGGCGTACTCATCGGCGTTCGTGCCCAGCTCACCGATCCGGTTGACGCCGTGCATGGCCAACGCCGCTTCATTAGCCCAGAGGATGCTCTGATCAAGCTCAAGCAGAATCACCCCGTCGGACAACCCGGCGATGATCTGTTGCAACTGACGACGATTGGTTTCGCGGGTCAGGACTTCCTGGCTCATTGGATCTCCACAAGTGATACGACCATGTGAAGATTACGACCGCAGCGGCGCGTGATCGTGCGAAGCACCTGCAAGGGTCCGTCATAAGACTTGATGCTGATTTATCCGGCCTCCTCGCGGGCTGGCCCGCTCTCACAGGGATCAGTGTTCCACCCACTCACGCAACGTATCGAGAAACAGCTTGAGCATCGGCGAAGCATCGTCCGCCCGATAGGTGGCGTACAGCGGCACTTCCGGCAGCGGTGGCGTCAGCGCCTTGAACACCAACCCCGCCGCTGTCAGCTCAACGCGGTGATGACTGCGTTCGAACAGCGGCGTGCCGAGTTCTTCTTCCAGCAGGCGAATCTGCTGGCTCAGAGGCGGCTGACAGATATGCAACCGCTCAGCGGCACGACCGAAATGCAGTTCATCGGCCAGCCGCTGTTCGTGCGTGAAGGTGGCGGCAGCAACCTGACGGATGCCGGGCAGTTGTTTGCCAGTGTGTTGTCGGACGGTCTGGCGCAGATTGCGGCGCATTACAACCTCTATGCGGTGTGGCCGCATGGGCAGGCTGAACGGGTGGCGCCAGTGGTTGAAGTGATCAAGCAGTTGGCCTTGCACACCCCGTCATGACGCTATCGCTGGCAGATCAGCTTCCACAGTTTGAGCGCTGGACTCAGGAAAAAAACCGGCGGGAGTCTTGGGGGCCGCCGCCGGGGAGGTAACCTAAATGCCGAAGCGGTCGCGTAGCGAGTAGTAGACGGCACCGAGGGCGGTCAATGGGGCGGAGAAGGTACGGCCGCCGAGCATGGGCATGTGTGGCAGGGAGGCGAAGGCGTTGAAGCGTTCGGCGTCGCCGCGGATCATCTCCGAGATCAGTTTGCCGGCCAGGTGCGAGCAGGTGACGCCGTGGCCGCTGTAGCCTTGCATGTAGTAGGCGTTTTTCTCGATGCGGCCGAATTGCGGCATGCGTGACATGGTCAGCAAGAAGTTGCCGGTCCAGCGGTAGTCGATTTTCACATCCTTGAGTTGTGGGAAGGTCTTGAGGATCTTCGGGCGGATCAGTTGTTCGATGTCGTCCGGTTCCCGCGCGCCGTAGACCACGCCGCCGCCGTACAGCAGACGGTTATCGGCCGTCAGGCGGTAGTAATCCAGCAGATAGTTGCAGTCTTCGACGCAGTAGTTGTTGGTGATCAGGCTGCGCGCCTGCTTCTCGGTCAACGGTTCGGTGACGACGATCTGCGAGCCGCACGGCATGCTTTTCGCGGTCACGCGGTTGTCGAGGCCTTGCGGCAGGTAGGCGTTACCGGCGATCAACAGGTACTTGGCGCGTACCAGGCCTTTGGCGGTGCGCACGACGTTGGGCTCGCCGTAGGTGATCTCCACGGCGGCCGATTGCTCGTAGATCTTGCCGCCCAGGCGCGTGATTGCAGCGGCCTCACCGAGGGCCAGGTTCAGCGGGTGAACATGGCCGCCCTGCATGTCCAGCAGACCACCGACGTAGGCGTCGGAGCCGACTTCGCGACGAATGTCCGCCGCGTCGAGCATCTTCAGATTGCGATTGCCGTAGCGTTCCCAGTTGCGCTTCTGCTCGGCCAAACCGTTGAGCTGCTTCTTGTTCATCGCCGCGAAAATGCCGCCCGGGCGGTAGTCGCACTGGATGTCGTAGTCCTTGATGCGCGAACGGATGATGTCGGCGCCTTCGAAGATCATGCTGCCGAGGATTTCTGCGGTCTTGTCGCCGTAGCGCTCTTCGATCACGTCGACGTCGCGGCTGTAGGAATTGACCAGTTGACCGCCATTGCGGCCGCTGGCGCCGTAGCCGACTTTCGCCGCTTCCAGCACCGTCACTTTATAGCCGGCTTCGGTCAGGAACAGCGCCGAGGACAAACCGGTGTAACCGGCGCCGATGATGCAGACGTCGCAGTCCACCGCTTCTTCCAGCATCGGAAAGTCGATGACTTCGTTACGGGTGGCGGCGTAGTAGCTGTTTACGTGTTGTTGTTTCATACGTTTCTCCGATGGCCGCAGAACACCTGCGACCGTCGCTGTAAAAGAATTAGAGCTTGATCCAGGTCGCTTTCAGCTCGGTGTACTTGTCGAACGCATGCAGCGACTTGTCGCGACCGTTGCCCGACTGTTTAAAGCCACCGAACGGCGCGGTCATGTCGCCGCCGTCGTACTGGTTGACCCACACACTGCCGGCGCGCAGGCCGCGAGCGAAGGTGTGCGCCTTGCTCAGGTTGCTGGTCCAGACCCCGGCGGCGAGGCCGAAGATACTGTCGTTGGCGATGTGCAGTGCTTCTTCCACAGTGTCGAAGGTGATCAGCGACAGCACCGGGCCAAAAATCTCTTCCTGGGCGATGGTCATGGCGTTGGTTACGCCGTCGAAAAGCGCCGGTTGCACGTAGAGGCCACCGGTTTCTTCGAGGGTGCGTTGGCCGCCAGCGATCAGTTCGGCGCCCTGCTCGCGACCGATGCTGATGTAGCGCAGCACGTTGTCGAGTTGACGCTGATCAACCACGGCGCCGACGGTGGTGGCCGGGTCGAGGGAGTGACCGGGTTTCCACGCTTGCAGCGCTTCCACCAGCAGGGGGATGAATTGCTCGCGGATCGAACGCTCGACCAGCAGACGCGAGCCGGCGGTGCACACTTCGCCCTGGTTGAAGGCGATGGCGCCGGCGGCGGCCTGGGCTGCTGCGCGCAAGTCCGGGGCGTCAGCAAACACCACGTTCGGGCTCTTGCCCCCGGCCTCGAGCCAAACGCGTTTCATGTTGCTTTGGCCGGCATAAATCATCAGTTGCTTGGCAATCGCCGTGGAGCCAGTAAAGGCCAGCACGTCGACGTCCATGTGCAACGCCAGCGCTTTGCCGACGGTGTGACCAAAGCCCGGCAGGACGTTGAACACGCCTTTTGGAATGCCGGCATCCAGCGCCAGTTGCGCGATGCGGATGGCAGTCAGTGGCGACTTTTCCGAAGGCTTGAGAATGAACGAATTACCGGCGGCCAGTGCTGGAGCGAACTTCCAGCTGGCCATGATCAGCGGGAAGTTCCAAGGCACGATGGCGGCAACCACGCCCGAAGGTTCGCGGGTCACCAGACCGAGTTGGTCGTGCGGCGTGGCGGCGACTTCGTCGTAGATTTTGTCGATGGCTTCGGCGCTCCAGCGGATCGCGTTGGCGGTCGCCGGGATGTCGATGCTCATGGAGTCGCTGATCGGTTTGCCCATGTCCAGGGTTTCAAGCAGCGCCAGTTCTTCCTGGTGTTGCAGGATCAGATCGGCGAAGCGGATCAGGATGCGCTTGCGCTCGGCCGGGGCTTTTTTCGCCCACACGCCGGATTCGAAAGACTGGCGAGCGACTTCAACAGCGAGGTTGGCGTCGGCTTCGTCGGTACTGGCCACGCAGGCGAGGAAACGGCCGTCGACGGGGCTCAGGCATTCAAAGGTGTCGCCGCTGATCGCCGGGCGGTATTCGCCGTTGATGAACGCGCGGGATTCGAGGGTCAGGGACTGGAAGCGTTGTTCCCAGTCGTTGCGGGTTGTAGTCATTGTTGTGGCTCGACAAGGGGGGATTGGGGTGATGGCAGGCGATCGCCCACTCATCAAAACCTGGTAACCGTATCCCCTGTGGGAGCGGGCTTGCTCGCGAAAGCACCATGCCAGACAAAATGATTTTGAATGACACACCGCATTCGCGTGCAAGCCCGCTCCCACATTGGGTCGGTGTTGGTCTGCAAATCAGACCGTATGCAGGTACCAGTTGTACTCAAGGTCAGAGATCGAGTTTTCGAACTCGGCCAGCTCGCTTTCCTTGCACGCGACGAACACGTCGATGTACAGCGGGTCGATGTAGCGGGCCATGACTTCGCTGTCGTCCAGCTCGCGCAGTGCGTCGCGCAGGTTGTTCGGCAGGCTCTGCTCGTTCTGCTCGTAGCTGTTGCCTTCCACCGGCGCACCCGGTTCGATCTGGTTGGTCAGGCCGTGGTGGATACCGGCCAGCACCGACGCCATCAGCAGGTACGGGTTGGCGTCGGCACCGGCCACGCGGTGTTCGATGCGCACGGCGTCGGCCGAACCGGTCGGCACACGGACCGCCACGGTGCGGTTGTCGATGCCCCAGCTCGGCGAGTTCGGCACGTAGAACTGTGCGCCGAAGCGGCGGTACGAGTTGACGTTCGGGCAGAGGAACGCCATTTGCGCAGGCAGGGTCTCCAGCACACCGCCGATTGCGTGTCGCAGCGCGGCGTTCTGCTCGGGATCCTCGCTGGCGAAAATGTTGTTGCCTTCTTTGTCCAGAATCGAAATGTGTACGTGCAGACCGTTGCCCGCCTGGCCCGGATACGGCTTGGCCATGAAGGTGGTGTCCATCTCGTGGTCGTAGGCGATGTTTTTCACCAGACGCTTGAGCAGGACGGCGTAGTCGCACGCCTTGATCGGGTCGCAAACGTGATGCAGGTTGACTTCGAACTGCGCCGGGGCGCTTTCCTTGACGATGGCGTCAGCGGGGATGCCCTGCTCTTTCGCGCCTTCGAGGATGTCTTGCAGGCAGTCGACGTACTCGTCGAGGTCGTCGATCAGGTAGACCTGAGTCGACACCGGACGCTTGCCGGACACCGGCGAACGTGGCGACTGCGGACGGCCGTTCACGTTGTCCTGGTCGATCAGATAGAACTCCAGTTCGAACGCCGCGCAAAGGGTCAGGCCCATTTCATCGAACTTGCGCACCACGTTGGCCAACACTTCACGCGGGTCAGCGAAAAACGGCTGGCCTTCGATCTCGTGCATGGTCATCAACAATTGTGCGGTGGGGCGCTTCTGCCACGGCTCGATGCTCAGGGTGCCAGGGATCGGGTAGCAGATGCGGTCAGCGTCGCCGATGTCCAGCCCCAGGCCAGTGCTTTCGACCGTGGAGCCATTGATGTCGAGGGCGAAAAGCGAGGCCGGCAGGTTGATGCCTTTCTCGTAAACCTTATGAAGACTGGTGCGTTCGATGCGCTTGCCGCGCACCACACCGTTCATATCCGCAATCAGAAGGTCGACGTACAAAACCTCAGGATGTTTCTTAAGGAATGCGTTTGCTTCGTTGAGTTGAACGGCACGCAGAGGGACCGACATGATGCACCTATTTAGCTGTTAATTATTATGTTCACTGCTGTTTCGCCGAGCCAGTCAATCCGAAAGACAAAGTGAAGTCAATAGCGAACACCTGACCGCCCAGCCTTTATTTTTAGGGCTTTTTTTAACACTTTCATGCCAACACAAGCGCCAGACACCCGGAAACCGTGAAAGATGGATGAACGGCGTTTAGAATTTTTTACATGGCAGTTGTTAATTAAAAGCAACGAGGCTAAGCTCCGGAAAAGCTCGTTCAAGTGTCAAACTTCGAGGTGAATAAAAATGGCATTCAAGCCATTGATCGGCGTTACTGCGTGCGTCAAACAGATTGGCCTGCACCCCTATCACATCAGCGGCGACAAGTACGTTCGCGCTGTCAGCGTTGCGGCGCTGGGGCTGCCGGTGGTCATTCCTTCCCTTGGCAACCTGACTGAAATCGATGACCTGCTCGGTCAACTCGACGGTCTGTTGCTGACCGGCTCGCCCTCCAATGTGGAACCTTTCCACTATCAAGGCCCGGCCAGCGTCCCCGGCACGGATCACGATCCGGCGCGAGACGCCACCACCCTCCCTTTATTGCGTGCCGCCATTGCGGCGGGCGTTCCAGTGCTGGGCATTTGCCGTGGTTTCCAGGAAATGAACGTCGCGTTCGGCGGCAGCCTGCATCAGAAGGTGCATGAGTTGCCGGGCATGCTCGATCACCGCGAAGCCGACAGCCCGGATGTGGCCGTGCAATACGCACCGGCCCATGCCGTCACCGTGCTTGGTGGCGGCGTGTTCGAAGCGCTGGGGTTGCCGGACGAGTTCCAGGTCAACTCGATTCACAGTCAGGGCATCGACCGCCTCGCTCCCGGCCTGCGCGCCGAAGCGGTGGCGCCGGATGGCCTGATCGAGGCGATCTCGGTGGAGCACAGCCCGACCTTTGCCCTCGGTGTGCAATGGCACCCGGAATGGCAGGTACTCGATAACCCGAACTACCTGAGGATTTTCCAGGCGTTCGGCCAGGCTTGCCGGCAACGGGCGACGCGACGCAACCAACGCTGACCCAACCCGGGATTTCATCACTGTTTACTGCCCCCACGGGTCGGCGGCTGCGCGTTTGTGCATCCGTCATCCGTGAAAACGACAAACCGTAATAACAACAAGTACGACCCAGGCAGCCAGGACGGCGGCGCCGACCAAGCCGGATCGGTAAGAGCAGTGCCCGTCAGGACAACGCAAAACCCTGTGGGAGCGGGCTTGCTCGCCAAAGCGGTGTGTCAGGCAACAACGATGTCGATTGACACGACGTATTCGCGAGCAAGCCCGCTCCCACAGGGGGATGTGATCCGACAGGCAATGCGCTGACCGCTCTGCAATCCACTTTTAAGCCAGGCCACATTGGCCCGGCGAACGAAACCTGTTGGGAGTTTCACATGGCAAACGCCTCCAGCACTTACAGGAAGGCTCTTGAAGGTCATCAGCAACCGAAAAAGGTTCTGGTGAAAGTCGATCGCGTGACCAAGAAGTTCGACGAAACCACCGCCGTGGACGATGTGTCACTGGAGATCCATCAGGGCGAAATTTTCGCCCTGCTCGGTGGCTCCGGTTCGGGCAAATCGACCCTGCTGCGCATGCTGGCCGGTTTCGAGCGCCCGACTGAAGGGCGAATCTTGCTCGACGGCGTGGACATCACCGACATGCCGCCCTACGAGCGGCCGATCAACATGATGTTCCAGTCCTACGCGCTGTTTCCGCACATGACCGTGGCGCAGAACATTGCCTTCGGCCTCAAGCAGGACCGTTTGCCCACCAGCGAAATCGACGCCCGCGTCGAAGAGATGCTGCGCCTGGTGCACATGACCCAATACGCCAAGCGCAAACCCCATCAGTTGTCCGGCGGCCAGCGTCAGCGCGTCGCCCTCGCCCGCTCGCTGGCCAAACGTCCGAAGCTGTTGCTGCTCGACGAACCGATGGGCGCACTGGATAAGAAGCTGCGTTCGCAGATGCAGCTGGAACTGGTGCAAATCATCGAACGCGTCGGCGTAACGTGCGTGATGGTGACGCACGACCAGGAAGAAGCCATGACCATGGCCGAACGCATCGCGATCATGCACCTGGGCTGGATCGCGCAGATTGGTAGCCCGATCGACATCTATGAAGCCCCGGTCAGCCGCATGGTGTGCGAATTCATCGGCAACGTGAACGCTTTCGAAGGCACCGTGGTGGAAGACCTGGAAGGTCACGCGATCATTCACAGCCCGGACTTGCAGCAGAAGATCTACGTCGGCCACGGCGTCAGCACCTCCGTACAGGACAAGTCGATCACCTACGCGATCCGTCCGGAAAAAATGCTCGTCAGCACCACCCAACCGGAGTTCCGCTACAACTGGTCCGAAGGCAAAGTGCATGACATCGCCTACCTCGGCGGCCACTCGGTGTTCTACGTGGAATTGCCCGGCGGCAAGATCGTTCAGTCGTTCATGGCCAACGCCGAACGTCGTGGCGCACGGCCGACCTGGGACGACAAGGTCTACGTCTGGTGGGAAGACGACAGCGGCGTGGTACTGCGCTCATGAAAACTTTCAATCAGCAATTCCTGCGCCTGGTGCCCAGCGGGCGAAAACTGGTGATCGGCATTCCGTTCATCTGGCTGTTCCTGTTCTTCATGCTGCCGTTCTTTCTGGTGATGAAGATCAGCTTCTCGGAAGCAGCCCTGGCCATTCCGCCCTACTCGGAGATCTACACCTACGCCGAGCAGAAATTCCAACTGTTGCTGAACATCGGCAACTACACCCTGTTGGGTGAAGACGACCTTTATCTGTCGGCCTACCTCGGCTCGCTGAAGGTCGCGGCACTGAGCACGCTGATGTGCCTGGGGATCGGCTTCCCGATGGCTTACGCGATCACCAAGGCGAGCAAGGAAGCGCAAAACGTCTTGCTGCTGCTGATCATGATGCCGACCTGGACGGCGATCCTGATCCGCGTGTATGCGTGGATGGGCATTCTCAGCAACAACGGTTTGCTCAACGCGTTTCTGATGTGGACGGGGCTCACCGATCACCCGATCGAAATCCTCAACACCAACACGGCCGTGTATATCGGTGTGGTTTACGCCTATCTGCCGTTCATGGTGTTGCCGTTGTACGCCAACCTCGTCAAACACGACGGCAGCCTGCTGGAAGCCGCGTCAGACCTGGGCTCGAGCAACTTCAATAACTTCTGGAAAATCACCGTGCCGCTGGCCAAGAACGGCATCATCGCCGGTTGCATGCTGGTGTTCATTCCGGTGGTCGGTGAGTTCGTGATTCCAGAACTGCTCGGTGGCCCGGAGACGCTGATGATCGGCCGCGTGTTGTGGCAAGAGTTCTTCAATAACCGCGACTGGCCGGTGGCGTCCGCCCTGGCAGTGGTGATGCTGTTGATCCTGATTGTGCCGATTCTGCTGTTCAACCGCAGCCAGGCCAAAGAGATGGAGGCACGGGGATGAAACGCTTCGGTTTTGCAAAGTTCATGCTGATCTTCGGCCTGATGTTCATCTATCTGCCGATGCTGATTCTGGTGATCTATTCGTTCAACGCCTCGAAACTGGTGACGGTGTGGGGCGGTTGGTCGGTGAAGTGGTACGTCGGCCTGCTCGACAACACGCAACTGATGGGCTCGGTGCTGCGCTCGCTGGAAATCGCCTGCTACACCGCGATTGCCGCTGTTGCCCTCGGCACCCTGGCCGCGTTTGTGCTGACGCGGGTCACACGCTTCAAGGGGCGCACACTGTTTGGTGGTTTGGTCACCGCGCCGTTGGTGATGCCCGAAGTGATTACCGGTCTGTCGTTGTTGCTGCTGTTCGTGGCGATGGCGCAGTTGATCGGTTGGCCGCAGGAACGTGGCATCGTCACCATCTGGATCGCCCACACCACGTTTTGTGCAGCCTATGTGGCGGTGGTCGTTTCCGCCCGATTGCGTGAACTGGATCTGTCGATTGAAGAAGCGGCAATGGATCTGGGGGCAAAACCCTTCAAGGTGTTTTTCCTGATCACCATTCCGATGATTGCGCCGTCGCTGGCGGCGGGCGGGATGATGTCGTTTGCCTTGTCGCTGGATGACCTGGTGTTGGCAAGCTTCGTGTCGGGTCCGGGTTCTACCACCCTGCCGATGGAAGTGTTCTCGGCGGTGCGTCTGGGCGTGAAGCCTGAGATCAATGCCGTGGCCAGCCTGATTCTGCTGGCGGTGTCGATCGTGACCTTCCTGGTCTGGTATTTCGGCCGCAAGGCAGAAGCCAACCGCAAACGTGCGATTCAGGAAGCGATGGATCAGACCGCCAATGAGTCGTGGCAACAACCGCAACGCACCGCTGCCAGCGCTTGATAACGGATGTTGTGGCGACGGGGCTTGCCCCCTCGCCACAGATTTACCGCGTTGAGTTTTTGAACAAGAACAATGGAGTTGTACCGATGAAAATGTTTGGCAGGACTCTGCTGACACTGTCCTTAATGGGCGCAATGGCCATGGGCGCCCAGGCCAACGACAAGGTGCTGCGTGTTTACAACTGGTCCGATTACATCGCGCCGGACACCGTCAAGAAGTTTGAAGACGAGACCGGCATCCGCGTGACCTACGACGTCTTCGACAGCAACGAAACCCTTGAGGCGCGTTTGCTGGCGGGCAAATCCGGTTACGACATCGTCGTGCCGTCCAACAGTTTCCTGGCCAAGCAGATCAAGGCCGGCGTGTATCAAACGCTGGACAAATCGAAGCTGCCGAACTGGAAAAATCTCAACCCGGTGCTGCTGAAAAACGCCTCCGCCAGTGATCCGGACAACGCTCACGCGTTCCCGTACATGTGGGGCTCGATCGGTATCGGGTTCAATCCGGCCAAGGTCAAGGAAGTGCTCGGCGCCAACGCCCCGACCGATTCCTGGGACTTGCTGTTCAAGCCCCAAAACGCCGAGAAGCTCAAGGCGTGTGGCATCAGCTTCCTCGACTCGCCGACCGAAATGCTCCCGGCCGCCCTGCACTACCTGGGCTATCCGGTGAACGACAAGGACAAGTCGCACATCCTCGAAGCCGAAGTGCTGTTCATGAAGATCCGCCCGTACGTGGCGTACTTCCACTCTTCGAAGTACATCTCCGATTTGGCCAACGGCAACATCTGCGTGGCCGTCGGTTATTCCGGTGACGTGCTGCAGGCCAAGGCCCGGGCGGCGGAATCGGGCAACAACGTGAAGATCGACTACAGCATCCCCAAGGAAGGCGCCGGCAGCTTCTACGACATGGTCGCGATCCCGCGTGATGCGGCGAACGTCGACAACGCGTACCTGTTCATGAATTTCCTGATGCGTGCTGACATCATCGCCGAAGTCACCAACAACATCGGCTACAGCAACGCCAACTCGGCGGCGACGCCACTGGTGGATGAAGCGATCCGCAACGATCCGGGCTCGTATCCGTCGCAAGCGGTGATGGCGACGTTGTATGCGGTGCCGGATCAGCCGATTGCCACCCAACGGATCATGACCCGCGGCTGGACGCGGGTGAAACTCGGCCAGTAACCGAAAACCCCTGTGGGAGCGGGCTTGCTCGCGAAAGCGTAGTCTCAGGCACCTGTGAATTGGCTGACCTGACGCCTTCGTGAGCAAGCCCACTCCCACAGGGGATAGGTGGCGGTTTGAAGATTTATGATTTCCCGTTCACGCAGCGCCTTACCACCGCTGCCCCACATGAACGGCCTCACCTGGCTCCCTCGGCTCAGGTGAATTTCAGGCGCCCTCGGGCGCCTTTTTTTGTCGCTCAGGTCAGCGGCCAATCCTGCAAAACGCGGTAGCGCCCCTTGTGCGATTCAAACAGGGCAAAGCGCTCGGCACGCAGGCAGAACTCCGGCGGTGCGGCGGCTTCCGGCTCGGGCGCACGGTAATCACGGGCCAGCGTCAGATGCGGGCGAAACGCGTGTGACGGCGCCTCAAAACCAAACGACAACATGGCCTGCTCAAGCGCATAGACCAGACGCAATAACGCCTGCGGTGCCTGCTCGGGCGCCAACGACAGCACCCCGGCGCGATGCCAGACCTGCAAGCGATCCAGCGAAATCCGCACAGCCTCTCCCGGCGTGCGTACCTTACTGGCGGCTTCGCAGACTTCGCCGATCTGCGCCAATGGCACGGCACCGAGAAACAATAACGTCAGGTGAAAATTGTCGGCGGGCACGGGTTTGCCGGTCCTCAAGCCCAACTCCCCACGCCACTGGGCAATCGCCTTGCGCTGCGCCAGTGGACAGTCCAGGGCAAAGAACAGCCGCTTGGACAGCAGATCCCCGTGTTTTTCATCCGTCATGGCCTGGCTCCTTATAGGGTTGTGATTGCCGATTCTACCTGCCCCTTTCTGACGACTCGCCACACAAGTCTATAGTTCAAGGATTGCCATCAACCGGAGGCCGCCATGCGCGAGATCCTCAGCAAAGAGCCGTGGTGGGCCAGGCCACCGAGTCCCGGGCAGGACGAAGCCGAGCTCGAATGGGGCTGGCTGGTGCATTACAGCGAAGGTGAGCCGCGCTTCGAGTTTGTCCGAGAGCGGCCAACGGATGAGCAGATTCGTCATCGCAAAGGCTGTCGGATTACTCCATCGGCAGAGTGAAATACAACACCTGTGGGAGCGGGCTTGCGTGAGTTTCAAGGTTCGATGAGGTATTTGAACCCGGCGAAGATCATTCGCTGCCCGTCGAACGGCATCGGGTTGACGTCCGGTTGCATGCGAGGGTCGTCCATCATTTTCGCCATGCCCGCATCGCGGGTGGCCTTGTCCGGCCAGATCAGCCAGCCGGAGGCCACGGTTTCATCTTCCTTGAGTTTCACCGCCATCGGGAACGACGTGATCTTGCCGTCCGGCACGTCTTCACCCCAGCATTCGACGACGCTCAGGGCGCCGTACTCCTTGAACAGTTTCGCTGCGATGACACAGTGTTTTTTGTATTGCTCGCGATTGGCGGTCGGCACGGGTGCGACAAAGATATCGATGTAGGCCATGGTCATTCTCCTTGCAGGTTGGGTTCGATCTGCTGATTGGTCGATGGTGGCGGCTGCCATTCGACACGGTTCGCCCCAAACCCGACCAACGGCTCTTCACCTGCGCCCAGATTGCGCTCGATCTGCCCGGCCATGTGCAGCGTGCCGGCCATGACACCGGTGGTCGGGTTTTGCACCAGCTTCAACCAGGCCTTGTCGAAGGTGTTACCCAGACTGCTGCGGATCAGCGCCTCACTGTCGGGGCGGTCGTTGGCCTGGATGATTGCGCGAATACCCGCCACGCCCACCGAAATCATCGCCCCGGCCAGCTTGCCGGCTGCAGCGGCCACTGCGCTGGCGGCGCCGCGCGGGGCCATTTGCGCCTCCATCCGCTGGCTGGCGCGTTTGGCCACCGGGGCCATACCGGCGTCGGTCGAGGCAATGCCTTTCGAACCACCGTCGGTGTGGATTTTGTCGATCAGCGCCGCGTAGGCCGGCAGCGTGTTCAACGGTTCGCTACTGATGACCTGATACAGCGACGCATCCCGCGCCGGCGGCGGGCCGAGGGCGATCGCCGCAATCCTCTGCAAATGTCCATTGAGCTGAGCCATCGGCACGCCATGCCGCTGAGCGATGAGCGGCATCTGCCGGGCCATCAGTTGCGCATAGAACGCCGTGGCCTGGCCAAGGATCGCGTCCGGATCGATCTCCACGGCCACCGGCGCCAACACCTTTTCCTGATATTGCTCAAGCAGATACGCCGCCAGACGCTTGGCCGACGCGTCCTCCTCACCACCCGCGCTGATCGTGTACCAACTGACCTTCATCGACAGCCATTCCTGGGTCCAGTAACTGCTGAACCACGGGATGAAATTTTCTTCAGTTTGCTGATAGACGCGAGTGCGCCAATGTTCCATCGAGCCACGGGCGAACAGCTTGACCTGCTCGGTGGACTGTTGCGAGGCGTTGACGATTTCGCGGTCGATTTGCTGCCAGGTGGCGGGTGAAACCACCACCGCCGGCACCGTTACAGGGGCCCGCGCCGGAGAGGCGCAGCCGGCCAGCAGAAACAGGGCGGCAACGAGCAGCGCGCGCGGTGTCACGGTTTTGGTCTCCCAGAGTAAGGAGCGGCAAATTTGAGTATAGGTGCGGGAGACAGGCCGTTTGTCTGGTATTGGGTCAAATACAGCTCCCACAAGGGGTCTGCGCCAACCATCAATACCGTCGATATCCAACATCGCGACGATTGCGTTCCGTCCGCCGCACATCAAAGGCACGATTGCGCCATCCGAACCACAACGAGGCGTTCACATCATGATTCACACCATCACGCTCTCTGTAAGTTTCCCGGTGTTCGGCAGCAACTACTACGAACAACACGTCGTGCAACGCAAGGCGCAGGCGTTGGTGTTCAACGACGATTTCGACGATTTGCTGATGCCCGCCGCGACCCATCATTTCAGCAATGAAGTGGTCGGCATCAACGATCAGTTCCGCTTTCTGAGCGACATTCTCGCCACCCATTTGCTGGATCTCGAGGCCTCGACGCCTGCGCGATCCCGCGTCCAGGCGAGCGCTCATTTTTTATAACGGCTGAAGGCAACCCCTGTGGGAGCGGGCGTGCTCGCGAAAGCGGTGGATCATTCAACCTCTCGTTGATTGAAACGCCCCTTCGCCAGCATGCCCGTTCCCACAATAAATCTGAAGATTCATGAGCCATGCGCATAACTCTATAGCGCAAATCCGCAAAAACCTTTTCCTCTCTCCAGCGGTCATTCCTCAAACGAGACTGGCAAACATGCCGGCGCGCCCCTCTGGGCCTTTTGTGACCCTGCTGCCCTGATGAGAGTAAAGGAATCGAACCATGCCGATTTCCCGACGTAAATTTCTGATCCTCGGCGCCGTGACCGCGACGGCGTTTGCGATGCCCCCCTTTATCAGCCTCAAGGCCTATGCGGCCAACCTGGAGCAATCGGCCATGAGCAAAATCACCTTAAACGTCAATGGCAAACCTCAGACCCTTGAGGTCGACAATCGCACCACCCTGCTCGATGCCTTGCGCGAAAACCTACAGATGACCGGCAGCAAAAAAGGCTGCGACCACGGCCAGTGCGGCGCCTGCACGGTGATCGCCGATGGCCGGCGAATCAACGCCTGCCTGACCCTGGCGGTCATGCAAGAAGGCAGCGAGATCACCACCATCGAAGGCCTCGGCATGCCGGACAACCTGCATCCGATGCAAGCCGCGTTCATCAAGCACGACGGCTATCAGTGCGGTTATTGCACACCGGGGCAGATCTGTTCGGCGGTGGCGGTGCTCAAGGAGATCCGCGACGGCATTCCCAGCCACGTCAGCGCCAGCCTGACCGAACCACCGCAAATGATCGCCGCTGAATTTCAGGAACGCATGAGCGGCAACATCTGCCGCTGTGGCGCCTACTCGAACATCATCGAAGCCATCACTGAAGTCGCAGAGGTGCCGGCATGAGAGCGTTCAATTACAGCCGCGCCGACTCCCCCGCCACAGCCGCAGCGCAAGCCGCGCAAGTCGAAGGCGCAAAGTTCATCGCTGGCGGCACCAACCTGCTGGATTTGATGAAACTCGACATCGAAACTCCGCTGCACCTGATTGATATCAATCACCTGGGGCTGGATCAGATCGAAGCCACGCCCGAGGGCGGTTTGCGTATCGGCGCCATGGTCCGCAATACCGATCTGGCCGCCGACGCGCGCGTGCGAAAGGACTACGCCCTGCTCTCCCGTGCCTTGCTTGCCGGAGCCTCCGGGCAGTTGCGCAACATGGCGACCACGGCGGGCAACCTGCTGCAACGCACCCGCTGCCCCTACTTCTACGACACGAATCAAGCCTGTAACAAACGCAACCCCGGCAGCGGTTGCGCGGCGATTGGCGGGGTCAGTCGGCAACTGGGCATTATCGGCGTCAGCGATGCCTGCATCGCCACCCACCCAAGCGACATGGCGATTGCGATGCGCGCCCTCGACGCACAGATTGAAACGGTCAAACCCGATGGCAGCACCCGTCGCATCGCCATGGCGGACTTTCATCAGTTGCCGGGGCACACGCCGCACATCGAAACCAGCCTGACCGCTGGCGAGTTCATCACCGCAGTGACTTTGCCGGCGCCGGTGGGCGGCACCCACATTTATCACAAGGTGCGTGATCGTTCGTCCTACGCGTTTGCCCTGGTGTCCGTCGGTTTGATTCTGCAAAAGGACGGTAGCGGCCGCGTTGCCGTTGGCGGTATCGCGCCAAAACCGTGGCGGGTGGAAGCGGCTGAAGCCCTGCTGCCCCAGGGCGCAAAAGCCGTCAGCGCGCGCCTGCTAGACGGCGCCACGCCGACCCACGACAACCAGTTCAAACTGACCCTGGTCGAACGCACACTCGGCTCGGTGTTAGCGCAAGCGAGGGAGCAAGCATGAAATTCGACACGCCCGCTACCACCAACCCGATCGACCAACTGAAGGTCATCGGCAAACCCACCGACCGTATCGAAGGCAAACTGAAAACCTGCGGCCAGGCGCCTTACGCCTACGAGCAACATGAAGCGGTGGCCAATCAGGCTTATGGATTTATGGTCGGTGCGGCCATCGCCAAGGGCCGAATCAGCCACATTGATCTGGAGGAGGCGAACGCAGCGCCAGGGGTTTTGGCGATCGTCACCGCGGCCAACGCCGGCAAACTCGGCAAAGGCAAATTCAACTCGGCGCACTTGCTGGCCGGGCCTCAGGTTCAGCACTATCACCAGGCCGTGGCGCTGGTGGTGGCCGAAACCTTTGAACAGGCACGGGCCGCCGCGCAATTGGTCAAAGTCGATTACGTCGCGACCAAAGGCGAGTTCGATCTGGCCAGCGTGCGCGACCAGGGTGTCGAAGCGAAGGACGAATTGCCGGACGTCACCCACGGCGATTTCGCCAAGGCTTTCGCTGCCGCGCCGGTGCAGTTCGATCAGACCTACACCACCCCCGATCAGTCCCACGCGATGATGGAACCCCACGCGACACTGGCCGCCTGGAAAGGCGATCAACTGACCCTGTGGACCTCCAACCAGATGATCGCCTGGAGCGTCGGCGACGTTGCCCAAACCCTCGGTCTGCCGAAGGAGAACGTCCGTTTGATCTCGCCATACATTGGCGGTGGCTTCGGCGGCAAACTGTTCATCCGCGCCGACGCGATCCTCGCGGCCCTCGGTGCGCGCATGGCCAACCGCCCGGTGAAATTCTCCATCGCCCGCCCGCAGATCGCCAACAACACCACCCACCGCCCCGCCACCCTCCAGCGCATTCGCATGGGCGCGACAGCGGATGGCAAGCTCACGGCCATCGCCCACGAAGGCTGGTCTGGCAATCTGGAGGACGGCAAGGTGGAAGTCGCGGCGCAACCGAGCCAATTGCTCTACGCCGCCGAAAACCGTCTGGTCACCATGCGCCTGGCGCCGCTGGACCTGCCCGAAGGCAACTCCATGCGCGCCCCCGGCGAAACCCCGGGCCTGATGGCGCTGGAAATCGCCATGGACGAAATGGCTGAGCAGCTCAAACTCGACCCGGTTCAGTTCCGCATCCTTAACGACACGCAAGTCGACCCGGTGAACACCGAGCGGCCCTTCTCGCAACGTCATTTGATTGAGTGCCTGCAAACCGGTGCCGAAAAATTCGGCTGGGACAAGCGCAATGCGCAACCCGGCACGCGCCGCGAGGGCCGCTGGCTGATCGGCATGGGCGTCGCTGCGGCCATCCGCAACAACCTGCTGTTGAAATCCGGCGCGCGAGTCAGGCTGGAGCGCGACGGCAAGGTCACGGTGGAAACCGACATGACCGACATCGGCACCGGCAGTTACACGATCATTGCCCAGACCGCCGCTGAAATGATGGGCGTTGGACTCCAGGACGTGACCGTACGGCTGGGCGACTCGAGTTACCCGGTGTCTGCCGGATCAGGCGGCCAGTTCGGTGCCAACTGCTCGACGGCCGGGGTGTATGCCGCGTGCATGAAACTGCGCGAAGCAGTGGCAGGCAAGTTGGGCATGGCTGCCGACAAGGCTGAGTTTAGCGACGGTCTGGTGCGCGTCGGCGACCAGCAGGTTGCGCTGCGCAACGCCGCACACGATGGTGCGTTGCAGGCAGAAGACAGCATCGAGTTTGCTGACCTCGCCGAGCAATATCAGCAGTCGACGTTTGGAGCGCACTTCGTTGAGGTCGCGGTGGATGGCGCTACGGGAGAGGTTCGTGTTCGGCGCATGCTGGCGGTGTGTTCGGCCGGACGGATTCTCAACCCGAAAGCAGCGCGCAGTCAGGTCATCGGCGCGATGACCATGGGCGTGGGCGCAGCGCTCATGGAAGCGTTGGCGGTGGACACGCGACTGGGGTTTTTCGTCAACCATGATCTGGCCGGATATGAAGTGCCGGTGCATGCCGACATCCCGCATCAGGAGGTCATTTTCCTTGAAGAAACCGATCCGGTTTCATCGCCGATGAAGGCCAAAGGTGTCGGTGAATTGGGGATTTGCGGTGTGAGCGCGGCGGTGGCGAATGCGATCTACAACGCCACCGGTGCCCGGGTGCGTGAGTATCCGATTACGCTGGACAAGATTCTTTCGTCATTACCGGAAATGATCTGAAAAACCCCTCGGCCCAGGCCTCTCACTCAGGGAGAGGCCTGGGCCGAGGGCCATGGGTTCACTCGCTGCGCGGATACTGCGCCTCACCGACCTGCTCCATCCACTCCACCACTTCTCCATCCTGCATTTCAGCGATGGCGATATGCGTCATCGCCGTGGTCGGTGCGGCGCCATGCCAGTGCTTGGCGCCGGGCGCGATCCACACGGTATCGCCAGGTTGAATCCGCCGCACCGGCTGCCCCCACTCCTGCACAAACCCCGCTCCGGCCGTGACGATCAACGTCTGCCCCAGCGGATGGGTGTGCCACGCCGTGCGCGCACCCGGCTCAAACGTCACGGTAGCGCCACTGACCCGCGCCCGATCAGTGCCCTTGAACGGCGCATCGATCCGCACGGTTCCGGTGAACCAATCCGCCGGCCCCTGGGCCGACGGTTGTGAGCCGTTGGGCGTAACGGTGACTCGCGGGATTTCGCTGGCTTGGGCGTCGGCGGCCAACAAGGAAAGGGTCAACGCAGAAGCGGCAATCGGGTTCATGGCGGTCTCTCCAGCAAGTGATGCCTGAACTTTACCGGCGCCGACTCTTCAGATAATCGACTAGAGTTCGAAATAACTTATGCAGGAAACTCATTAATGCTTCGCGAAAACGCCAGTGACCTGCTCGCCTTCCTCGCCGTGGCGCGCGCGCGCAGCTTCACCAAAGCCGCCGCCAAACTTGGCATCTCGCAGTCCGCGCTCAGCCACACCATCCGCGCCCTCGAAGCGCGCCTTGGTCTGCGCCTGCTCACGCGCACCACTCGCAGCGTCTCCCCCACCGAGGCCGGCGAGCACCTGCTGCAAACCATCGGCCCGCGCTTCGAAGAGATCGAACTGGAACTCGCCGCCCTGAGCAACCTGCGTGAAACCCCGGCGGGCAAGATTCGCATCAGCGCCACCGATCATTCGCTGGACTGGCTGCTGCGCCCGGTACTCAAGGCGTTCCTGCCGAAATACCCCGACATCGCCGTCGAAGTCTGCTGCGATTACGGCTTCGTTGACATCGCCGGGCAAGGGTTCGATGCCGGCGTGCGCTTGGGCGAAGACGTTGCCCAAGGCATGATCGCCACGCGCATCGGCCCGGACATGCGCATGGTGGTCGTCGGCTCACCGGCCTACTTCGCCAGCCGTCCACCGCCACAAACGCCACGTGACCTGACCGACCACGCCTGCAACAACCTGCGCCTGCCCACCAATGGCGGGCTGTACACCTGGGAGTTTGAAAAGGACGGCGAAAGCCTCAAGGTGCGGGTGTCCGGGCAGATCACGCTGAATGGTGTCTACCCGTTACTCGACGCGGCACTGGACGGTTTTGGCCTGAGTTACATCCCGGAGAACCTCGTCACGGCGCATCTGGCAGAGGGTCGGCTGGTGCAAGTTCTGCAAGACTGGTGCCCGCGCTTCGCCGGTTATCACCTCTACTACCCGAGTCGGCGCCAGGCGGCACCGGCGTTTGCGTTGTTGCTGGAGGCGTTGCGCTTTCGCGGTTGAATGGGCCTAACCGACCCACGCAATCAACTGATGCCGTTGCGCATCAGTCAGCATCGGGCCGAATCCGGCCTTGACGTTATCGGCCATGTAACGCGGATTCCCGGTACCCGGGATGACGCAAGTCACCGCCGGATGCGCCAGCAAAAACTTCAGCGCCAGTTGCGGCCAACTGTTGACCTGCACATCCGAGACCCACGCCGGGAGCGGTTTACCCTTGAGCCGGGCGAGCAAACCACCGCCGCCGAATGGCCGATTACAGATCACCGCCACCCCGCGTTCGCGGCACAGTGGCAGGATGCGTTGTTCCACGCCTCGGTCGTCGAGGGCGTAGTTGATCTGCAGGAAATCCAGCTGTTCGGCCTTCAGTAGCGCTTCAACTTCGTCATAGGCTGAAGGCGTGTAATGCGTGATGCCGATGTAGCGGATGCGCCCCTGCTCCTTCCATTCACGCAAGGTGGGCAGGTGGGTTTGCCAGTCGAGCAGGTTGTGGATCTGCATCAGGTCGATTTGCTCGGTGCGCAGCAGGCTGAACGACCGCTCCATCTGCGCGATGCCTTCCTTGCGCCCGCGCGTCCACACCTTTGTGGCCAGAAACGCCGGCGAGCGCGGTTCGTGGATCGACAGCAATTCGCCGGTGGTCTGTTCGGCGCGGCCATACATGGGTGAGCTATCGACCACCGTACCGCCCTTGGCGAACAATTCATCGAGCACCGCCGGTAGTTGCTTGTAGGCCAGATCGCCCGGCACAACATCAAAACCGCGATAGGTGCCCAGTCCCACCATAGGCAGGGGCTCCGAGCTTGAAGGGATGACACGGGTCTGCATGGCTTGGCCTCCGGTAGCGGCGCACGATGTGACAGCGGCCAGCGCCCGTTCAAAGGTGAAGACCGCCGAAACCCCGGCAGCCAGCGTGAGCAATCGGCGACGGGAGTAACCCTCAGTGTGGCTCATGCTGCCTCCCCCGCTGCGTGAGTCTGTTGCATGTTGTGTTGGAGCGCTGCCGGGGCGAACCGCTGGACTACACTGCGACAGCAAACCCTCACACCCCGTTAAAAGTAGCCGAATGTCCCGAACCCTGATGTCACTCGTCGCATTGATCGTCGCCGTTTACGTGGTGCTGTGCGCCGCGCTGTTCTTTTTCCAGCGCTCGCTGATCTATTTTCCGCAGCCCGCTGCCATCGAGAGCGCCGATTCGCGTTTGAAACTGTCGATGCCGGACGCCGACATCTGGGTCGCTACGCGCGAGCGCGTCGGGCCTCGGGCGCTGATCTATTTCGGCGGCAATGCCGAGGATGTATCGCGCAATCTGCCGGCGTTTGCCGAAGCGTTTCCCGATTACGCGCTGTTTTTCCTGCACTATCGGGGCTTTGGTGGTAGCGGCGGTTCGCCATCCGAAGAAGCGATTGCCGAAGATGCGCTGGCGTTGTTCGATCAGGTGTCTGCCCGCCATCCGCAGATTGCCGTGGTCGGGCGCAGTCTGGGGTCGGGCGTCGCCGTGCGCCTGGCCAGTGAGCGTCCGGCGGCGCAGTTGATTCTGGTGACGCCGTACAACAGCCTCGAAGAAATTGCGGCGCGGCAATACCCGTGGGTGCCGGTGAAGTGGTTGCTCAAGGATCGTTTCGAGTCGGGCAAGTACGCTGCGCATATTCGTGTGCCGACGTTGCTGCTGGCGGCGAGTGATGACGAGGTGATTCCCCGGGCCAGCACCGAGCGCTTGCTGGGGTATTTCCCCAAGGGCGTGGCCGTGCTCAAAGTGGTGCCGGATTCCGGGCATAACTCGATTTCCGAGCGCAGGCAGTATCTGGAGTGGATGGGGGATGTGTTAAACCGGTGAGGATGGTGGGCCTGGGAATTTGTGTTACCGGGACTGGCCTCTTCGCGAGCAAGCCTAGCGGGCAGCGATGCAGGGGGTTACTGGACGATGCTGTTTGGCGCGCCTTGACTGGCAGCAAAAAGCCCCAGTTTCAACAATTCCTTGCGCAGCATTGAAGGCGCTACAACAGCCACTCCAGCCTCCCAATCGAGAGCCAACAACCTATTCAATTTTTGTTGGCTAACGGTGGAAGGCGCCAGAAAACAGCTTTTCCTGTCGCGGATACCGATGACATTCAGCACCCCGTCCTCGCCCTGCTCTGCCATCCAGCAGTTGATCGTCGAGCGGTGTTTTTGCAGCAAGGCATCGGCATCCCACACCGTCATTTGCGCGAAGTTATGTGGCAAATGGCTGTCGGGCTTCATCCGTTTCAAATCGGCTGCCAACGCAGCGGCGAGGTTAGCTTCGATGCCGGCCTGGCATTCAAGGAAATACTGTTCGGCCCAGTCAGCACAAAGCTTGGCTCTTGACGCAAGTTCGGCATACGCCCCGATATCTGCCGCCGTAGTCGTCTGCCCGGTGAAATTGAGCGTGTTATCCAGAATCGCCGTGGCCAATAACGCGGCGCTTTGCTCGCTGATCTGCGACACCAAACCTGCCGCCTGCCAACGCTGAAAAACCTGCGTCGCCGCCGCGCCAATCGGTCGGATATCGGCGGCAGTCCCAAGCTTCTGCGCCCAGTAATGTTCATAACCCGGATGATGGTCGATCACTTCCACCACCTGATCGAGCACCACTATTGGGTCGACATGGTGATAGTCGGACACGTCGACCAGGACGAATTCGTCGTTCGGCTTCGCGGCGTAAACGTGCAGACCGGGGCCCCAACCGAGCACGGTTTTCGACACGCTGGCGTTGGGTTGTGTGCTGCTGACGGCACGAGCGGGAATGCCTTGCAGGTTCAACAGTTCTGCGTAGGCGATACAGCAGGCATAGGCATCGATATCCAGATAGGCCGCGCCCGAGGTGATGATTTTCATGGGCGGCAACATCGCATGGATTGATGACATTTGGGTGACAGCAAAAAGATCGCAGCCTGCGGCAGGCTGCGATCTTTTGATCTTCAAGCCGCCCGCTGCCCTTGCGCCACCATCGCCGAAGCCGCGAGCATCGCCCGCAACAACACCGCACAGCCCGCCGCCAGATCATCCGGTGCAGCGTTTTCGATTTCGTTGTGGCTGATGCCGCCTTCGCACGGCACGAAGATCATCCCGGCAGGCCCCAACTCGGCAAGGAAGATCGCGTCGTGGCCGGCGCCGCTGACGATGTCCATGTGCGACAGCCCCAAACCTTTCGCCGCGCCGCGTACGGCTTCGACACAGCCTTTTTCGAAGTACAGCGGCGGGAAATCGGCAGTCGGGGTCAGTTCGTAAGTCAGGCCATGTTCTTCGCACGTGGCGTCGATGACGTGCTTCACCTCGGCAATCATCGAGTCCAGCCGCGCCGGTTCCAGATGACGGAAGTCGAGGGTCATACGCACTTCGCCGGGAATGACGTTGCGCGAGCCGGGATAGGCTTGCAGGCAACCGACGGTGCCACAGGCATGGGGTTGATGACCGAGGGCGGCGCGGTTGACCGCACCGACGATCACCGAGGCGCCGACCAGCGCGTCTTTACGCAAGTGCATCGGCGTTGGACCGGCATGCGCCTCTACGCCGCGCAGCTTGAGGTCGAACCACTTCTGCCCCAGCGCGCCGAGCACCACGCCGATGGTTTTCTGTTCGTCTTCGAGTATAGGACCTTGTTCGATGTGCGCCTCGAAATAGGCGCCGACCTTATGCCCGCTGACTTTTCGCGGACCGGCATAGCCAATGGCATTGAGTGCTTCGCCAACGGTCACGCCGTCGGCATCGACTTTGGCGAGGGTTTCTTCGAGGGTGAATTTCTCGGCGAACACCCCGGAGCCCATCATGCACGGGGCAAATCGTGAGCCTTCTTCGTTGGTCCAGACCACCACTTCCAGCGGCGCTTCGGTTTCCACGCCGAGGTCGTTGAGCGTGCGCAGGACTTCGACGCCGGCAAGCACGCCGAAGCAGCCGTCGAACTTGCCGCCGGTGGGCTGGGTGTCGATGTGGCTGCCGGTCATCACCGGTGGCAAATCGGGATTGCGCCCGGGGCGCCGGGCGAAGATGTTGCCGACGGCATCGACGGTGACGCTGCATCCGGCATCCTTGCACCATTGCACAAACAGGTCGCGGGCCTGGCGGTCGAGATCGGTCAGGGCCAGGCGACAAACCCCGCCCTTGACCGTGGCACCGAGCCTGGCCAGTTCCATGAGCGAGGCCCACAGGCGATCACGGTTGATGTGCTGATGGCTCGATTGCAGAACGTCTACGGCTGCGTTCATGGGGATCTCCTCAGGCTGCTTTTCTTATGGATATTGCTGTGGTGTCGGGTAGACCGCTATCGCGAACAGGCCATCCGCTACACCGCTGTTTTAACGGCAGAGGGCTGCGCACGCATCACGCACAACCCGTAATAAATAATCCCGCCCAGCGCCGAGCCGGTGAACCAGCCATAGCTGTAGAACCAGCTGAACGCATCGCTGCCCAGCGACATCACGGTCAACACCACCGGTACGCCAAACGCAACAAAACCGGCCCAGTTCCACGCCGGATAGACGTCGTCGCGGTACAGCCCGGCCAGATCCAGTCGTTGTTTCCTGATCAGGAAATAATCCACCACCATGATCCCGGCAATCGGCCCTAGCAGGCTCGAATAACCCAGCAGCCAGTTGGAATACACAGACTCCAGGCTGACATCGGAAACAATCCAGCCGAGTTTTTTCAGCAGTTCATGGGCCATCAGCGCGAGGCCGACAACGCCCGTCAGCAACACGGCTTTGGTGCGGTTGATCACCTTGGGGGCAATGTTCTGAAAATCGTTGGTTGGCGAAACAATGTTGGCGGCGGTGTTGGTCGAGAGCGTGGCGACGATGATCAGCGCCATCGCCACTGCCACCCACACCGGGCTCTGGATATGGCCAATCAACGTGACCGGATCGGAGACCGTGACGCCAACCAGTTTGACCGACGCGGCGGTCATCACCACACCGAGGGCGGCGAACAGAAACATGGTCAACGGCAGACCGATGATCTGCCCGAGGATCTGATCCTTCTGGCTCTTGGCGTAACGGCTGAAGTCAGGAATGTTCAACGACAGCGTGGCCCAGAACCCGACCATGGCGGTCAGTCCGGCAGCGAAGTAACTGACCACGCTTGCCCCTTCTGGACGCTTGGCCGGGATCGCCATCAGCTCGGTCATCGATACATTGGGCATCGCCCACACCAGCAAGCCGATGCCGACCGCGACCAGCAACGGCGCAGACAAGGTTTCCAGCCATTTGATCGACTCGGCACCGCGGATCACCACCCACAGGTTCAACGCCCAGAAAATCATGAAGCCGATCACCTCCCCGGTTCCACCGAGCGATTTCCAACCGTCGAACACCGAACCGAGAAACAGGTGAATGGCCAACCCGCCAAACATTGTCTGAATACCGAACCAGCCACAGGCCACCAAGGCGCGAATCAGACACGGCACGTTGGACCCAAGGATGCCGAAGGATGAGCGCAGCAACACCGGAAACGGTATGCCGTACTTGGTACCGGGGAAGGCATTAAGGATCAGGGGGATGAGCACAATGAGGTTGGCAAACAGAATCGCCACCAACGCTTCGCCCACCGACAGGCCGAAATACGCGGTGAGCACGCCGCCCAGGGTGTAGGTCGGCACGCAGATCGACATGCCGACCCACAACGCGGTGATATGCCATTTGTTCCAGGTTCGTTCGTGCACCTTGGTCGGTGCCATGTCGTGGTTGTAACGGGGACTGTCGAGGACGTCGCTGCCGGCTTCGAGTTCAAACAAGCCGTCGCGCTCGGTCACTTGCGATCTGTTCTGTTGCATGGCCGCTCCACTGTTCTTCTGATTATTTTTTGCTCATCAGGCGGCTGGCGTATGAACGCACAAGCCGGACGATGGCCGGAGGAACTGACAACTTTCATGCACCGGCCATGGTGTCAGCGGCGGCATCAATAAACGTGCCGGGTACTCCGCCTGCCCCTCGCGCCGTGCTTCAAACGTGGTGCAACTTTCTGATATTCATCAGTTTTAATTATTCACCCGAGGTATCCGGTAAAACTTGTCTGAGCGCTCAGGCTAAACACTTGGCAAGTTGTCCGAATGGTCAGGACTCAATCTGGTGCACTGCATTTTTTTATTCATGAGCGATCAACCGCAGCTCAACTTCAAGCGGCTGATTTCACATAAGAAATCTTGACCATATTTCCATCCTGTCAAGTGCGTCAAAATGGTGAGAGGCCTCACCATTTTGGTGATTTTTGTTTTTTATCCTTGTTTATCAATGTCTTATTCCAACAATAAGCTTATAAAAAATTATCTTGAACTATTGCAAAACTGCGACTAGTTTCTATTCCTGACAGCGATGACAGGAATACACCGATCAACGCTGTACCTCAATAAAACATCTAGAACCGACACAAGTCGGTCATGCCTGCGAGGAACTCGGAATGTCTCTGTTGATCCGTGGCGCCACCGTTGTTACCCACGATGAAAGTTACCGCGCCGACGTCTATTGCGCTGATGGCGTGATCAAAGCCATGGGTGAAAACCTTGATGTTCCCGCCGGTGCCGAAGTGCTCGACGGCAGCGGCCAATACCTGATGCCCGGCGGCATCGATCCGCACACCCATATGCAACTGCCCTTCATGGGCACCGTGGCCAGTGAAGACTTCTTCAGTGGCACGGCGGCCGGTCTGGCCGGTGGCACCACGTCAATCATTGACTTCGTGATTCCCAACCCGCAGCAGTCGCTGATGGAGGCGTTTGATCAATGGCGCGGCTGGGCGGAAAAATCCGCCTCGGACTACGGCTTTCACGTTGCAATCACCTGGTGGAGCGAGCAGGTGCGTGAGGAAATGGCCGAACTGGTCAGCCATCACGGGGTCAACAGCTTCAAGCATTTCATGGCTTACAAAAACGCGATCATGGCCGCCGACGATACCTTGGTGGCGAGCTTCGAACGCTGCCTGGAACTGGGGGCGGTGCCGACCGTCCACGCGGAAAACGGCGAACTGGTTTATCACCTGCAACGCAAGTTGATGGCGCAGGGCATTACCGGGCCGGAAGCGCATCCTCTGTCGCGTCCTTCGCAGGTCGAAGGTGAAGCGGCAAGTCGCGCCATTCGTATCGCCGAAACCCTTGGCACGCCGCTGTATCTGGTCCACGTTTCGACCAAAGAAGCCCTCGACGAAATCACCTACGCCCGCAGCAAGGGTCAACCGGTGTACGGCGAAGTGCTCGCCGGGCATTTACTTCTGGATGACAGCGTCTACCAACACCCGGACTGGCAAACCGCCGCCGGTTACGTGATGAGTCCGCCGTTCCGTCCGCGGGGTCACCAAGAGGCGCTGTGGCACGGCTTGCAAAACGGCAACCTGCACACCACCGCCACCGATCACTGCTGCTTCTGTGCCGAGCAAAAAGCCGCCGGGCGCGACGACTTCAGCAAGATTCCCAATGGCACCGCCGGCATCGAAGACCGCATGGCCGTGCTTTGGGATGAAGGCGTGAACAGCGGGCGCTTGTCGATGCAGGACTTCGTCGCCCTCACCTCCACCAACACCGCAAAAATCTTCAATCTCTACCCGCGCAAAGGCGCGATTCGCGTCGGTGCCGATGCCGACCTGGTGCTGTGGGATCCGCAGGGCACCCGCACCATCTCCGCCAAAACCCACCATCAGCAGGTGGACTTCAACATCTTCGAAGGCAAGACCGTGCGCGGTGTGCCGAGCCATACCGTCAGCCAGGGCAAAGTGGTCTGGGCCGATGGCGACCTGCGCGCCGAGCGTGGTGCCGGACGGTATATCGAACGACCGGCGTATCCGGCGGTGTTTGATTTGCTGAGTAAACGGGCACAGATGCACAAGCCCACTGCGGTGAAACGCTGAGAACCAGGCCTTCGGCCTTCGCAAGCAAGCCTGCTCCCACAGGAGAACGCATTCCAAATGTGGGAGCGGCCTGCTCGCGAAGGGGCCCGCCCGGACACTACAAAAACCACTGCCCATCAGAGGCAGAGCACCTCAATAACCGTGAGGCAAAAAACCGTGATCGAGACCCTGAACCATCTACCGCATCCGCACGAAAGCGCAGCCGCCCTCGCCGGCCACTTCACCGATCTGGCGCCGCCGCTCAATGCCCGGCAGGCGCATCTGGAAGCGTCGCGCTGCCTGTATTGCTACGACGCGCCCTGCGTCAATGCGTGCCCGAGCGAGATCGACATCCCGTCGTTCATCCGCAATATCCATCAGGACAACGTGCCCGGCGCGGCGCAGAAAATCCTCTCGGCGAACATCCTCGGCGGCAGTTGTGCGCGGGTTTGTCCGACCGAGATCCTTTGCCAGCAAGCCTGCGTTCGCAACAACGCCCAGGAATGCGCGCCGGTGCTGATCGGCCTGTTGCAGCGCTACGCCGTGGACAACGCACACTTCAGCGAACACCCGTTCCAGCGCGCTGCCACCACCGGCAAACGGATTGCCGTGGTCGGTGCCGGCCCGGCCGGGTTGTCCTGCGCGCACCGCAGCGCGATGCACGGCCATGACGTGGTGATTTTCGAAGCGCGGGAGAAGGCCGGCGGCCTCAATGAGTACGGGATCGCCAAGTACAAACTGGTCGACGATTACGCGCAAAAGGAGCTGGATTTCCTCCTGCAGATCGGCGGCATCGAAATCCGTCACGGGCAGAAACTCGGCGACAACCTGACTCTGAGCGAACTGCACCAACAGTTCGATGCGGTGTTCCTTGGCCTGGGCCTCAATGCCAGCAAACAACTCGGTCTGGCCCACGAAGAGGCGCCAGGGCTGCTCGCCGCCACCGATTACATCCGCGAACTGCGCCAGGCCGATGACCTCACGCAACTGCCATTGGCGCAGCGCTGCATCGTCCTCGGCGCTGGCAACACCGCCATCGACATGGCCGTGCAAATGGCCCGCCTCGGTGCCAGAGACGTCAATCTGGTGTATCGCCGTGGCGCGGCGGACATGGGCGCGACCGGTCACGAACAGGACATCGCCAAAGCCAATCAGGTACGCCTGCTGACCTGGGCACAGCCGGAAGAAGTCTTGCTCGACGATCAGGGCCGCGTGTGCGGTATGCGTTTTGCCCGCACCGATCTGGTCGACGGTCGCCTGCAAACCACGGGCGAAACCTTCGAACTGGCCGCCGATGCGATCTTCAAAGCCATCGGCCAGGCCTTCGACAGCAGCGCCCTCACCGACCCGCTGGCTCGCGAACTCAAGCGTCAGGGCGAACGAATCCAGGTCGACGCCAATCTGCGCACCAGCATTCAAGGCGTGTATGCCGGTGGCGACTGCACCAGCCTCGACCAGGATCTGACCGTGCAAGCCGTGCAGCACGGCAAACGGGCCGCCGAGGCCATCAACGCTCAACTGATGCTCAATGTGGAGGCTGCGTAAATGGCCGATCTCTCGATTGTCTTCGCCGGCATCAAAGCCCCCAACCCCTTCTGGCTGGCCTCCGCGCCGCCGACCGACAAGGCCTACAACGTGGTGCGTGCCTTCGAGGCGGGCTGGGGCGGCGTGGTCTGGAAGACCCTGGGAGAAGACCCGGCGGCGGTCAACGTGTCGTCACGGTACTCAGCCCATTACGGCAACAACCGCGAAGTGCTGGGCATCAACAACATCGAACTGATCACCGACCGCTCGCTGGAAATCAACCTGCGCGAAATCACTCAGGTGAAAAAGGACTGGCCGGATCGCGCACTGATCGTGTCGTTGATGGTGCCGTGCGTGGAGGAGTCGTGGAAACACATCCTGCCGCTGGTGGAAGCCACAGGCGCCGATGGCATCGAACTGAATTTCGGCTGCCCTCACGGCATGCCCGAGCGTGGCATGGGTGCGGCAGTCGGTCAGGTGCCGGAATATGTCGAGCAGGTCACCCGCTGGTGCAAGACGTATAGCTCGCTGCCGGTGATCGTCAAACTGACCCCGAACATCACCGACATCCGCGTCGCCGCCCGCGCCGCCCATCGCGGTGGTGCCGATGCGGTGTCGCTGATCAACACCATCAATTCGATCACCAGCGTCGATCTGGAACACATGGTCGCCCTGCCCACCGTCGGCAGCAAAAGCACCCACGGTGGTTACTGCGGCTCGGCGGTCAAGCCGATTGCGCTGAACATGGTCGCGGAAATCGCCCGCGATCCGCAGACCCAAGGCCTGCCGATCTGCGGGATTGGCGGCATCGGAAGTTGGCGCGATGCGGCGGAATTCATGGCGCTGGGCAGCGGCGCGGTGCAGGTGTGTACGGCGGCCATGTTGCATGGCTTCCGGATTGTCGAGGAGATGAAAGACGGCTTGTCGCGGTGGATGGACAGTCAGGGTTACGCCAACATCGCCGAGTTTTCCGGGCGTGCGGTGGGCAATACCACCGACTGGAAGTACCTGGATATCAACTATCAGGTCATCGCGAAAATTGATCAGGAGGCGTGCATTGGTTGTGGGCGTTGCCACATTGCTTGCGAGGACACCTCACATCAGGCGATCAGCAGCCTGAAGCAGGCCGACGGGACGCATAAATACGAAGTGATCGATGACGAGTGTGTGGGCTGCAATCTGTGTCAGATCACCTGTCCGGTGGCTGATTGCATCGAGATGGTACCGATGGAGACGGGCAAGCCGTTTCTGGACTGGAATCATGATCCGAGAAACCCGTATCACGTTTCGGCTTGAGGCTTGAGGCGTCTGACCTGACGCCTTCGCGAGCAAGCCCGCTCCCACAGTTGGAATGTATTTTCCTGTGGGAGCGGGGTTGCTTACGAAGAGGCTGGCAGCCGCGCCCCACGTCTCAAGGCTCCAACCCGATCCCGCGCAAGATCACACTGGTCACCGTCTGCACCGCCCGCTCGAACTGCATGTCCGACAGCGGCTGGTGATCATTCAAGATATTCACCTGATGGTCGAAGTCGGCGTAGTGCTGGGTCGAAGCCCAGATCATGTACAGCAGGCTCGACGGTTCCACCGGCAAAATCCGCTTGTCATCGACCCACTGCCGAATCTTCGCTTCCTTCATCTTCGCCCAGTCGTACAGGCTGGCGTCCAGCGCTTCGCCCAGCGTCGGCGCGCCGTGGATGATTTCGTTGGCCCAGACTTTTGAACCGTACGGCCGGCTGCGCGAGTGGTTCATCTTGGCGCGGATATAGCTGCTGAGCACCACACGCGGATCGTCGAACATCTCGAAGCACAACGCATCCTGCTTCCACACTTCCAGCAGGTCGAACAGCACGGCGCTGTACAACTCACTCTTGGTTGAGAAGTAGTAGTGCAGGTTGGAGCGCGGCAGTTGCACTTCGGCGGCGATGTCGGCCATGGCGGTGCCACCGAAACCTTTTTCGGCGAAAACCTTTTCCGCCGCCAGGAGAATTTTTTCGACGTTACTGCGACGAATCTCGATCTTGTGATTGCCCATGTGGGCTCCCTGACAACAACCTTGCCCAAGACTAGCACCCGCTCTGCCACTGGGGCGACCGCTGAAAACAAAACTTCGTATAGACGCAGTCGCATGGCTAAACTGCCCCCTTATTCGATCCTGCCCCAGAGGTACCTGCGATGCTGTTCAAGAACGTTCTGACCACCACGGCCCTGCTCGCCTCGCTGTTCGCCGCCTCTTCGGTATGGGCCCACGCCCACCTGAAAAGCCAGACCCCGGCTGCCGACAGCACCGTCGCCGCACCTGCGGATCTGCGCCTGACGTTCTCCGAGGGTGTGGAAGCCAGTTTCACCAAAGTCACGCTGACCAAGGATGGCGTGCCGGTCGCGGTCAAAGCGCTGACTACCCAGGACAAAGACAAGAAAACCCTGATCGTCACCCCTGCGGCACCGCTGACTGGCGGTGAGTACAAAGTCGAATGGCACGCGGTGTCGGTCGACACGCACAAGAGCGAAGGCGCCTATCAGTTCAAGGTTGGTCAGTAATTCATGAGTGAAGCGCTGGTGCTGTGCCGGTTCCTGCATTTGAGCGTGGTGTTGATGTTGTTCGGGGTCTGGTTGTTCAGACCGTTGCTGCTCAAGGGCGAAGCGCGGATGCTAGACCTTCGTACCGCGCGACTGGCCCGTTGGCTGGCGACCGTTGCGCTGCTCAGCGGGGTGGCCTGGGCGTTGCTGATCACCGCGAGTATGGCCGGTTCAACGGCGGCGGCATTCGATCCGGACACGCTTGCGCTGGTGTTTGGCAAAACATTTTTTGGTCAAGTCTGGCGCTGGCATTTGCTGCTCAACGCAGCGCTGCTGGCGTTGCTGTTTACACCCTGGCGTTCAAGCACACCCTTGCGGCTGGGGCTGAGCGCGCTGCTGGCGGTGACACTGGCGCCGGTCGGTCACGGCGCGATGCTGGAGGGTCTGAGCGGACAACTGCTGATCCTCAATCAGGCCCTGCATTTGATTTGTGTGGCAGCGTGGCTCGGCGGGCTGTTGTTGCTGGTGATGCTGCTGCGCGCGCCAAGCGAACCCATGGGCCAGATCCTGCGGCGCTTCAGTGGTGTCGGCTATGCGCTGGTTGCAGGCCTGTTGATCACCGGGTTGATCAACGTTCGCGTGCTGACCGGCCAGTGGTGGCCAACACCATTGTTCAGCGGGTTCGCCCTGATTCTGTTGATCAAGGCATTGCTGGTGCTGGGAATGCTGGGGTTGGCGTTGTTCAATCGCTCGCGAAGCGAGGATTGCGAACAGCGGATCGGCGCGCTCAGACGCAGTGTGATGATCGAATGGTTGCTGGGGATCGGGGCAGTTGCCGCCGTCTCGCTACTCGGCACCCTGCCGCCGATGATTGCGGCCTGAACACCACCGCAAAGCCTTTGTAGGCGTTGTGTTGATCAATGAGGCTGCGTGTCGCCCGCCGCCGTATCAATACTCACCACCACCGACATCCCAGGGCGCATCAATCCATTGAAAGGCCTTGTGCTGATTTGGCTTGAATGTGCCGTAAATCGTCCGGCAAACCCATGTCCCGTGAAGGAGCAGGCTGACGCTTACGCAGAAATCATGTGAAGCCGGATTCGTAAAATTTGTTTAAAGGTCCTCTCGCCGACAGCGGATTTTTCCCGCGTCGGGCGACTGCCATCCTTGCAACCCTTCTCAATCTGCAAGGTGCCCGTTATGAATACGCCCCACCCACAACGCTCACACGGCTTGCTGAAAAGCCTTCTGGCAGCCGCCCTGCTAATCCCCCCTCACCTTTGCTCAGGAACGCCCGTGGCCGGACGGTTCGCAACTGGTGATCTCGGTGTCGATGCAATTCGAAACCGGCGGCCAGCCCGAGGGCGCCGAAAGCCCGTTCTCAGGTAGCCCGCTGCCCAAGGGCTACCCCGACTTTCCGGCGCAGACCTGGTTTGATTATGGCTACAAGGAAGGCCTGTGGCGCATGCTTGACCTGTGGGATCGCACCGCAATCAAAGTCACCTCCCATGTGGTCGGCGAAGCGGCGCTCAAGCACCCGGAACTGGCCAAGGCAATAGCCCAGCGCGGGCATGAACTGGGCGCCAACAAGCGACGGATGATGTCGGTGAGTTTGCACGACCGGATTGGCGGCACTCCCGCGATGGTCGAAGCCATGGAGCGGTTCATCCGTTACGCGCAGTCTCATCCGAAAGTCAGCTTCATGCGCAAGGATCAAATTGCGCAGATCGTGCTGACCGAGAAAAATCCGCTGATAGATAACAGCGAAGCGCTCTACAACCATTGATTGCGCCGAAACAGCCCTGCTCACGCCATGATCAGGGCTGCTTGCGCTTTGATGGTCATCGTATAACTTCCTGTTGACATTCCCCTGAAGCTCCGCAAATATCGCCCCCGATGTTGTACGACAACGCACAACATAAATAAAAACAAGAAACAAGGGAGCGTCATAGTGAGCACTTTCGTCCGCAAATCCGTTCGTCATTCCCGCACGACTTTCATCCGCTCTCCCCTGAGCCTGATTGGCTGCAGCAGCCTCGTCTTGTTGGCTCCGCTAAGCGCCAGCGCCGAAGGCTTCGTCGATGATGCCAAAGCCACGCTGAACCTGCGCAACGCCTACTTCAACCGCAACTTCACCAACCCCAACAACGCACAGGGCAAGGCTGAGGAGTGGACGCAAAGTTTCATCCTCGACGCCAAATCCGGCTTCACTCAAGGCACCGTCGGTTTCGGCCTGGACGTGCTGGGGCTGTATTCGCAGAAGCTCGATGGCGGCAAAGGCACCGGCGGTACGCAATTGTTGCCGATCCACGATGATGGACGTCCGGCGGACAATTTCGGTCGCCTGGGTGTAGCGCTCAAAGCCAAGGTATCGAAGACCGAACTGAAGGTCGGCGAGTGGATGCCGGTGCTGCCGATCCTGCGCTCCGACGATGGCCGTTCCCTGCCGCAGACCTTCCGCGGGGGCCAGATCACCTCCACCGAAATCAATGGCCTGAGCCTCTACGGCGGCCAGTTCCGCGCCAATAGCCCGCGTAACGATGCGAGCATGGAAGACATGTCGATGAACGGCAAAGGTGCATTCACCTCTGACCGTTTCAACTTCGGCGGTGGCGAATACACCTTCAATGACAAGCGCACGCTGGTCGGCGTGTGGTACGCCGAACTCAGCGACATTTATCAGCAGCAGTACTTCAACCTCAGTCACAGCCAGCCCATGGGCGACTGGACCCTGGGCGCCAATCTCGGTTTCTTCAACGGCAAGGAGAATGGCAGCGCGCTGGCGGGCGATCTGGACAACAAAACCGCATTCGCCCTGCTCTCGGCCAAATACGGTGGCAACACTTTCTATGTCGGCCTGCAAAAGCTCAGTGGCGATAACGGCTGGATGCGGGTCAACGGTACCAGCGGCGGCACCCTGGCCAACGACAGTTACAACGCCAGCTACGACAACGCCAAGGAACGCTCCTGGCAGCTTCGCCACGACTACAACTTCGCCGCCCTCGGCATCCCCGGTCTGACCCTGATGAACCGCTACATCAGCGGCGATAACGTGCACACCGGGACCATTACCGACGGCAAGGAATGGGGTCGCGAGTCCGAACTGGCCTACACCGTACAGAGCGGGCCGCTGAAAAATCTCAACGTGAAATGGCGCAACGCGACGATTCGCCGGGACTTCAGCAACAACGAGTTCGATGAGAACCGGATTTTTATCAACTATCCGATTTCGTTGCTGTAAACCCCTGAAGCCGCATCCCCCCTGTGGGAGCAAGCTTGCTCGCTCACACAGGGGTTGGCATGACGAGGCAGTTTTTTGATTTGGCCCTTGCGTCATTTACACCAAAAGTCGCGTTGACAAGACCGGGAAACCCTACCGATACTTCAGCGCAGTCATACGACAACCTACAACAAACCTAATAACAATGTGTTCAGGGATTGCCATGACGTCTGATTCTGATTCCCGTGCCCCCTTCAACCGTCTGCTGCTGACCGGCGCCGCGGGTGGTCTGGGCAAAGTTTTGCGTGAACGCCTGCGCCCGTACGCCCATGTCCTGCGGCTGTCGGACATCGCCGATCTACCCCCGGCCGCTGATGATCACGAAGAAGTCGTGCTCTGCGATCTGGCCGACAAACAGGCGGTTCATCAACTGGTCGAAGGCGTGGACGCGATCCTGCATTTCGGCGGTGTTTCCGTCGAGCGCTCGTTCGAAGAGATCCTTGGCGCCAACATCTGCGGCGTCTACCACATCTATGAAGCGGCACGTCGCCATGGCGTGAAACGCGTGATCTTCGCCAGTTCCAACCACGTCATCGGTTTCTATCAGCAGGACGAGCGCCTCGACGCCGCTTCCGCGCGCCGCCCCGACGGCTATTACGGATTGTCCAAGTCCTACGGCGAAGACATGGCCAGTTTCTATTTCGATCGCTACGGCATTGAAACGGTCAGCATCCGCATCGGATCTTCGTTCCCCGAGCCACAGAACCGTCGAATGATGCACACCTGGTTGAGCTTCGACGACCTCACCCAACTGCTCGAACACTCGCTGTATACCCCGAACGTCGGCCACACCGTGGTGTACGGCATGTCCGATAACAAGGACGTCTGGTGGGACAACCACTTGGCCAGCCACTTGGGTTTCGAAGCCCGGGACAGCTCCGAAGTGTTCCGCGACAAGGTCGAAGCGCAGCCGATGCCGGCGGCCGATGACCCGGCGCGGATCTATCAGGGTGGCGCTTTCGTCGCGGCCGGCCCGTTCGGTGACTGATGACTCTGCCAGGGACAAAAAAGAATGAGTATGCATGCCCAATTGATCGTCGACGCCCGCAACGCGGTCGGCGAAAGCCCGGTCTGGGTCGCGCAGGAAAACGCTCTTTACTGGGTGGATATTCCCAATGGCGGGCTGCAACGCTGGAGCGCTGACACCGGGCATGTCCACGCGTGGAAAGCCCCCGAAATGCTCGCCTGCATCGCCCGTCACAGCCGTGGCGGCTGGGTGGCGGGCATGGAGAGCGGTTTCTTTCACTTGCACCCGCATAGCGATGGCAGCCTCGACAGCGAATTACTCGCCCAAGTCGAACACAGCCGTGGAGACATGCGCCTCAACGATGGTCGCTGCGACCGTCAGGGCCGTTTCTGGGCGGGCAGCATGGTGCTGAACATGGGTTTGAACGCCCCCGAAGGCCGGCTATATCGCTACGGCGCCGGCCAGTGCGGGCTGATCGAAGCGCAACTCGATGGCTTTATCGTGCCCAACGGCCTGGGCTTCAGCCCGGACGGCAAGACGATGTACCTGTCCGACTCACACCCCAACGTGCAACGGATCTGGGCATTTGACTACGACACCGCCAGCGGCACGCCGTCGAACCGCCGCGTGTTCGTCGACATGAATCACTACAGCGGTCGCCCTGATGGCGCCGCCGTTGACGCCGACGGTTGCTACTGGATCTGCGGCAACGACGCCGGACTCGTTCATCGTTTCACCCCCGACGGGCGACTCGATTACTCACTGCCCGTGCCGGTGAAAAAACCGACCATGTGCGCCTTCGGCGGTAGCCGGATGGACACCTTGTTTGTCGCCTCGATCCGCCCCGGCGACGATCACGACCCGCAGTCTCTGGCCGGGGGCTTGTTCGCTTTGAACGCCGGCGTCAAAGGCTTGCCGGAACCGGTTTTCGACAATTTGCTGTAACGCGCCTTTGCTGCACCGCTTCGCCTTGACCACAAAAATAACAAGACTGGAGACACCCTCATGGACTTCAAACGCACCTTGCTCGTCGCCGCACTTCCCCTTGCGTTCACCCTCAGCAGCGCCGTTCAGGCACTGGAAATCAAGTTCGCCGATGTCCACCCGGCCGGATACCCGACCGTGGTCGCCGAAGAGCAACTGGGCAAAACCCTGGTCGCCGAGAGCGACGGCAAACTGACCTTCAAGATGTTCGCCGGTGGCGTGCTCGGCTCGGAAAAAGAAGTGGTCGAACAGGCGCAAGTCGGTGCGATCCAGATGGCCCGCGTCAGCCTCGGCATCGTCGGCCCGGTGGTGCCGGACGTGAACGTGTTCAACATGCCGTTCGTGTTCCGCGACCAGGCGCACATGCGCAAGATCATCGACGGTGAAATCGGCGACGAGATTCTCGACAAAATCACCAACTCCGAATTCAACCTGGTCGCCCTGGCCTGGATGGACGGCGGCACCCGTAACCTCTACACCAAAAAACCCGTGCGCAAACTGGAAGACCTCAAGGGCATGAAGATTCGTGTGCAGGGCAACCCCATGTTCATCGAAACCATCAACGCCATGGGCGGCAATGGCATTGCGATGGACACCGGGGAAATCTTCAGTGCCTTGCAAACCGGGGTAATCGACGGCGCAGAAAACAACCCGCCGACCATGCTTGAACACAACCACTATCAGAACGCCAAGTTCTACAGCCTGACCGGGCACTTGATCCTGCCCGAGCCGATCGTGATGTCGAAAACCACCTGGAACAAACTCACCCCGGATCAACAGGCCCTGGTGAAAAAAGCGGCCAAGGCCGCGCAAGCCCAGGAACGCACGTTGTGGGACGCCAAGACGGTGAGCAGTGAAGAAAAACTCAAGGCTGCCGGTGTCGAGTTCATTACCGTCGACAAGAAACCCTTCTACGAGGCCACCGCTTCGATCCGCGAGAAATACGGCGCGCCTTACGCCGATCTGATCAAGCGTATCGAAGCCGTTCAGTAACCCTCCCTGCCCTCAACGAAAGGCCCGGCAGCGCAGACCTCGATGGATGTCCGCGCCTGCCCGGTTACGGTGGAACCCGATGAAGAATCTGCTGCTGGGCATCAACGACCGGATCTACATGGCCTGCATATGGGTCGCCGGTCTGTCGGTGCTGACGATTTCCCTGATCATCCCTTGGGGGGTGTTTGCCCGTTACGTTCTCGGTACCGGTTCGAGCTGGCCGGAGCCGACTTCAATCCTGCTGATGATGGTCTTTACCTTCATCGGTGCCGCCGCCAGTTATCGCGCTGGCGCACACATGGCCGTGGCCATGCTGACCGACCGCATGCCTGCGCCACTGCGCAAAGGCATGGGCATCGTGTCGCAATTGCTGATGGCCACCATTTGCCTGTTCATGACCATTTGGGGCACCAAACTGTGCCTGTCGACCTGGAACCAGTTCATGAGCGCCCTGCCCACTTTGCGCGTGGGCATCACCTACATGCCCATCCCGATCGGTGGCGCGCTGACCATGATTTTCGTGCTGGAAAAATTGTTTCTGGGTGACCAGAGCAACCGCCGCGTGGTGCGGTTCGATCTGGTTGAAGAAAACGAAGGGGCTGCCTGATGGACGCGTTGATTCTGTTGGGCAGTTTTATTGTCTTGATCCTGATCGGCATGCCAGTGGCCTACGCCCTCGGGCTGTCGGCATTGATCGGCGCGTGGTGGATCGATATCCCGTTCCAGGCCCTGATGATTCAGGTGGCTGGTGGGGTGAACAAGTTTTCGCTGCTGGCGATCCCGTTCTTCGTCCTCGCTGGCGCGATCATGGCCGAAGGTGGCATGTCACGGCGGCTGGTGGCGTTCGCCGGGGTGCTGGTGGGATTCGTGCGCGGCGGCCTGTCGCTGGTCAACATCATGGCCTCGACGTTTTTTGGCGCGATCTCCGGCTCCTCGGTGGCCGATACCGCTTCGGTCGGTTCGGTGCTTATCCCGGAAATGGAGCGCAAAGGCTATCCGCGCGAGTTCTCCACGGCGGTCACCGTCAGTGGTTCGGTGCAGGCGTTGCTGACGCCGCCCAGCCATAACTCGGTGCTTTATTCCCTGGCGGCTGGCGGCACCGTGTCTATCGGCTCGCTGTTCATGGCCGGTGTCGTGCCCGGGCTGATGATGAGCGCGTGCCTGATGGCGCTGTGCTTGATCTTCGCGAAAAAACGCAACTACCCCAAAGGTGAAGTCATACCGCTGCGCGAGGCCTTGAAAATCTGCGGCGAGGCGATGTGGGGCATGATGGCGATGGTGATCATCCTGGGCGGGATTCTCTCGGGGATTTTTACCGCCACCGAGTCGGCGGCCATCGCCGTGCTGTGGTCATTCTTCGTGACGATGTTCATCTATCGCGACTACAAATGGAGCGAACTGCCGAAACTGATGCACCGCACCGTGCGGACCATTTCGATCGTGATGATCCTGATCGGCTTTGCCGCCAGCTTCGGTTACATCATGACCCTGATGCAGATCCCGGCAAAGATCACCACGATGTTCCTGACGCTGTCGGACAACCGCTACGTGATCCTGATGTGCATCAACGCCATGCTGTTGTTGCTGGGCACGGTGATGGACATGGCGCCGCTGATCCTGATCCTGACGCCGATCCTGATGCCGGTGATTCTGGGCATTGGCGTTGACCCGGTGCAGTTCGGCATGATCATGCTGGTCAATCTGGGGATCGGGCTGATAACGCCGCCGGTGGGCGCGGTGCTGTTTGTCGGTTCGGCGGTGGGCAAGGTGAGTATCGAGAGCACCGTGAAAGCGCTTATGCCGTTTTATGCGGTGCTGTTGATGGTGTTGTTGCTGGTGACGTATGTTCCGGCGATTTCGCTGTGGTTGCCGCATCTGGTGCTGTAAACCGTCGCTGTGGTGAGGGAGCTTGTGCCCCTCGCCACAAGGTTCAACTCAAGCCCGCAGCAACATATAAACCGCCACCACCACACACACACTGGCAAACCCCACCTGCAACGCCCGCGCCGGCACCCGCGCGCTGAGCTTGCGGCCGATGATCATGCCAACAATGCTGGCGACGATAAACGCGACGCCCTGACTGTCGATGCGAACGCCGGCGTGAAACGCGCCGATCACACCGATGGCGGAAATCAGACTGATCACCATCAACGACGTTGCGACAATCCCGCGCATCTGCACGTCGGTCAGTTGCTTGAATGCCGGCACGATCAGGAAGCCGCCGCCCACACCGAGCAATCCGGACACCACACCGGTAATCGCGCCCAGCGCCGCAAGCGTGGCGGTGCATTTGGCCGTCCAGTCCAATCGGCCGGTTTGTTCATTGAGCATGCAATTCTTCTGGCCCCAACTGGCGTGGCCATGATCGCTGGGGCCCTGCTGCTGACGCTCACGGCGCAGCATGCGCCAGGCCACCATGACCATCAGCAGGCTGAACAGAATCATCAGGATCTTTTCCGACAATTGATGCGCGAAGTAGATCCCCAGCGGCGAAAACACCGCACCCAGCGCCGCAATCAGCAGCGCCGCACGATAACGCACCAGACCATGGCGCAAGCCGTCGATGGCGCCGACCGCCGCCGCACTGCCGACCGCAAACAACGCCACCGGCGCTGCCTGGGTCATCGTCCAGCCGAGCCCGAGCACCAGCGCCGGCACCGCGAGAATCCCGCCGCCCGCCCCCGTCAGCCCAAGAACCAACCCCATCAGCACACCAAACAGACTTGCCAGCAACATAAGGAGTCCTCAGTCAACTTTGGACAGGGAAGTCAGCCACTCGCGCCCCTTGAGCATGCCGTGCCAGTAGAACCACGGCAGCAACGTTGCCTTGAGTAACCACGCCGAACGACGCGGCACCGTCGGGTCAAGGGGAAAGGTCGGCAGCAACTTCCCGGCATAACCGAACTCGGCGAGGATCACCTTGCCCTTCTCCACCGTCAGTGGGCATGAGCCATAACCGTCGTATTTCAGCGGCAGCGGCTGTTGCTTGCGTTGGGCCAACAGATTTTGCGCCACCACCACGACTTGCTTGCGCACCGCCGCCGCGGTTTTCGCATTGGTTGTGCCGCAGATATCACCCAGTGCGAACACCTCGGGATAACGCGGGTGCTGCAGGCTGTGCTGATTGACTTCACACCAGCCGGCAGCGTCGGCCAACGCACTTTGTGCGATGAAATCCGGGGAGACCTGCGGCGGTACGACGTGCAGCAAATCGAAGGTTTTTGCCTCGCGGGTGACGTTGCCGTCAGCGTCCTTGATCTCGAACCATGCCGTTTTCGCCGGGCCGTCGACCTTGACCAGATTGGCGTTGAAGGCCAGTCGGGCGTTGTACTTGTCGATGTACTTCATCAGCGGCGGCACGAACGTCGCCACGCCGAACAATGCGGCACCGGCAAGATTGAACTCGACATTGACGTTGTTCAGCACGCCGGTTTTACGCCAGTGATCGCAGGACAGGTACAGCGCCTTTTGCGGCGCACCGGCGCATTTGATCGGCATCGCCGGTTGTGTGAACAGCGCTTTGCCACCGCGCAATTTCTGCACCTGGTCCCAGGTGTATTGCGCGTGCTGATAGCTGTAGTTGGAGGTCACGCCGTGCTGACCAAGGCTTTGCTGCAAGCCTTCGATTTTTTCCCAGGCCAGACGCAGGCCGGGGCAGACGACAAGGTTTTGATAATTGACGATACGTTGATCGTTGAGGGTGAGTTGGCGAGTGTCCGGATCGACGTTGGTCACCGCTGCCTGCACCCAGGTGACTTGACGCGGTAGCACCTTGGTCATCGGTCTTACGGTGTCTTTCACGTCGTAGGCGCCAGCGCCGACCAGCGTCCACGCCGGTTGGTAGTAGTGCTGGGCGCTCGGTTCGATCACAGTGACTTTCAAGTGCCGATCGCGCTTGAGCAGACTGGCAACGAAAGCGATGCCGGCCGTACCGCCGCCGATGACCACGATATCTGCACTGATGGATGGGCCCCCGTGTTGATCGTTCATTGCTTGTTCCTTTTACTGCACGCAAGAAGGGTGTCGCCTTGACGCAAGTCCGCTCCCGAATCGGGTTTGTTTGCTGGCTGACATTTATGAGTGGCCCCAGCTTTTGACTACCGCCCCGCAATACAAACCGGAGAGGGTTTTCATCACCTGGATGACTTCCGGGCTGGCCAGGCCGTAAAAAATGTATTTGCCTTCGCGGCGCGTCGCGACCAAACCTTCATCACGCAGAATGCCGAGTTGCTGGGACAGGGTCGGCTGACGCACGCCGGTCATTTTTTCCAGTTCGCCGACGTTGCGCTCGCCCTGAGTCAGTTGGCACAGGATCAACAAGCGATCCTCGTTGGCCAGGGCCTTGAGCAAGGCGCAGGCCTTGGAGGCCGAGGCGCGCAATTGCGCAACTTCACATTCGCTCAAACTGGATTGCATTTGCAGGAAGCCCTCAACGTCACTTAAGCTGCGAACATTATGTTTTTACATAAAGTGTTGCAAGCGACTTTTCGCCACCTGACTTTTCTCGTCCTCTGCACAGGTTCATGCCCATGCCCGCGCTGATTGAAGCTTTCCTCGACCCCACCTCCTGCACCTACACCTACGTGGTGTACGAGGCGGATGGCGGGCAATGCGCGATCGTCGACCCGGTGCTCGATTACGACGGCGCCGCCGGGCGCACCTGTACCGCTCAGGCCGACAAAATCATCGCCTTCGTCCGCGCACACAACCTGCAGGTGCAATGGCTGCTGGAAACCCACGCCCATGCCGATCACCTGTCCGCCGCACCGTATCTGCGTCGCGAGCTGGGCGGGAAGATCGCCATTGGCGAATCGATCAGCAAAGTGCAGAACGTGTTCAAGGCGCTGTTCAATCTGGAGCCTGAGTTCTGCGTTGATGGCTCACAGTTCGATCACCTGTTCGCCGCGAACGAGTCGTTCATGATCGGCAACCTCAAGGCCACCGCCCTGCATGTCCCCGGTCACACCCCGGCGGATATGGCTTACCTGATCGACGGCGAACAGATTCTGGTCGGCGACACGTTGTTCATGCCTGACGTCGGCACTGCGCGCTGCGACTTCCCCGGCGGCAATGCTCATCAGTTGTTCAACTCGATCCACAAACTTTTGGCCTTCCCGGCGAGTGTGAAGCTTTACGTTTGCCACGATTACCCGCCTGAAAGTCGCCCGGCACGCTGCCAGACCACCGTCGGCGAACAGCGCAAAAGCAACATCCATGTGCATGACGGCATTGATGAAGCGGCGTTTGTAGACATGCGCACAAAACGCGATGCCGGGTTGGGCATGCCGACGCTACTGCTGCCGGCGATCCAGGTGAATGTGCGTGCGGGGAATTTTCCGGCGCCAGAGGACAATGGCGCGGTCTACCTCAAGATCCCACTGAATCTCTTGTAGGAATACTCTCTTAACTATCTGAAATAAAAGACTTTCCTACACTCTCTGGCGATAGAGATGAACTGGAAAAAATCCCGCCGACGGCCAGACTTCATTGGGTATACATTCAATGGAGTCTTTACAACATGGATATTCGTCAAAACCACCGCGACACGACAAAGGCGCAAAAAAACGCCTTCATCGATGCGGTTCTGTTACTTAAAAACAATGTCGACAGCGTCCTGCGGCCCGGACAACAAAGTCGCTACGATGACTTTGTACAAATCCACAAAAACTCGATGGGGCGAGGCAACCCCCTGACGCCCAACCCCCATCGCAGCCCCTTGTTCTTCCCTTGGCACCGAGTTCTGATCCGCCAGTTTGAAGTGGCCTTGCAGGTTGCCGCCAACAACCCAGGCATAACACTGCCTTATTGGAACTGGCAAATCACAGGGCCAGACAATCCCTTCACCTCAAGCTTCATGGGCGGGAACGGTGACAACACACAAGATCAGCGCGTAACAAGCGGCCCATTTTCCAGCGAGCATTCTCAATTCAACGTCGTCGTTTGGGACGAAGGCACCGGCAATCCGGGCGTACGCCGCAACCTCGGAGCACAAGAGACCTTGCCCTCTGCCGAAGCGGTTATTTCAGCCTTGAACAGAACGCCCTATTGGCAAGCCACCGATCAAGCAGGCTGGGAAAACTCCGCTGAACGCGAGCTTCACAATCCGGTGCACGCCTGGATCGGTGGCAGCATGGCCGAAGCCTCCTCGCCCAACGACCCGATCTTTTTCCTGCACCACTGCTACCTCGACCTGCTCTGGGAGCGCTGGAAGCACCAACACCCCAACATTCCTTCCTTTCCATCGGATGAAATGAGTGGATCAATACTGGTGTTTCACCCTGCCAACGAGCCTGCGCCCTGGATGCAAACCTACACCGTGCAGCAGACGCTGTTCACCGAAGAGCTCGATTACCGCTACGAGGACATCTGACGGTACATGACGCTCAATTGCCCAAGGTCAAACCGTTCGCCGGCAATGGCAACGCGGTTTTGTAGCGCACCTGCTTCAGCGCAAAGCTCGACCGGATGTTCGCCACGCCCGGCACCTTGGTCAGAAAGTCCATCATGAACCGCTCCAGCGACTGAATGGTCGGCACCAGGACCCTGATCAGGTAATCCGGGTCGCCGGCCATCAGATAGCACTCCATCACTTCGGGGCGATCGGAAATCGCCTCTTCAAAATGCTGCAATGCTTCCTCGACCTGCTTTTCCAGGCTGACATGAATGAACACATTGACGTGCAGGCCCAGCAGATCAGCGTCCAGCAAAGTGACCTGCTCACGAATCAGCCCCAACTCTTCCATTGCTTTGACCCGGTTGAAGCACGGGGTGGGCGACAAATTCACCGAGCGAGCGAGGTCGGCGTTGGTGATGCGCGCATTCTCCTGAAGGCTGTTGAGAATGCCGATGTCGGTACGGTCCAGTTTGCGCATGAGACAAAACCACCTGTTTTTTATGTTTATGCAGAATTTTTATCTGCAAATGATCTGAGGCGCAATGAAACAGAGATAAATATTCTTCTTGGCCGGGCCTATGATTGTTGTAGGACAAGATTTCTTTTACCGAAGAATGACTGCCAGCTCACTACAAGAAATTCACAAGATCGAGCGTAGAAGCCATGACCCAAGCGTATGAACCGCTGCGTCTGCACGTCCCTGAACCTTCGGGCCGCCCAGGCTGCAAAACCGACTTTTCCTACCTGCATCTGACCGATGCCGGTACGGTGCGCAAACCTCCCATCAACGTAGAACCCGCCGACACCGCCGACCTGGCCCGTGGCCTGATTCGCGTGCTCGACGATCAAGGCAACGCTCTGGGCCCCTGGGCTGAAAACGTGCCGGTGGAGATTCTCCGCAAGGGCATGCGCGCCATGCTCAAGACGCGGATCTACGACAACCGGATGGTCGTCGCCCAGCGTCAGAAAAAGATGTCCTTCTACATGCAGAGCCTGGGCGAAGAAGCCATCGGCAGCGCTCAGGCCCTGGCGCTGAACATCGACGACATGTGCTTCCCGACCTACCGCCAGCAAAGCATCCTGATGGCCCGCGAGGTACCGCTGGTCGACTTGATCTGCCAACTGCTGTCCAACGAGCGCGATCCGCTCAAGGGCCGTCAGTTGCCGATCATGTACTCGGTGAAAGACGCCGGGTTCTTCACCATCTCCGGCAACCTCGCGACCCAGTTCATTCAGGCCGTGGGCTGGGGCATGGCTTCGGCAATCAAGGGCGACACCAAAATCGCCTCGGCGTGGATCGGCGACGGCGCCACCGCCGAATCGGACTTCCACACCGCCCTCACCTTCGCTCACGTTTATCGGGCGCCAGTGATTCTTAACGTGGTCAACAATCAGTGGGCCATTTCGACCTTCCAGGCCATCGCCGGCGGTGAAGCCACCACCTTCGCTGGACGCGGCGTCGGTTGCGGCATCGCCTCACTGCGGGTTGACGGCAACGACTTCTACGCGGTCTACGCCGCTTCCGCCTGGGCTGCCGAACGCGCCCGCCGCAACCTTGGTCCGACCATGATCGAGTGGGTCACCTACCGCGCCGGCCCACACTCGACCTCCGACGATCCGTCGAAATACCGCCCTGCCGACGACTGGAGCCACTTCCCGCTGGGCGACCCGATTGCCCGCCTGAAACAGCACCTGATCAAAGTCGGCCACTGGTCGGACGAAGAACATGCCGCCGTCAGTGCCGAACTCGAAGCTGAAGTGATTGCCGCACAGAAACAGGCCGAACAGTACGGCACCCTCGCCGGCGGCCAGATCCCGAGCGCCGCAACCATGTTCGAAGACGTCTACAAAGAGATGCCGGAGCACTTGAAGCGCCAGCGTCAGCAGTTGGGGATCTGACATGAACGATCACAACAACAATATTCAGTTGGAAACCGCCATGACCACGACCACCATGACCATGATCCAGGCCCTGCGCTCGGCCATGGATGTGATGCTTGAGCGTGATGACAATGTCGTCGTGTTCGGTCAGGACGTCGGTTATTTCGGTGGCGTGTTCCGTTGCACCGAAGGCCTGCAAACCAAGTACGGCACCTCGCGAGTATTCGACGCGCCGATCTCCGAAAGCGGCATCGTCGGCGTCGCCGTCGGCATGGGCGCTTACGGCCTGCGCCCGGTGGCCGAGATCCAGTTTGCCGACTATGTCTACCCGGCTTCCGACCAGATCATTTCCGAAGCGGCGCGCCTGCGTTACCGCTCGGCTGGCGAGTTCACCGCACCCATGACCCTGCGCATGCCTTGCGGTGGCGGCATTTACGGCGGCCAGACCCACAGCCAGAGCATCGAGGCGATGTTCACTCAAGTCTGCGGCCTGCGCACCGTCATGCCATCCAACCCGTATGACGCCAAGGGCTTGCTGATCGCCTCCATCGAAAACGATGACCCGGTGATCTTTCTTGAGCCAAAGCGCCTTTACAACGGCCCCTTCGACGGTCACCACGACCGTCCGGTAACGCCGTGGTCAAAACACCCGCAAGCCCAGGTTCCGGACGGCTATTACACCGTGCCGCTGGACGTCGCCGCGATCACCCGTCCAGGCAAGGACGTGACCGTGTTGACCTACGGCACCACCGTTTATGTGTCGCAAGTCGCCGCTGAAGAGAGCGGTGTCGACGCCGAAGTCATCGACCTGCGCAGCCTGTGGCCGCTGGACCTGGACACCATCGTCAAGTCGGTTAAGAAAACCGGGCGCTGCGTCGTGGTCCACGAAGCCACACGCACCTGCGGTTTCGGCGCCGAACTGGTGTCGTTGGTGCAAGAGCATTGCTTCCATCACCTGGAAGCGCCAATCGAACGCGTCACCGGTTGGGACACCCCCTACCCGCACGCGCAAGAGTGGGCGTATTTCCCTGGGCCGTCCCGAGTGGGCGCGGCGCTGAAACGGGTCATGGAGGTCTGAATGGGCACGCACGTTATCAAGATGCCGGACATCGGCGAAGGCATCGCAGAAGTAGAGCTGTCGCAATGGCACGTCAAGGTGGGCGATCTGGTCGTTGAAGATCAGGTGCTGGCCGATGTGATGACCGACAAGGCGATGGTCGATATCCCGTCGCCGGTACACGGCAAGGTCATTGCGCTGGGCGGTCAGCCGGGCGAAGTGATGGCGGTCGGCAGTGTACTGATCAGCATTGAAGTGGAAGGCGCGGGTAACTTGAAAGAGTCCGCAGCCCCTGCACCCGTCAAAGAGGCAGCGGTTGCCGTACCTGCGAAAACCGAAACTCCCGTTGAAAACAAATCCGCCGCCATAGCGCGCCCGGCCCCTGCCTGCCAAGGCCCGGTGGTTGCCCGAGAGGCCGATGAACGCCCGCTGGCCTCGCCGGCCGTGCGTAAACATGCACTGGATCTGGGTATTCAGTTGCGTCTGGTACGCGGCACTGGCCCGGCCGGCCGCGTCTTGCACGACGACCTCGAAGCCTATCTGGCGCAAGGTCAATCCAACGCCTCGGCGCCTGCATCGGCGGCCTACGCCCAGCGTCACGACGAAGAGCAGATTCAAGTGATCGGCATGCGCCGCAAGATCGCCCAGCGCATGCAGGACGCCACTCAGCGTGCCGCGCACTTCAGCTATGTCGAAGAAATCGACGTCACCGCGATCGAAGAACTGCGCGCGCATTTGAATGCAAAGCATGGCGCCAGCCGTGGCAAATTGACCTTGCTGCCATTTCTGGTGCGCGCGCTCGTGGTTGCCCTGCGCGACTTCCCGCAGATGAACGCCCGTTACGATGACGAAGCCCAGGTCATCACCCGCCTCGGCGCAGTGCATGTCGGCGTCGCCACGCAAAGCGATGTCGGCCTGATGGTACCGGTGGTGCGTCACGCCGAGGCGCGCAGCCTGTGGGACAGCGCCGCTGAAATTTCGCGCCTGGCCAACGCTGCACGCCATGGCAAGGCCAGCCGCGACGAACTGTCAGGTTCGACCATCACCCTGACCAGCCTCGGTGCGCTGGGTGGCATCGTCAGCACGCCGGTGCTGAACCTGCCGGAAGTGGCAATCGTCGGCGTCAACAAAATCGTCGAGCGGCCAATGGTCGTCAAAGGCCAGGTAGTGATCCGCAAGATGATGAACCTCTCCAGCTCCTTCGATCACCGTGTGGTCGATGGCATGGACGCGGCGCTCTTTATCCAGGCCATCCGTGGCTTGCTCGAACAACCCGCCACTTTGTTTGTGGAGTAAGGCGCGCATGCAAACTTTGAACACCACGCTGCTGATCATCGGCGGCGGCCCCGGCGGTTATGTGACGGCGATTCGCGCCGGGCAACTGGGTATAGCGACGATTCTGGTGGAGGGCCAATCGCTGGGCGGCACCTGCCTGAACATCGGCTGCATTCCGTCCAAGGCACTGATCCATGTGGCTGAGCAGTTTCATCAGACTCAGCATCACCATCAGCACTCGGCGCTGGGCATTAGCGTTCCGGCACCGACTCTGGACATTAACAAGAGCGTCGAGTGGAAAGATGGCATTGTTGATCGCCTGACCACTGGCGTCGCCGCCCTGCTGAAAAAGAACAAGGTTCAAGTGATCCAAGGCTGGGCCAACGTCATCGACGGCAAAACCGTCGAAGTGGCTGGCACTCGCATTCAGTGCGAGCACTTGGTACTGGCCACCGGTTCCACCAGCGTTAACTTGCCGATTCTGCCCATTGGCGGTCCGATCATTTCCTCCACCGAAGCTCTGGCGCCAAAGTCAGTGCCCAAGCGTTTGGTGGTGGTCGGTGGCGGTTACATCGGTCTGGAACTGGGTATTGCTTATCGCAAGCTCGGTGCCGAGGTCAGTGTGGTCGAAGCACAGGATCGCATCCTGCCGGCCTACGACGCCGAACTGACGCAACCGGTGCACGAAGCGCTGAAGCAACTGGGCGTAAAACTGTATCTCAAGCACAGTGTTCTGGGTTTCGACGGCACTTTGCAGGTGCGTGATCCGAACGGCGACACCCTGAATCTGGAAACCGATCAGGTGCTGGTCGCCGTCGGTCGCAAACCCAACACTCAGGGCTGGAACCTCGAAGCGCTGAATCTGCAGATGAACGGCTCGGCGATCAAGATCGACAGCCGCTGCCAGACCAGCATGCGCAACGTCTACGCCATCGGTGACCTGAGCGGCGAGCCGATGCTGGCTCACCGCGCCATGGCGCAAGGCGAAATGGTCGCCGAACTGATCAGCGGCAAACACCGCGAATTCAACCCCACCGCCATCGCAGCCGTTTGCTTCACCGACCCGGAACTGGTGGTGGTCGGCCAGACGCCGGACGAGGCCAGGACGGCCGGGCTGGACTGCATCGTGGCCAGCTTCCCGTTCGCCGCCAATGGCCGGGCGATGACTCTGGAGTCCAAAAGCGGCTTTGTGCGGGTGGTCGCTCGTCGGGACAATCATGTGATTGTCGGCTGGCAGGCGGTGGGAGTCGGTGTTTCCGAGTTGTCGACTGCGTTTGCGCAGAGCCTGGAAATGGGCGCACGACTGGAAGACATTGGCGGCACCATTCACGCGCATCCGACACTGGGTGAAGCGGTGCAGGAAGCAGCGTTGCGAGCTCTTGGACATGCGTTGCATCTGTAAAGGAGGGTGGCAGTGATGGCCTCTTCGCAAGCAAGCCCGTTCCCACAGGGGGAATGCATTTCAAATGTGTGTGGGCTTGCTGGCGAATTCTTGAGGCCAACACGATTTATCTGTCTGTCATCCGATAGTCCGGGCTGCGAAACCGCTCAAGAATGAAGTATTGTTGTGCCCATCCAAAAAACGTCAGAAGCCTTGAACCGTTTCGACGGTTGTTCAGTGATAGAGGGTGTCATGGGTAACGAAAGCATCAATTGGGACAAGCTGGGTTTTGACTACATCAAGACCGACAAACGCTATCTGTCGTACTTTCGCGATGGCGAGTGGGACAAAGGCACCCTGACCGAAGATAACGTGCTGCACATCAGCGAAGGCTCGACGGCCCTTCACTATGGCCAGCAGTGCTTCGAAGGCATGAAGGCCTATCGTTGCAAGGACGGTTCGATCAACCTGTTCCGCCCGGACCAGAATGCCCTGCGCATGCAACGCAGTTGCGCGCGTCTGCTGATGCCAATGGTGGAAACCGAGCAGTTCATCGAAGCCTGTAAGGAAGTGGTTCGCGCCAACGAGCGTTTCATCCCGCCGTACGGCACCGGCGGCGCGCTGTACCTGCGTCCGTTCGTGATCGGCGTGGGTGACAACATCGGCGTGCGTACTGCTCCCGAGTTCATCTTCTCGATCTTCTGCATCCCGGTTGGTGCCTACTTCAAGGGCGGCCTGACCCCGCACAACTTCCAGATTTCCAGCTACGACCGCGCCGCCCCACAAGGCACCGGTGCAGCCAAGGTCGGCGGTAACTATGCGGCCAGCCTGATGCCAGGCTCCAAAGCGAAGCAAGCCCACTTCGCCGACGCTATCTATCTGGATCCGATGACCCACACCAAGATCGAGGAAGTCGGTTCGGCCAACTTCTTCGGGATCACCCACGACAACAAATTCGTGACCCCGAAGTCGCCATCGGTACTGCCGGGCATCACTCGTCTGTCGCTGATCGAACTGGCCAAATCGCGCCTGGGCCTGGAAGTGGTTGAAGGTGATGTGCTGATCGACAAGCTCTCAGACTTCAAGGAAGCCGGCGCTTGCGGCACTGCTGCCGTGATCACCCCGATCGGTGGCATCAGCTACAACGACCATCTGCACGTATTCCACAGCGAAACCGAAGTCGGCCCTGTGACCCAGAAGCTCTACAAAGAACTGACCGGCGTGCAAACCGGCGACATCGAAGCGCCAGCGGGCTGGATCGTCAAGGTTTGATCTGACGGCCGCAGATGCAAGAAAGCCCCCACGGAGTGATCCGTTGGGGGCTTTTTATTTGATCGTTTATTTATGCGCAATACGTTTACCCGACCGACCGGCAATCCCGCTCGCTTGCCCATCCTGTTGTTTGCCCATGCGCGCCTGAGTAATCAGCCCGGGAATCAACTCCCCCTCCGGCAGGTTCTTCCAGAAGCGCACCGGCAAATGCCCTTGCATGACTTTTGGATTCAGCCGCGCCGGGTTGAAGATGTGGCTGTAATAGGTCAACCAGAGATCGCCATGCGGATCATCGACGTTCTGCGCCAATTGCTGCCACTCCACAGGGCATCGGCGCTGGTGGATCAATTGTTCGCCGTCGTAATACACCCCGTCACGGGGTGTGGCGATCAACCAGCGGTGGCGGCCCATGCGTGCGACGAAATGCTCACTGGCACGGTGCAGGATGTCGTGGGCCGGTTCATGCCACGCCACGTATTGCGGCCCTGGCAGATCTTTCGGTCGCTCGATGAAGCGCACGAATGCATGGAGGTGATGCGCTTCGCGCTGAACTTGCTTGATCCGCCGCTGCAATTCACTGCCCAGCTTGTCGCCGGCCATCATCGCCGTGCGGTCGCCGTGACTGACGCGCCACAATACTTCATACAGCAGGCTCCAGCGCTGATCGCCCCGATAACTGGCCGCACGCTCCAGGGTGTCGAGCAAGGTACGCGGGATACGCGCCTGAAACGGCCCTTGGCCTTTAGGCACGGACTGGTCGCCGGCAAACAGATCGCCCACCCCTTCCGAGGCCCAGCTCACCAGGCTCGGATCGATTTCATGGCTCAGTAACCAGCGAGCCTGTTGCCGCCAGGTGTCGAACAGGTCATCGCAATCCAGATCGATCATCCCCACAACCCCATCTGTTGCGGCATCGGCCGGTCGCGCAATTGCTGATACAGCATATGACTGGTGACCTCGGCTTGCTGCGGGTGGTAATCGCTGGTGATGATGAAGGGCCTGGCTTTGGCCAGTACGCACCGCATGCGCGCCACGTCCTCGTAGCGAATCCGCCGCTGTCGGCGCAGCTCCACCAGGCGTTCGGTGGTGCGCAGGCCAATGCCGGGAATACGGGCGATCAGGGCCGGTTCAGCACGATTGAGGTCCAGTGGAAACACCTCGCGATTCTGCAACGCCCACGCCAGTTTCGGATCGATATCCAGCGCCAGATTCCCCGGCCCCTTGAGCAGCTCACCGGCGCTGTAGCCATAGCTGCGCAAGAGAAAATCGGCCTGATACAACCGATGCTCACGCATCAAGGGGGGCGCAGCCAGCGGTACGCTTTTCGGGCTGTCGGGGATCGGACTGAACGCCGAATAGTAAACCCGGCGCAGCCGGAAGTTGCCGTACAACGCCTGCGCACTGTGGAGAATGGTGCTGTCGTCGGTGTCGTCAGCGCCGACGATCATCTGGGTGCTTTGCCCGGCCGGCGCGAATTTAGGCGCGCGTGGTTCGTTGCGCACGGTCTGTTCGCCGGTGTAGATGGTCCGCATCGCCTGTTTGATCGAGACAATCTGTTTCTCTGGCGCCAGGGTTTGCAGGCTGGCATCGGTGGGCAACTCGATGTTGACGCTCAAGCGATCGGCGTAACGCCCGGCCTCCTCGATCAGTGCCGGGTCAGCTTCGGGAATGGTCTTGAGGTGGATATAACCTCGAAACTCGTGCTCTTCGCGCAGAAGCTTCGCAACCCGCACCAGTTGCTCCATGGTGTAGTCCGCGGAGCGGATGATCCCGGAGCTGAGAAACAGCCCGCTGACACAGTTGCGCCGATAGAAATCCAGGGTCAACGCCACGACTTCTTCCGGCGTGAAACGGGCACGCGGCACGTCGCTGGAACGGCGGTTGACGCAGTATTGGCAGTCGTAAAGACAGAAATTGGTCAGCAGAATCTTCAGTAGCGACACGCAGCGCCCGTCCGGCGTGTAGCTGTGGCAAATGCCCATGCCATCGGTCGAGCCTACTCCGCTCTTGCCCTCGGAACTGCGCTTGGGCGCACCGCTGCTCGCGCATGATGCGTCGTACTTGGCGGCGTCGGCGAGGATGCTGAGCTTGTCGATGATTTGCATGGCGAAGGCTCTTTACTGGTTGCATATACAGTATCGAGTCTATTGGATTGGCACAAGGTGCAAAGCAGATCAAACGCTCGCCGCTAAAGGGGAACGCCATGATCGGCAGGCGTTGCCACGGACGGCGATGTTTTAAGCCTTGCTTGCGCCGCCAATTGGATACCGAACCGCGAGCTGAGCGCTCTGTGCCCCGCCGCTGTCAGCGCCAATGCCCGACTGTCCAGATCCTGCGTCACCCATTTGCGCTCCAACGCGGTTTGCAGCAGTGCAGCGCCCAGCGCCCCCCCTAGGTGTGGCCGGCGCATGCTCCAATCCAGGCACGGGCAGGCAAACTTGCGGCGCAGTGCATTCAAGTCCTGCACTTCAATACCCAACCCTGCAAATAACGCCGCGCCACTGTCACTCAAGCGATACGCCTGCTCGTCGGTTTCCACCAGCCACCCGGCATCGATCAAACGGTCATGCAGCAACACCGCCAACGTTCCGGCCATGTGGTCGTAACAGGTGCGGGCAAATTGCAGGCGATCCGGCGTGTGCGGCTTGAAGGTCGGCGCGGCGCTCTGGCCGATCACCATCAGGGCTTCCAGCGCCTGGGCGACGCGTTTGTCGGCGAGGCTGTAATAACGATGGCGGCCCTGCACATGCAGACGCACCAACGCCAGATCCTTCAGTTTGCTCAGGTGCGCGCTGGCGGTGGACGCACTGACTTCGCCGATAGCCGCCAGCTCCGTGCTGGTGCGGGCGTGACCGTCCATCAGCGCGCAGAGGATTTTCGTCCGGGTCGGTTCCGCGATGGCGGCGGCCACTTGCGAGACGCCGATGTCTTGATGTTCTGCGTGCATATTTCGCTCCCCGACGAATCATCGCCGTTACAGACTGGAGATAGTAGCAACACTTTCCTCTCCGACAAGGCTACGAACATGGACCCGATCGTCGCGGCGACGCATGCCGACCCCTACCCGTATTACGAAACACTGCGCGCCGAGGGAGGGCTGATGTTTCACCCCGAACTGAAATTGTGGGTCGCCAGCACGGCCCGTGCGGTTTGTGCGGTTCTGGCTCATCCCGACTGCCGGGTGCGTCCGGTGCAGGAGCCGGTGCCCAAAGCGATCGCCGAGGGCATGGCCGGTAAAGTCTTCGGTCAGTTGATGCGAATGAACGAAGACGAACACCAGCGCTGTCCACGTTCGGCCATCGAGCCGGCATTGACGCTGATCGACAGCGATGAAGTTCAGGCGTTGGTGAGCGCACGCCTGATCTGCGCGAACGCCGATGGCGTGCATAAAGCCATGTTCAGGGGGCCGGTCTGTGTGGTCGCGGTGTTGCTCGGGTTCGCCCCCGCACAGGCTCGGGCAATCAGTGAGTTGACCGGGGATTTTGTCGCGTGCCTGTCACCGTTGAGCAATGACGTGCAACTGGCGGCCGCCCACGCAGCGGCGCAGCAGTTGCACGGATATTTCACCGAGTTGCTCGCCGGCCCGCGGGAGCAAACGACTTTGCTGGCCGGCATCACGCAGCGATTCGAGGGGAGCGAGCAAACCCTGATCGCCAACCTGATCGGTCTCTGCTCACAGACGTTTGAAGCGTGCGCAGGATTGATCGGCAATGCGCTGGTGGCTTTGCGGCGAGCGCCAGCGCTACGCACAGCCTCCATTGAGGCGCTACTGGCTGAAGTGCAGCGCTTCGACCCTGCGGTGCAGAACACCCGGCGATTTGTCGCAACCTCCTGCGACATCGACGGGGTTCGCCTTGAGGCGGGCCAGGTGATTGTGCTGCTACTGGCCTCGGCCAACCGTGATCCTGCACTCAATGAAAACCCCGACCGGTTTGCACTGGATCGCCCCAACCGCCGCAGTTTCAGTTTTGGCAGCGGTCGCCATCAGTGTCCGGGGCAAGCGCTGGCGATGACGATTGCCAGCGCAACGGTCAAGGCAATCGTCGATCTCGGCATCGATCTTGATCGCCTGAGCTGGCACTACCGCCCTTCTCTTAACGGGCGCATTCCACTGTTCAGCGAGGTACAGCGTTAGGCGCGGTGCAATTCGATGGTCAGGTGCGATAGCTCATGCACCGGGCTCATCGGTGGCGTCGAGCAATACGGCAGCGCTGTCACGCATCAGGTTGTAGGCCCATTTGGCGATGACAATGGCGCCGACAATACCCAGGGCCGGGTCCAGCCACACCCAGCCGACGAAGGTGTGCGAATAGATTAGTCAGTCAGTCGCTCAGACCGCCAATTGCAAAATCAACCAGCTATTGGCCCCGCTGATCAGCACAAACAAGCCCCACGCCAGCACGCGAGTCGGCCAACGGTTCACGAATGGCCCCATCAGTTGCTTGTCGTTGGTCATGCGAATCAGCGGATACAAGGCAAACGGCAGTTGCAGGCTCAACACCACCTGGCTGAGCACCAGCAATTTGCCCACTGCGCCGTCACCCATGAGCCAAACACCGATGAATGCCGGAATCAACGCCAGCCCTCGGGTAATCAGCCGCCGTTGCCAGCAGGGAATCCGCAGATTCAGGTAACCCTCCATGATCACCTGGCCGGCGATGGTGCCGGTAAAGGTCGAGCTCTGCCCGGACGCGAGCAACGCCACACCGAACAGCACGCTGGCCAGCGCGCCGCCCACCAGTGGGTCCAGCAGGTGATAGGCATCCTGAATCTCTACCACGTCGGTATGACCGGACTGGTGAAAAGCGGCCGCCGCGAGGATCAGAATTGCCGCGTTGACCAGTAACGCCAGCGCCAGCGAACCGATGGTGTCGATGCGCGCGAGTTTCACCGCGTCCTGTTTGCTCGCCAGATCCTTACCGATCATCCGTGTCTGCACGATGGAGGTGTGCAAATAAAGGTTATGGGGCATGACGGTGGCGCCCAGAATGCCGATCGCCAGGTACAACGGCGCGGCATCGCTGATGGCGGCCAGTGACGGTTTGAAGCCCTGAGCCACGTCCGGCCAGTACGGCTTGATCAGCAACAATTCAACGAAAAAACACACGCCAATGGTGGCGACCAACACCAGCATGATCGCTTCGAGGCGGCGGAACCCGCGATTCTGCAGGGCCAACACCAGCAACGTATCGAAGGCTGTCAGCGCGATACCGAACGTCAGCGAACAACCAAGCAACAAGTGAAACGCCAGCGCGCAACCAAGGACTTCGGCAAGGTCGGTGGCAATAATCGAGATCTCCGCCAACACCCATTGCAGCCGCGCCGTCGGGGTGCTGTAGCGCTCGCGGGACAATTGCGCCAGATCGCGGCCGGTGGCGATGCCCAGGCGCGAACACAGGCATTGCACGACCATGCCTGCCAGACTCGCCAGCAGCACGACAAACAGCAGGCTGTAACCAAACCGCGAACCCGCCTCGATCGCCGTCGCCCAGTTGCCCGGATCCATATAGCCGATCGACACCAGCAAGCCAGGGCCGGCGAAGCGCAGCACGCGCTTGAAAAACGAAGCATTGGGATCTACCGCAACGCTGCCAGCCACTTCCGGCGGGCAAAACGGCGCGGTGGCGATTTTGGGCAAGCTGAATTTCACGCACACATCCAGAAACAAGTCGAAAGACGCAGCTTAGACGTTTCGCCCCCTGAGATGAAAGCTCAAGATCCGGCCACACCCAGTAGTTGCTGACGCAATTCGGGACTGCGTGTACGTGGACTCAACCAGATATCAAAAAATGCGCGGGCGAACTGTGGGTCGTCGATTTCGTGCTGCAACTGTTGGCCAACAAAAAACCGCGCCCCCTGCCCCGGCAAATAAACCCCGGTGATGCGGGTGCCTGCACGGACGTCGACGAACGCCTGCTGCATTTGCGTCTGCCAGACGGCCAGTTGCGCCGGGCTGATCGAAGAACCCGCCAGACGTTTGATTTCATCCACACTGGCCTCGACCAGATCGTCGCGAGAAATCCTGCGCAGGTAGATCAACTCCAGCGCAAAGGGCTGCCCCTCCACCAGCGGTTGGGCGGCGCTCCACAGCCGCGCGTTATAAACGTCGAAACCGAACACACTGAAATCGCCGGTGCCGATGATTCTGGCGCCGGGCACTTCGTCCTGCCAGTTGGCCCAGGCAGGCGCCACCAGCAAGGCCCACAAGCCGATGGCGCAGCACCCACGCCAGACATTCTGTGTTCTGCTCATCACGTCATCGACTCCGGTAAACCCTGATAGACAAAGCATAGCCTGTATGCCTTCGGCATTTTGTATACAACAAAGCCTCACATATGCGGCAATCCGTTGACAGCGATGCTACCGTGACCGCCTCTCACCCGACGGAGACACCTGCGTGCTGATCCTCAAGTTGCTGTTGATTCCCGGTTTTCTGCTGCTGATATCTTTGGCGGGTAAACACTGGGGGCCAAGCGTGGCCGGGTGGCTGTCGGGGTTGCCGGTGGTCGTTGGGCCGATCCTGTTTTTCCTCGCCATCGAACAGGGCCCAGCGTTTGCCGCGCAATCAGCGGTGGCCGCGTTGTCAGCGATGTTCGCGATGATTGCGTTCTGCATCACCTACGCGCAGGTCGCGCAACGGGCCAACTGGCCTTGGGCGTTGAGCATTTCCCTGGCGGTCTGGGCTTTGCTGGCACTGGTACTGTCACGGATTCCCGCGTCTCTGCCGTTTTCGGTGCTGGCGGCGGCGGTTGCCCTACTGGCGGCGCCCTACCTGTTTCCCAACGTGCAGCCGCCGCTCAGCAGTCCGGTTCCGAAGTCGGACAGATTGATCTGGCGGATGATCGCCGGCGCTGCCCTGACGCTGGTGGTGACCATGCTCGCAAGCACCGTCGGCGAACGCTGGAGCGGCCTGCTTGCGGTGTTCCCGGTGCTTGGCAGTGTGATGGCGGTGTTTTCCCAGCAAACCCGCGGCCCTGAATTTACCGCCGCACTGCTACGGGCGACCGCGACGGGAATGTATTCGTTCTCGGCGTTTTGTCTGGTCTCGGCACTGACATTGCCGACCCTGGGCCTTGGTGGATTTGCCTTGGGAGTGGCGGTGTCGGTGGCGATGCTGGGCGTCACCAGGCGGCTATTGGCCCGCCCCGCCCCCAGGCAACAGACGCAATAACCCGTCAGACGAATCGCGCTGGAATGCCCTGCATGCTCCGTGGGATGATCGCCCGCCTCGCGCGACCATTCACCGGAGATTCCCATGTCATTGCTGAGCAAAAAAGCCGTCGTCCTGTTAGTCGCGGCTGTCGCCGGTCTAGGCGCCATCAACGCTCAAGCGGCCAAGCCCAAGGAAAAAGCCGCCACCGAGAAGGTCTCGATGCTGGGTGGCAAGTTCACCTTCGTGCTGCCCAAAGGCTTCGTTGCCGACCCGCTACCCGCTAGCCCGACCGGCGCCAAGGGCACCATGTACACCAACCAGGCGACTAAAACCGTGGTCATCGCCGCCGAAAACCAGATTCCCGAAGGCAACAACGTCAAGGACAACGACAGCGAGTTCCTCGACGGTAGCGTCTCTGACTTCATCGACGCCCAGCGCAAAGCCTTGCCGGACTTCAACAAACTCAGCGAAAAAAGCCTGACCCGCAAAGGCACTGGTCTGGGCCTGCGTCAGGTCGACAGCACCGCCACCCAGGGCGGCGGCCAGACGCTCAACACCACGTTGATGGCCGGTTCCGGTACGAAGATGGCACTGGTCCAGGTGATCTCGCGGGTCAGCGACAAGCAAGGTCACGATGCACTGGTGAAAACCATCCTCAAGGATTGAGTTGCTGCAACCAGCCATTCAGATCCCGCAACTCGGCCGCGCTGATGCTGTGGCCGACCCCGGGATAAGCGTGAAACTGCGGTGTGTATTTGAGCTTGTGTAGCCGTTCGTTGGCGCCAGTGCCGTCGCGATACGGCACGCGATCATCGGCGGTGCCATGGCCGATGAAGATGCTCAGCGGCAGCGGTTGTTGTTCAGGCTTGAGTTCGGCTTTCAACACCGGCAATAAACGCCCGCTCAACGCCGCGATGCCGCCCACGGCCACGGGTGGGCGCAGCCCCACCTCGTAGGTCATCATGGCGCCCTGACTGAAACCGATCAGGTACACCTTGTCCGACGTGGTGTGATATTTCTTCGCCGCTTGCGCGACAAAGTCCCTCAGCTTCTGACTGCTGACCTTCAGATCATCAGTCTCACCGTTGTAGGCCCCTTCGCCTTTTTTGCGAAACCACTGGAATCGCCCTTCACCCAACGCCAACGGAGCCTGCACGGAGAGGTAGTTGTACTGCGCCGGCAGCTGGAATTTCATGCCGATCAGATCGGCCTCGTTACTGCCGTAGCCGTGCAGGAAAATCACCAGCGGACGCGGATCGGCGTCTGGGTGAACCTGTTCGATGTACTTGAGCGGCAGATCGCTTTGCAGGGTGGTTTGAGCTTGAACAGCGCTGGACGCCAGCAGGGTCAACAGAGCAAACACCTTCAACATACGTTTTCCTCCACTGGGTGCAGGGTTTGGGGTGAGCCTAACACCCTGAAACGAGGATCCAAATGACGGGGATTGCTGATGCCGCCTTCGCTGACAAGCCACACACAATAATCTGTGCCGTTCACAAAACCCGTGGGAGCGGGCTTGCCCGCGAAGGAGCCTCTGAACACAGCAAAAATCTGTCAGTCGTTCGTCAGTTTGCCCGTGCGAAACGGCACCCGCCCCGCCACTTTCGCCTGCCAGATACCCGGCTCGGTATAGCGCCCACGATCAATCGCAAACAACACCCCGCTGGTGCCGGCGTGGATCGTGGTCACGCGATCCTGAAGCGGATCAACCACCTCAAACAACGCATCGCCCTTCTCTACCCACTCGCCCGCATTGCGCAGGAAACTCACCACACCATGGTGCGGCGCGAACAAATATTCGGTGCCTTCGAACGGCATCCCCTCACAGCACTCTTTCGGCGCTGCCGGCCATTCGCCGCTGATGAACCCTTGCTCGGCGAGAAACCCGAGAATCGCCTCGCAATTGGCCTGAGCCTGATCGACACGCGTATCGCCCATGCTGCCCAGCTCCAGCGTTGTAGCGAGGTTGGCCGGTGGAATCGCCGCGTCGGGGAACGCCCGCGCCAGGCGCAGCCACGGCGTCGAGCAGGACTCATCGAACGAGCTGCCGCCAGAGTCCTCACACAGCAACGCCACGCCAGCCTTCAACCGCGCCGCCAGCGATTGCCACTGCGGCCAGTGTTGCGGCAGCGCGTAGAGGTGAATCGAGGCTTCAAAATCGCAATGCAGGTCGAGGGTGATGTCGGCATCACAGGCATGGCGCAACAACAAACGGTGCAGCGCTTCCAGTGGCGAGGCCGGTGCCGGCAGGTCATCGAAAACCTGGCCCATGGCTTGGCGAATCAGCGCGATGTTGGCGTCAGCATCGGCGCCCAATTGATCACCGATCAACGCCGCCACCGGGGCGCTGAGTTCAACGAAGGCACGGTTGAAATTCTTGCCGCTGCCCAGTTCGAAACGGCCCATGTGCGCGCCTTGCAGGTGTTGATCCAGGCCGATCGGGTTGGCCACCGGCACCAGCTCAACCACACCTTGCAAACGGCCTTGGGCTTCGAGTTCATTCAGACGTTGTTTGAGCTCCCACGCGGTGCGCATGCCTGGCAGTTCATCGGCGTGCAGGCTGGCCTGAATGTAAACCTTGCGGGTGCCGGCGCCGTAACGAAACACGCTGAGGGAACGTTCGCTGCCCAGGTGGCTCCAGGGCAGAACATGGTCGATGCGTTGCATGGGTAACTCCTGAGTAACGGATCACTGAGATCCCCTGTGGGAGCGGGCTTGCTCGCCAATACGGTGTATCAGCCCACGAAACGGTTGAATGTCAAACCGTATTGGCGAGCAAGCCCGCTCCCACAACGTTCTCGTGTTGATCAGAGCGTAAAAAAAGTGGCCACCGCGTTAACGGGGCCACTTTTTCTACAGCGTATTAATGGCCGTACACGTCAAAGTCGAAGTACTTGTCCTGCACTTGCTTGTACTTGCCGTTGGCGCGGATTTCGGTGATGGCCTTGTTGAATTGCTCAGCCAGCGCGGTATCGCCCTTGCGCACTGCAATACCGGCGCCGCCGCCAAAGTATTTGGCGTCTTCATAGGTCGGGCCGACGAATTCAAAGCCTTTGCCGGCGTCGGTTTTCAGGAAACCGTCGCTCAGGTTGACCGAGTCGGCCAGCATCGCGTCGAGGCGACCGGAGACCATATCGAGGTTGGCTTCCTGCTGCGAGCCGTAGCGCACCAGATCAATCCCGGCCGGGACCAGCACTTCGGTGGCGTAGCGGTCGTGGGTACTGGCACGCAGTACGCCGACTTTTTTGCCTTTGAGTTCGGTCAGCGGGTCTTTGACACCCGAACCTTCCTTCATCACGAAACGTGCAGGCGTGTGGTAGTACTTGATGGTGAAATCGACGTTTTTCTTGCGATCGTCAGTGATGGTCATCGAGGACAGGATCGCGTCGATTTTTTTCACTTTCAGCGCCGGGATCAGGCCGTCGAATTCCTGCTCGACCCAGGTACATTTGACTTTCATCTGCTCACACAGCGCATCGCCGATATCCACGTCGAAGCCGGCGAGTTTGCCGTCAGGGGTTTTCATCGAGAATGGCGGGTAACCGGCTTCGATACCGATGCGGATCGGCTTGGCGTCTTCGGCCACAGCGGTCAGGGACAACATCGACAGTGCCAGGGCACCAAACATCACTAGCTTCTTCATTTATAACTCCTGTGTGCGGAGGCTTTTATTGGCAGCTTCGATTCAACGTTCGGTCATGGCCAGTTAACGGCAAAAAACCGAAGTGGCCGGCAGTCTATGGCGGCGCGCACAGGGCAAATTGTTTTTAAGCGACAAATACTTACAGAAGATCGGCGCACCGGCTGACCGGGGTCAACAGGTGCGCCGTCGTGGTGCAAAGGCTGTAGGACAAGCGCTGCTTTCGTTCAATAAACCTTGAAAAGCGTCAGCATTCGCAACCGAGTGACACTGCGGCAACAGACGAATCACTGAGCGAAAAACCCTCATCCAGCCACCCGGTCACGCCGCCGATCATTTCCTTGACCGGGTAACCCAGCGCCGCCAGTTTCACCGCTGCCTTGTTGGCGCCGTTGCAATGTGGGCCCGCGCAATAGACCACGAACAGCGTGTTTTTCGAGTAACTCGCCAAACCTTCAGCCGTCAGCAAACGCCCCGGCATATTGATCGCGCCCGGCACATGGCCACGCTCGAAAGCCAGCGGTCCACGCACATCGACCAACACAAAGTCGACCTCACCGGCCTCTTGGCTGCTGAATACGTCGGAACAATCGGTTTCGAAGGTCAGACGGTTGCTGAAATGCATCAGGGCAATCGCCGAGGGAGCGGCAGGAATTTCGCGAACAAGGCTGGGCATCGGGTATTGCTCCTTCATCTGATCGGGTATGAACAGACTTTATCGAGCCGCAGCCTGCCGCTACAGTGGCGGACAAGACACTCATCGGGAATTTTCCGCCAAATGCCAACATCACCAGGTCTGGTCGCGATTCTGGCCTACGACGGCCTCTGCACTTTCGAGTTCGGCATCGCCGTGGAGATCTTCGGTCTGGCCCGGCCGGAGTTCGATTTTCCTTGGTACGAGCATGCGATTGCTGCGGTCGATCAAGGGCCGATGCGCGCCATGGGCGGGATTCAGGTGTTGGCCGACGGCGGTCTGGAACTGCTGGCCGAGGCCCGCACCATCATCATTCCCGGCTGGCGCGACCGGAATGCGGCGGTGCCTCCAGCCTTGATCGATGCGTTACGGCAAGCCCATGAGCGTGGCGCTCGCTTGTTGTCGATTTGTTCCGGGGTATTTGTCCTGGCAGCCACCGGCCTGCTCGACGGCCACGGCGCCACCACTCATTGGCGTTACACCACGGAATTGGCGCAACGCTATCCGGCGATTGCGGTTGATCCGGATGTGCTCTACGTCGACGCCGGCCAGTTGATTACCTCGGCAGGCAGCGCAGCCGGCATCGACGCCTGCCTGCACCTGGTGGCGCGGGACTGCGGCACTCAAGTCGCCAACTCAGTGGCGCGACGCCTGGTGATGTCGCCGCAGCGTACCGGCGGGCAGGCGCAGTTCATTCCAACCCCGGTGAGCGCGACGCCGCGCAATGACCTGTCGCGGGTGATGCAGTGGGCGCGCGAGCGCTTGCATGAACCGCTGGAGGTGCGCGATCTGGCCAGTGAAGCGGCGATGAGTGAGCGCACGTTTTTGCGGCGCTTCAGCGAGGCCAGCGGTCAGACGCCCAAAGCGTGGTTGCAGCATGAACGCCTGGCCCGGGCGCGAGAGTTGCTGGAAAGCACCGATCAGCACACCGAACAGATTGCCGAACGCTGTGGTTATCGGTCGGTGGAGAGTTTCCGGGTGGCGTTTCGTGGCGTGGTCGGGGTGCCGCCGTCGGTGTATCGGGAGCGGTTTGGGCGTGAGGTGAAGGTCAGTTCTTGAGTGAATTTTGAAGGCCGCATCGCGAGCAGGCCCGGTAAAACACAGCATCATTTTGGCATCAGCCATGAGGCTACAGCGCCTGCGCCTTTGCCTACAACTACGCCAGAATCCGCCGGCTTGTGCGGCTTGGGGTCGCCAGTAACTTGGTTCGCGTCACTGAAGGGTCAGTGATCGGGTTTAGTCGCTCGGTGTTATCTCAAGTTCGCAAGCTGTTATTCAGTCGGGTATTTCCATGCCTGCACTCAATGGCGGCTGTGCGCAGGGCGCTTTCGAGCGCGCCGGTAAAGCTTGGGATGCCGGTCGACTAACCTGCGTATAGCTGCCACCTAATGTTTAGTCGCAGAACGGTGTCAGCCTCATTGAGGTTTCCCGGCACATGTTCAAATAAGGCGCCTCAATAACCACACGAAAACGACGCAGGACAGCACCCGACCCGCGCCCACAGCTTTCAGCGTCGTACACAACATCTGCAATCAGCATAAAACCCCGTGGGAGCGGGCTTGCCCGCGAAGGCGCCAGAATGGACACCCAATCAATCATCAGGTGATCCCGACAGCCGAATCACCCCGGCACTTGCAGATTATCCAACGCCCGATTCACCGCCAGCTCCCCGAGCATGATCAACTGCGCAATCCCCAACAACGCCCGACGCTGCGATGCCGGCAACAGACTGGCGACGTTCTGGGCGATGGTTTGGGCCGAAGCGAGTGTTTCACTGGCATCGAGCAGCAGTTCTTCATTTTTGTTGTCCGCCGTCACGGCGTACATCCCACGGTTTTTACGTGGCGGCGGCGTGGAGCCGGGCGGACAGAGGTAATGGTCGAGCGCACGGTCGGCGGCTTCGTGGAGTTTTCTGGAATCGAGGGATTCGTAAGGGGAAACCGAGTCGGTTTCGGGCGGGTTGGGTGTTGGTTTGATCATGGTGAAGCTCCTTGATTATTGGAGCCGCCACATTTCGCTGCGAAACGAAGGGAGGTGGCAGCTGTACGCAGGTTCGCAGACCGGGAATCAAGGCACCCGGCATACCCGAAGGTATCCCGCGCACAGCCGCCATAAAGCACCATTGCCGAAAATGGCAACGAGATTGGGAGCGCTGTGCGCCTTGATTGATCCGGGCTGCGAAACCCGATCGCTGATTCGTCAGCGACCGCACCACAATAGAACCCGCCCCCAAGGCGCACAAGCCGGCGGATTCTGGCGTAGCTGTAGGCAATTACGCAAGGATGTGTAGCCTGAGAGAGTGTCTGGAGATGTCTTTTTAAACGTTGGTGTTTATCGGAATCCTCATTGCGTCTCAGATCCCACGAAAGAGAGACTGTCAGAAATTTTGTGTTCGGGCATAACATGTTGAAAAGGAGCATGTATGCCGACCAAAAAGAAACCGGCCTCGGAGGCCAAACCTCAGTTTCCTTCGATCCCGAAAGAGCTGATTGATCAGTTCGTTAAAGGCCCAATGAGCGCCGAGGCGATTCAGGATGCGTCGATGGCGTTCAAAAAGGCGCTTATCGAGCGAGCCCTTGGCGCGGAGCTGGGTCCCCCCCCGAACATTGAGCCGAGAACTCGTGCCGATTTGCTTTCAAAGGGGAATGATTTACTCCAGAAAATAAAACGGTCCCCCACTTTTCAAAACAGTCGGTTGGGAACATCTGCTTTCGGCCAAAAGCGGACATTGGCTTCGGCAGGTTTTGGCCTAGACTGGGTCGACTCAATAATCGAAGGACATAGAATGCTTATTGTCTTTAGCGGCCTTCCAGGTACTGGAAAAACGACTATAGCAAGTGACCTTGCCACCAGAACAAACGCGGTGTATCTGCGGATCGATACGATTGAGCAGGCTATCCGAAACTCCGGTGCTCTGGCACAAGACGTGGGGCGGAGCGGTTATATGGTCGCTAATGAGCTTGCTCTGAGCAATCTACGTTTTGGCAGTACTGTCATAGTCGACTGTGTTAACCCAGTAATCGAAAGCCGAAACGCGTGGAGCGAGATCGCTACTCGCTCTGGTACTCCATTAGTGAATATCCAGGTGGTTTGCTCTGATAAATATGAACACCAGCGACGGGTAGATACCAGGAAGATTGATATTCCTGGCCTGTCGCCCCCTACCTGGCAATCTGTATTGGATCATGAATATGAGCCGTGGGATGACGCTCCCTTTGATATAGACACAGCCTTGACGTCCCCGGCGGAGGCAGTGGCAATGATCACTAAACGATTTTTATCCGAGGAGTAGCGCCAGCTAAAAGCTCTACGTAGCAAGGTGCAATCAGTAGACGCTTGCCGCTTTTGACCGAACGCTGGTGGTCGAGAACGGCTGCTTTCGGCCGAGGCTGTGTAAAAACTTTTCTCAGCACGACAGGCACTCAAAACTGGGCTGTAAATCGCGCTTGTACGCGAAATCCACATCTGCTGACGTGCCGATAAATTTCAGATTTAACGTAGATGCGCGCACTTCAATTTTGGCGAAGTGTTTTTACACACTCTGGGCCAAAAGCAGCCGTTCATGGTTACCGCTCCCAGTAGACGCAGGAGACAAGCGTCAGTCATTTCCATAGTCTGGTTCGTAGCTAATCTCACGCTCGTCAACTTCAACAATTTCCTCACTCAAACCGGCAGCTGAAAGCTCATCAGTGCCCACAAGGTGCAAATTGCATTGATCACAAATGAATTCAACTGGAGAATAAGTTGTCTCAACCTCTTCATAACCAGGACTCACTTCCTCCTGATCATCCGTCAGCTCTTCATAGTCTTTGTCCCCGCCCAACACTGCAGTGCATTGGCAAGCTGGACATTGGCGAGTCCAATATCGAGCGTACCTTCCACTTGTTAGGCGATAAAGATGCCACCAAGAGCGCTCCCCGGATTGAGATCTTTGATCTTCCAATGTTTTTGGAGCCCGCCTTTTGCCATCGGCGTCTTTGCTAAAATTGTCTCGCGCATGCTCAATTTTTTGCAATGCAGATTGACACTTGAGATGAGACAAATGATTTATGAGTTCTTCTTTCTCTGCAGCCGCACCGCCAATGAAATCTTCAAGATCTTTATTCGCTGCCTGCAAAATTAATCGCACTGCACTCTAATCCCTCGAATATAGTACGCCCCTCTTCTGTATGTGCAGTCATACAAGCTGGATCGAAACGAATCCACGTTCGATCAGTATTGGCTATCGTGGAATAAAAGCTTGAACGTCCATTCTTTACTGTGAAAGTTTCGCGGCGACTTGCGAGAAGTGGAAACCCTGCATCTTTGACTTTCAAAAGCTGCGTTGGGGGTGCTCCACCTCCGTTAATCGAGTGACAGCCTAAAATCAAATACCGTGGTGGTATCGGCAGATGTGATCCATCAATATGCCAAGGCTGAGCATCTGCTCCAGAAAAGCGACTTAACGAGCTTAGAGGAGCTTCATCGGCTCTCAGCGTCTTCAACGTTTCTAAAACCTTTCTATTTCGCCCGGCTACAACCGAACCTCCCATATACAAGGCGAGCTCCTGCATAGTCTGTGAAACTGACATGGAAGGTCTAGCATTTAAAGAAACATAGCCATGATTGCGAATTGCTGCATGCAGTCCATCGTAACTGTGATCCATACCTATGACTCTTATAGTGTTTCATATTCGAAAATATCAATTCCAGCGCCATCGCGGACGTATGATCATTCTCGGAATGCGTCTCCTTCTTTTGTAGTTCACTTTTCCGCATAGAGCAAATTAACTGCCAATCTGTAAGGCAGAATTCTTAAGCGTGGTGATATTCAACTGACAGAATGTGAGACTTGGTCGCCACTGAGATGCGTACACTGGAGAAGGCATTCTCTAGCGACGCAATGAAAAAATACCTTGTGCGAGGGAAGAGACGAGAGTCGGACGCCGCCCTTCTGCTGATGGTCAGTTGCAGCAGCAATCGGCCAGAAGCGAACTGCAAACTCATAAAAATCCCCCGGCTAAGCCGCGGTACTTCTTGAGATTTGATCGTGTGATGCGGTCATCGGAAACCTTCTGTCACTACTGAGAGATCGGTTAAACGAAGTGGGACAGTAAGTGTCACGTCGTCCTCATTCCGAAGAGGCGCAAGAGGGCTATCTTCGGTGCGATCCAGAACCCCCTTGGTGAGGTATTGCATGAGCTTGCGAGGCAGCGGGTGGGCCAAGATATAGGCGAAGAACTAAAATAAGTCCTAAACATGGAGCTTGCTCTTTATAGCCAGAAGATACAAACCTGTAATTTTACTGCAATGCCTCTATTGGAGTGGCGGCGCATAGCGCCGCGCTTTGTAAAAAATGAGATAACTTTGCAATGAGACAAATCTGGCGCGGTCAAGCCTTGTATTTTTCGTACTCTTCTAGATATAGTCGCTCGGACTCGTCGCGAAATTGATTTCGCCTTTGATGCAGATCTATTAGTTTACTGCTAATGCTTTTGTAAATTATTTGGTGAGCTTGGTTTTTTAGATTTTCTTCATTGTATTCATCAATTTCAAAATCGTCGGAAAGAGCTAGGTTGACGAGTGATAACAAGACAGGCTTATCAATTTTATCAATGGTTTCGTAACTTCCTTCGGCGTCTAGATAGTATCCTTGGCTGTTTTCAATTTTTAATATTTTCATATCCTGCCTTCCTTTCCATGTAAGCGGATTCGCCTGCTTCCAGAGAGTCCATGGTGACTTTAAAGTTATTAATTTTTTTACCGTCGGTTGAAATTAACTCTCTGCTCGAAGGATGTCCAGAATATCTTCTGTATATTATCTTTTCCTCTTCAAGTTCTTTGGCAGTATAGATTATGTAGTCGGCTTTGATGGATGCACCTACGACACTATTATGAGTCACAATAACTACCGGCATGCTTTTTGATATTTCTTTGAGCATCTGATTGACTTCACTCTTTAGGAAGATGTTGTCAAATGAAGACTCTGGTTCGTCGATAAGTAAATAGTCAAAGTTTTGAGCATCCTTTATTTCTTGCAATAGTCTAAATTCAGAGCGCTCTCCGCCAGAAACCTTAAAGCCATCTTTATTCAAAATTTCATACTCAATGCATGCAAAATATTTATAAAATTCTGAAGGAGTGAATGCTTCGTTTGCTTTCAAGCTGGAGAGGTATTTTGTCGGATGTGCGTAATCTCTGAATGCATCACTAAAAGCAACCTTTTGGCCGCTAACATTTTTGATTTCACCTGGACCTTGAAACGCACGTTGTTTACAGACGATCTTAAACCCTTGAAAGCTTTCTTGATATATTGTTTTCTCTTCCTGAAGCAGCTTGGCGATTTCGCTAAACTTCAGAAGTTTCTTGTGCTCGAACATGACTCGATAAAGGTCAACATCTTTGATTTGAGTTGCTGAGGTCTTTAGTTGGAGTTTGCTTTTAATCTCGCGAATAATGTCATTCACCAAGCTTTTCTTTTTTCTCTCCTAGGCTCTGGACCACAAGATGACTATTAATTCGCAGGCCAGTGCCTTTAGGGCGTTTGTATCGATATACCTGTCTATGACATCTCTAAATTCAATATTTTCTATCAACTGCCTTACTGAGCCGACAAGTTCGTTGAGCGATGTGTGTTCACCTAAATCGAATAAGGTTTCATTGAATAACGAAGCTTTGGAAAACGAATCAAATTTCTGTGCCTCTTCGGCCGATTTCATTAGAGTGTCTAAGTAATCTGCGACTCTTCGTTTGTTGGTTTCAGTATCGATGCTCAATACATCGTCTAATACCGTTTTGAAGGAAGCTAGGTGCTTGTCTGAAAAAATACTTTTCTTGCGCGTTACATCTGCATTGAATTCTTTTTCATAGTTGGCATCATCTCTTTGTACAAGAGAGAATTGAGGGATGTATTTTACGTTTTCGCAGCTATTATTTATCTGGGTTAAGGTTTCGGTTTTTCCCGAAGATCTAGCGCCAAGAATTACATTTAAGCCAGTTGAGAGACATTGCCCATCCTCAAATACTTGGAAAATTGAATTACCTTCAAGCTTTGAAAGAGACACCTTGCTCCTATCGCGCAAGGCAAACTTCAACGATTTTAATGATATATCCCCGCAATCTATGTAAGTCTGCCTTGTTGGGAATTTAGTCATCCCCACGTAAAATCGCATGTCGCTGAAGATTACTGGTGTAAGTTCGGTTTCATCTTTTGACATACGAACAAATTTTTTAGGACTGTCGACCTCACCTGCAGAGATTACATCCTTAAGTCTTTTAATAGTTTCTGCGTGAAGACTTGGCTTCTTTTCATAATGGGGGATCAGCAAATAATTGTTAAGATCACCAAAAATTCGTATCAAATCATCTACATTGATTGAGTCGCCGATTGCTACCACGTTCTTGGCTACTTCATTCGCCTTAAGTTGAAAGCCTTCAAGGTCATGGTTTTCTGAAATTAGAAGCAGGTGCCCGGCGTCTAAGTTTATCTCAATACCGGGAAAGACAGCGCAGTTTATTGCTTCACAAATTTCATTAAACTGAGCAAGATCAAAAATATCATGATTCGTTATGGCGATAGCGTCTAACTCTGCTATCTCAACATATTCTTTAAGTTTCTCTAGTGAGAATTCGAAGTATGAGTCGCTGATTGTGGAGATAGTATGCATATGGAGGTCAATTTTCTTCAATCTTCGCTCCTCAAATACAAAAAAATCCAGCTTGGTGAAATGCCTCTATCATCTGAAATTGAGGCAGTTAATTCGATTGATCAAATGACGTTGTAGCAAATTTTTTTGGCAAAAAGCCACTACCTAGAAGCTAGATGGGTGAATGCTGGTTGTCTAGTAGAACTCTCAAAAAAACGAATAATGCGTGAAGGACGCGAATTCACTTTTGCCATGGATAAAGTGATGGGATGAAGCCAGATCTAGTGACAGGCCTTCGAGAGTTCATTGCAAGGCTGGGAATATCGTTACCTGGAGAGGGCTATGCTCGTCGGGGCAGGAATGCCGTCGGTGGCTATATCACGTAGCTGAGCAGATGGAGTCAAATCAACGTGTCAATGGCCGGACGGCTAAGCTCGATACCGAGGCGCTGCGTAAACACGACGAGCAGGTGCGCCCTAGGCAGTTTGCTAACCCTTCGAGCGTCGATGTCGAAACAGCGATAAGGGCACAGATTTATTTAAAGTATTCGCAAAGTCTCGCTTTTGGCCGTCAGCAGTCGCGTGCCAATGTCCGCTTCTGGCCCAGAGTGTGTAAAAACACTTCGCCAAAATTGAAGTGCGCGCATCTACGTTAAATCTGAAATTTATCGGCACGTCAGCAGATGTGGATTTCGCGTACAAGCGCGATTTACAGCCCAGTTTTGAGTGCCTGTCGTGCTGAGAAAAGTTTTTACACAGCCTCGGCCGAAAGCCGGCATTCACGACGACCTGTTTCTGGTCGAAATCAACAACGAATACATTGTTTGCCAGTTCATTTTTTGCACAGATGCTTGAACTGACACCTGACTAAACGGCAAAAATCGCCCACTAAACCCATACAATTCAGGGCCTCGTTAGCTTCGGTAACACGGGCCCTTCCACCAACCTCTCCACCCCCAACCGCACCCTCTCCCCCCCCTGCTCAATCACCACCCCATCCCCCTCCACCGCCACCAACTTCACCCCAGGCCCAACCTTCTCCCCCTGCAAAAAACTACGCGGCGGCCCATCGTTCAGGCTCAGTATCGCCACCGCCCCCCGACTACTCGCCATCACCCCGCTCACCTTGATATCCACTGGCGCCGTTTGATTGGAAAACCACTGCAACGCCGGGCTGTCACTGCGCACCGCGAGCAATTGCGGGGCTGCCGGCGGGGTGTGGGATTCGGCGGTGGTCAGCAGCAGCGACGACCACGTCGCCACGCCAACCAGCGCGGCGAGCAGTGCCGCGGCCTGGACCATTTGCGGTGGGGATAAGCGTGCGGTGAACATCATGGGCTGAATCTCCTTTTAGTCCCTGCCCCCAGACTACGCGGCAATTCTCTCGGTTTTATTTCACACGCCTTACATGTTGGCGGTGCAGGATGATCCTCAACGCAAAGGAGCGCGCAATCGATGAACAGGCAACAGGGCTTTACCCTGATCGAGTTGATGGTGGTGCTGGTGATCATCGGTATCGCCAGTGCGGCGATCAGCCTGAGCATCAAGCCCGATCCGCTGCAATTGCTGCGCAAGGACGCCGAGCGTGTGGCGCAGTTGCTGCAGGTGGCGCAGGCCGAGGCCCGCGCTGATGGCCGGCCGATTGTTTGGGTCAGTGATGCCAAGGGTTTTCGGTTTAGTCGGCGCAGCGACAACGGCAAGGGTTTCGAGCATTTCAATGACGATGCACAACTGCGCCCGCGGCCGTGGCAGAGCCCGAAGGTGCAGGTGCGGGTCAAGCCGAAACAGAAAGTCGTGCTCAACGCTGAGTGGATCAATCCGCTGCTGCAACTGACGTTGTCCGATGGCGCCAATCAGTTGAGTGTCCTGCGCGATGTCACCGGCCGGATCAGCGTGCAATGAAAGACCAACAAGGTTTCACCCTGATTGAGGTGATGGTCGCGATTCTGCTGATGGCGGTGGTGAGTTTGATTGCCTGGCGTGGGCTCGACAGCGTGACGCGGGCTGACAGCCATTTGCAGGCCAGCAGTGAGCAGAGTGACAGCCTGTTGCGGGCGCTGAATCAGTTGCAGCGGGATGTGGACATGCGCGCGGGCATTGAATTGACTGAGCCGAAGAAAGTCGGTGTGGACGACGAGCCGCCCAGCGCCCCGCCCGCGATTACTGTGCGCAGCAGTGACAACAAGGGCTTTCGCCTGGACATCATTCGTACGGCGGCGGATCAGCCGGGGGCGTTGCAGCGGGTGCGGTGGTGGGTCAAGGGCGACACGCTGTATCGGGCGGTGGCGGCGGCGCGCAGTCGGTATCCGTTGCCGGCGCCTACTGACGGGGTTGCTGTGCTGAACGATGTGAGCGATGCACAGATTCGGGTATGGGAAACGGATAAGGGCTGGCGGCAATTGAGTGGTAATCGGCGCGAGGATCCGCAAGGGCTGGAGATTCGGTTGACTCGGCAAACGCCGCAGGGAGTGGAGAAATATCGGCAGGTGATTGGGCCGTTGGACTGACAAACGCCTGAGATCCCCTGCCCCGTCCACCCTGGAGCTGCCGCAGGCTGTGGTCTTTTGATTTTATTTTTCAGAAGCAAGATCAAAAGATCGTCCGAACGCGGCCCGCGCCTTCGGCAGCTCACACTGGGATCGGGTGTACCTGCCAAAGGCTGTCAGGCCGCCATCGCTGGCAGGCTCCCACAAGGAATTGAGTACACCCCGCACGCGGCGCATGCCGCCCCACTCAACACAATGAGCGTTAGCTCGAGTACCGCTTTTGATCTTAAAGCGCCCGTCGGCAGGCTTCGTTCCGGAATTGATCCGGGGTGGGAGCGCAGCGACCGTTTGGCGAAGCCAAACAATGTCCACCGCCCCCCCACTAGCTGAGAACGACGACCCCCCCAGGCAACTCAGTGCATTTGACGCCGTAGGCATCGCGAATCAACAACGCCACACCCGCCAGTTGATCAAGGCTAAACCGCGCCTGCACTCGACGCTGTCCAAGCTCACGGTTGAGCAGCAAAAGCATCCCCGGCCGATAGCGATTAATCTCATCAATCATCTGGCTCAGGGTCGCCCCATTAAACACCAACACCTGCTGCCGCCAATTCATCACCGCCGCCGTGTCAACGTTCTGTACCGCGCCAACCTGCCCCGCGTCATAGGTCACTTGCTGCCCCGGCTCCAGACGCAAACTGCGCCCTTCAACGTCTACTTCCACAGCACCCTCAAGGCAAGTCACACACACCTGCTGATCGGTATTGCGCAGATTGAATCGCGCCTGACTGGCCCGCAACCACCCGCCCCCCGCCTGCATCGCCAACGGTAACCGCGCGGTCTGCACTTCGACTTCACCACTGACCAGTTCAAAACCTTGCACGCCGTCATCCACGGAACGCTGATTGATGCGGGTCTGCGTGTTCAGTTCCAGGCTCACACCCTGCGCCGGTTCGAAGCGCCGCTGTTGGCCGACTTCGGTGATGTAGTCGGCACCCAGCCCTTCGAAGCCACCGGGAATCGTCCCACGTACCAGCAGGAACGCTGCCGATGCGGCAATCGCACCGCCGAGAAAGGCACGGCGACCGAAACGGCGTGGCGCCTGCATTTGCTCCACGGCGGGTTGCAGGTTGTGCCACAACACCTTGGCCTGCTCGAAAGCCTGCGCATGTTCGGCGCTGTGGGCGCACCATTGGCGCAAGGCGCGGGCGTCGGCCACGGTGGCGCGGCCGGAGGTCAGCAGGACCAGCCAGTCGCGGGCTTCGCTGTGCAGTTTCTCGGCCGCCGATGGCTCGGCAGGTGTCAGTCGAAAGATGTTCAAACGCGCAGATTCTCAACGAATTGATCGGGCACTATTCAGAAGACGGTTTTCCGGCCCCGCGACCGAACCGCTGAAACACTTTTCTTTCCAGCTTTGCAGCGCAATGCCCCAGTGCGGCTTTGATTTCCTTCTCGACCATGCGCGTGGAAATGCCGAAACGCTGGGAAATTTCCAGGTGGGGAGCCTCCTCCAGGCGCGCGGCAATGAAGATCTTGCGGCGCCGCGCCGGCAGTTCGTACAACGCGCTGAGCAGCGACTGGATTTCCTTTTGCCCGCCCACCACCCGTGCCGGGTCGAGCGCCTCGTCGCCGATTTGCAGCAACTCTTCGACTTCGCTTCCGGTGAGCAAACGCGCGTCGGCCTGGCGCCGGTCCGCAGCGATGTTCAGGGCCATGCGATACAGGTAGGCGTTGGGCCGCAAGAGGTTCGGCGGCGGCTCCATGCGGTCGACGCGCAGGTAAGTTTCGTGCAGCACGTCGTTAGCCAGATCCTCTGAGCCCAGACGCCGACGCAGGCGCACCCGAAAATCCTCGTAAGAGGTCAGGAACAGTTGGACCATCGAACCTTGTCCCGTGTCTTTCATCCCCCGGAAACTCCTTCCCCTTTGGTGCATTCCATGCGTTTCCCTGACGACTGCGGTAACAACAGCAACGTGACCGGCTGACGCAAGGCGCTGGGCGTCGGCCGGTCGATCCTGAGACTGCGAAAACTTTCTACCAGCGCGGTATCGCGCCGTACATCGCCGGTGGAGGTGACCAACCGGTTGTGTTGCACCACGCCATCGCGCCCGACCCAGACCTGCAACACCGCGCGATAACCGCCCGGACGGGTCAGCGGTGAACGGCACAGGTTGCGCTCGATCGCCGCTTGTACCGCCGTGGCGTAACTGCGGTTGACCGCGATGCTGGCGGGCGATGGCTTGTCCCCGGTCGATGGCACGTCCTCGACCTGTGCCACCTGCAAGGTGAACGCATCATCACGGGCATAGCGCGCCATCAAGCCGCTGCCGCCGAGCAAACGACGCAAGGCATCAGCGGCGGTGTACTGACCCTCAACCGCCAGCGAACGTCTGCCTCGACTCAACTGGCTGTCGACCAGCACCGCAACGCCCGTGGCGTGGCTGTATTGATCCAGTGCCCGAGCCAGATCCTGCGCCGGAATGTGCAGCGTCATGCGCAGGTCCGCCGGCACCGCGTCGGCCATTGCGTGGCTCGCCGCACAGCCAAGCAGCCACCCCAGACACATCCGGCGTACAAGCCTCGTTGAACGCTGAAGACCGCCCCTGGAACTGCCTCGCTGCACGGCTGACGTATCCCTGAAATTCGTCATCCTGAGGGCTGTTTATGAATCTGGTGTGACGGGCGCTGCAAAAAAACCATCACGGGTTTTGTATCGGCCTTGCACTAGACTCAAGCCCTAGAGCAGCCCCTTCGGGCTGGCCAGGAGGCAGGCATGAAAACACTCTGCAGAATCACCCTGGGCGGGCTGTTGCTGAGCGCATTGGTCAACGCCCAGGCCGAACAACCGCTGGGCTGCGTAGAGGTGGCGGTCGGCGGCTACAAGGCACCGAATTACGATTGCCTGACCCAGCAGATGGGCAACAACCCTGAAGGCGCCGCGGCCGCCGAGAAAAACCGTGAGGCGTTGAATGTGCCGGTGAACAAGCGGCCACCCAATCAGATGGGATTGGCGACGCCCGCCGGCACCAGCACGCGCATGGGCAATACCTTTGGCTCGTCGGTAAAACCGCAACGACCACCGAATTGAAAACGTTTCAGTCGCTGGGCGTCTGGCGAAAACTCACTGCGAGGCGATTCCAACTGTTGATGGTGGTTACGGCGATGGTCAGGTCGACCATTTCGGCTTCGTTGAACTGCTCGCGTGCCTGCTGATAAACGTCATCCGGCACATGGCTTTCGGCGAGCAGCGTCACCGCTTCGGCCCAGCCCAGCGCCGCGCGTTCGCGAGGATTGAAAAACCCGCTGTCGCGCCACACTGCAATCGCGTACAAGCGCCGATCACTCTCCCCGGCCCGCCGTGCGTCTACCGAATGCATGTCGGTGCAGAACGCGCAGCCATTGAGCTGCGAGGCGCGGATCCGGATCAGTTGCAGCAGTGGCTGCTCGATGCTGAGGCTGGCGGTCAGCGCCTCCATGGCAATCATCGCTTTCATCGCTTTGGGCGAAGCGTTGTAGTAGTCCAGGCGCGGGGACATGGCAGGTCTCGGGAAGCGCAATGATGAGTTCACGGTAAGCGCAGAGCTACCGGCGTTACAGCCCCAATTCCACGGAATATCGCTACACCAGTGAAATCCCGGCCACACACAAATCCTCCCCGCTCCCACAGCAGGACGGTGACCAATTTCGGGTTTTTGTGCTGCGCAACTATTGCCGACCACGCAACAGCGGTAATCTGGCGGGCACGCCAAATAGCCTCGGGAGCCTCGTCGGTATGGAACTTCACGTTGTGATCAACGGCCGCAAGGATCTGGCCGGTCAGTTGTATCAGCAACTGCGCGACGCCATCGAATCCGGGCGTCTGGCCGCTGGCACACAATTGCCGCCCAGCCGCTTGCTGGCCGAGCAACTGGGGATCTCGCGCAAGACCATTTCCGACACTTACGCGCAGTTGACCTACGAAAACTTCCTCACCGGCGTGATCGGTAAAGGCACCTACGTCAACGCACGCCCGGCGCAGGTCCAACGCAAGCAAAGCCACACCGAGCTGGCCAGCGCCGAGGTGATCGAGCGCTGGCGCAATCTGCCGGTGTTCCTGCGCCACCCGACGCTGGAGGGTTCGCTGCGCTACGACTTCATCGGTGGCGCCACCAGCAAGGGCCAGTTTCCCCATGACGACTGGCGCCGCTGTGTCTCTCATGCGATGCGCCAGATGGCCGGTTCAAAAGGCTTCTACAGCGTGCCCGAAGGTTTGCCGGCGTTGCGCAATGCGATTGCCCGGCACATCGCGTTTTCTCGCGGGGTGAACTGCCAGGACGAAGACATCGTGGTGTGCAACGGCGCGCAACAGGCGCTGGACCTGATCACCCGCGTGTTGATCAGCCCCGGCAGTCGGGTCGCGATGGAAGACCCGGGCTACCCGCCGGCGCGCTTGCTGTTCGGCACCCACGGCGCGGATGTGGTCGGCGTGCCCGTGGATGACGAAGGCATTGTGGTTGAGCAAATTCCGGAGGGCACGCGGCTGATCTACGTCACGCCCTCGCACCAGTTTCCCCTGAGCATGCCGATGAGTCCGGCGCGGCGCGAAGCCTTGCTGGCCCGCGCCTATGAGCTGGGCGCAATCATCATCGAAGACGACTACGACAGTGAGTTTCGCTACGAAGGTCGGCCCACCGACTCACTGTTCAGCCTCGACCAGCGCGGCATCGTCGCCTATGTCGGCACCTTCTCCAAGACCCTGCTGCCAGAGCTGCGCCTGGGTTATGCGATTCTGCCGCCAGCGATCCTCGAAGCGGTGATCCGCGCCAAACAACTCACCGACCTGCACGCCTCTACCCTGCCGCAATGGGCGCTGGCCAAGTTCATCGCCGAGGGTTGCCTGCTCAAGCATATCCGCCGCTGCCACACGATTTACGCCCAGCGCCGCGAACGGATTCTGGCGCGCATGGCCAGCGATCTGTCGCCGTGGCTTGAGGCGGTGCCACCCAGCGCCGGGTTCCACATGGCGGCGTTCTGCAAACGGCCGATCGACCTGCCGCTGGTGATCGAACTGGCGAAAAAGGTTGAAGTGGGCCTGTACTCGATCAACGGTTTCTATCATCAGCAAGCGCCGAAAAACGGTTTGTACTTTGGCTTCGGCGCCATCGAAACCCTGGACATCGATATCGCCCTCGATCGCCTGCGCGACATACTCCAGCAAGTGGCTTGAGTGATTGGCCTAACCGATTAACCGCCGATTGGTTATTGGTGATAGCGAGGTGCCGGCCTATTCTGCACAGGCGTTTTCCCTCAATGAGCAGGATTCGTCCGGCCTGATTCAGGAGTGTGAGCAATGTCCAACGAAGTGATCAACACCGTACAGGTGCAGGCCGCCGCCGGCCGCTCGGATGAACTGGGCAGGCAACTGCAGAAGATCGTCGAAACCCTGCGCGAAACGCCGGGCTGTGATTCCTATATGGTCGACCGCTGCCCCGAGGACAGCCACCGCTGGATGGTCAGTGCCCGTTGGCAGTCGGAAGCGGCGATGCAGGCGCATTTCAACCGGCCCGAGGCGCAGGGGTTTATCGACTTGATCGATAGCCGGCTGGCCAATAGCGTGGATTTCAACAGTTTCCCTATCGTTTGACCCGACGCCTTCGCGAGCAAGCCCGCCCCCACATTGGAATGCGACCCACTGTGGAAGCGGGCTTACTCGCGAAGGCGTTTGCCGCACACCGGTTTTTTCTGGCATCCCCCGGTATTGGTCACCCGATCTTCCCGAATATTGGCCGTTTGAATGCGCCACCCCGCGCACTACTGTGATCACCGACATCCCCACTTCACAGGTGATCCGCCATGAAAACCCTGCACGTCCTCGCCGCCGCCCTCGCCCTGACGATTTCCGCCTCGGCCCTGGCCCACGACTCGTCCGAGAAAGTCACTGTGCTGCAAGACCAGATGCTGAAAAACGCACCGGGTAAAAAAGCCATGATGATCGAAGTCGACTACAAGCCCGGCCAATCCTCGATTGCCCACAAACACGACGGCACCGCCATGGCCTATGTGCTGGAAGGCGAAGTGATTTCCCAGGTGAAAGGTGAACAGGCGATCACCTACAAAAAAGGCCAGTTCTGGTACGAACCGGCCGGTTCCGAACATCTGGTGTCGAAAAACGCCAGCAAAAGCAAACCAGCCAAGTTGCTGGTGTTTATGGTGCTGGCCCCGGACGAGCAAGTGCTGATCCCCCTGAAAGACTGATAGTTGTTCGGCCTGCCATAAATAAAAAGGCGCAAATCGTTGATTTGCGCCTTTTTATTGCTCGGAGAAATTAACCGGTTCCGTTTAAAGCAAATGAAACTATCCACGCGCTGATAAACCGACAAATTGTCAGCTGCCTTACAGACTCTCCGGTTTAGTCTGAATTAAAGCCGAGCGCCCTTTTAAAACTCGGCAATTGCAACTTTCCGACTGAAGTTGTTTCACGGGAGATTCACCATGAAACTTGCGTTGGCCAGTACGTTGGTAATTTCGGTTTTAGCCCTCAGCGCCTGTTCAGTGCCCACCGTTCCTAAAGCGGTCTCATCCCTCGACACGCTACTGCCCCACCCGACCGGCCGCAGCAATACCACTGAGGTGAAAAGCGGTCCCGGCGTCGCGCTAGGCGTCATCTCCAGCCCAAGCACCCAGATCAATCGCGACTACCTGCGCGACTATCAGGCCAACGCCGGCACCGGTTTCGGCCAGAGCCTGCTGGTGCAACCGATTCACGATGCCTATGTTGCCAGCTCGAAACCGGACATGGCGGTGGATTGGGTCAACGCCTCCCTGCAACACCAGTTCGGCTCAGTGACGGTCTACCCGGACATGCAAAGCCTGCGTGCTGCAAGACCGGATGTGGTGGCGATTGTCGACACCCACAGCCAACTGATCACTTCGCGCAGTTCCGATATCAAGGCGGACGTGAGTGCCGATTTCTATGATGTGCAACTTAACTACATCGGCACGGCAAAAGGCTCGGACGCGAAAGAACTGACGCAACTCTGGGCGGACTTTAAACGTTCTGAGGAGATTATTGCGGACATCACTCAACAACAAGACGTTCAAGTAAGGGCATTGCAGAATTTTGACTAGCCGCTCAGTAATTTACTGACCAGACCGACGAAAAAAGTGTCGATGCTCGATAACACACAAGCAAAAAAGTTGTATTGATAACAGGTACCCACCACCCTTTCAGGCGACTGTCTACTGTCAGGTATTACAGTAGACAGCCACTCTTCAAGCGCCTCCAATAGCCAGCCTGCGTTGCACCGATCCACCTCTTTCGGATGTCGCTATACGCAGTTCCCCACGCGTATTGAGGAACAAAAAATGTCTGATAAATTCGGCAATTCAACAGTTGGAGATCTCGATCCCGACTTCGGGCCTGATGGCACGGGCATTTCCTGGCTCGAATATCCGGATGGAGATAATGGCTTCGCCAGTGGCATAACCGTTACGCCGGACCACAAGTTACTGATTGCTGCCAGATCGGGACAAAAGTATTCAATGGTGCGATTGACTGCGGATGGCAAGCAGGACGACAGCTTTGGTAATCGAGGAACCGTCACGGGTATGTTTGCCAGCGGTTTCAAATCAACAGGCAAAAGCATTCGCGTGCTAAAGGACCAAAGAATATTGCTTGATGGACTTTTCGACCTAGAGGAATTTGGCGCTCCACCGGTACGCGGGCTTGCACTTTACGACGACAAGGGCGCCCTCGTGTCGGCGTTTGGAGAAGGCGGGGTAAATGAGGCTTAACCCAAACGGATCATTGGACACGACGTTTGGCGATGGGAAAGGTTATGTTCCCATCCAGTACCTGGCGAACTCTACTTGGGCTGGCTCACTGCTTCACCTCCAAGACGGGACATTTGCCGTCGCAGGTTCAGCACACGTGGAAGGCACGTCGTTCGCCATGATTGCTCGTTTTGACGCTCAGGGCATTCCTGTCAGAAATTTTGGCCGCAATGGTTTTGTTCTGTTTGATTTCCAGAATCCTAGTAGTGAAATAACCGAGCTTGTACAAATGCCTGACGGCAATATTCTCGGAATGGGGAGCACCGGACAGACCGGAATATTCTCGGGTGTAATGGTATGTATTGATTCGAAAGGTGCATTTGCTGGCTCTTTCAACGGAGGTAATCCGCTCCTCACGCCCTTTCCTCAAGCGCCGCTTGGCATCCAATGGATATCTGGCGCGCAACGAGATGACAACAAAATAGTGGTTATTGCCAACACCTTGGGCGAATCAAACTCAAAATTGCTCCTGGCCCAATTCCACCCAACTGGCGAACCTGATCTCGGTTTCGGCAATCAAGGCAAGTTAATGATTGATTTGACTGATGTGCTGGACATGGCAAATGGCATTGCCATTCAGAAAGGTCAGATCGTCGTATCCGGCACTTCTCTGCCGCATCCACAAGGTGTATGCAGTTTCGCCTTGCGCTGTTCTGCAGTGCATTGAAAACTGATAAAAAAAGCCCCGGCATCTCACGACACCGGGGCTTTCTCATTCAGCCACTACTTACGCCAATTCAGGCTCGGCATTCGCAGCAACTACAGGCACTACCGCTTGCCCGCTCAACGCCAGATCCAGCAGTTCGCGGTTGGCCACTGCATACATGGCGTAGTCAGTGCCGCTCGCAGCACGAATTTCCACCAGCATGGCACGCCAGCGCGAAATCATGCTTTCGTGCTGTTCCATCCACAGCGCCAGGCGTTCTTCCACTTCATGAGTGCCGTCGCCCTGTTGCAGGACGGAGATGGTGATCGCACGTTGCTGCCAGTCGACGTCATCGCGGAACGCTTCACGGGCCAGGGCCTGCCAGTTGTTTTCAACCGGCAGTGCGCTGATCTGTTGCAGGTACCAGGTGATGTCCAGCGCACTGCCCACGGCGAAGTAGGCCTTGGCCACTTCTGCCGGGTTCTGGCCCGTCACGTCGGAGGCTTCGATGATCGGCAGCAGGGTGTACAGGTGCGAGGTGCCCGCCACCATACGCGCCAGCAACTCCGGCACACCGGCTTCGACGTAAGCCTGATAACGCGCCTGCCAGTTTTCGTGGATCTCGCCGCTCAGCAGTTCATCGAGTTTGAGACCCAATTCCTTCAGGTGCGGACCGAAATGCGCGACGTCACGGGCAGCGTTCTGCTCGTTGCGGCGGGCACGCAGGAACCAACGCGTAGCACGACGGCCCAGACGCATCAGCTCGTCCATCAACTCCAGTTGCACGTCAGCGGAAACCTGGTAATCCAGGGCTTCGATCTGACGGAACCAGTGCGGGAGATGGAAGATGTCACGCACAATCACATATGCGCCCGCCACGTTCGCCGGGCTCATGCCGGTCGACTCTTTGAGTCGCTGAACGAAGGTGATGCCCATGTGGTTGACCAGGTCGTTGGCGATCTGGGTGCCGACTATTTCACGTTTGAGGCGGTGACGACGCATGGCGTCGGAGAACTTGCTGACCAACGTCGGCGGGAACGCCGTTTCCATGTCGCGGGTCAGGTAATCGTCGTCCGGCACCTGAGAGCCCAGCAACTGCTCCTTGAGGTCGATCTTGCTGTACGAGATCAGCACCGACAGTTCGGGGCGGGTCAGGCCATGGCCTGCTGCCACTCGCTCGTTGATCTGTTCTTCGGTCGGCAGGAACTCGATGGCACGGTCCAGCTTGCCACGGCCTTCCAGATCACCCATCAGACGCTTGTACTCAGCGATGCGTGCGTAAGCGCGACGCGCTGCCAGGGACAGGGCCTGAGTCTGCTTGTAGTTGTTGCCCAGCACCAGACCACCGACTTCTTCGGTCATGCTCGCCAGCAACAGGTTGCGTTGCTTGTCGGTCATGTCGCCAGCCTGAACCACTTCGTTCAGCAGGATCTTGATGTTCACTTCGTGGTCGGAGCAGTCCACGCCACCGGCGTTGTCGATGAAGTCGGTGTTGGAACCGCCGCCATTGAGGCCGAATTCCACACGACCCAGTTGGGTCATGCCGAGGTTACCGCCCTCGCCCACTACTTTGCAGCGCAGTTCGTTGCCGTTCACGCGCAGCGCATCGTTGGCCTTGTCGCCGACGTCGGCGTGGCTTTCAGTGCTGGCCTTGACGTAAGTGCCGATACCGCCGTTCCACAAAAGATCAACCGGAGCCTTGAGCAAGGCGTTGAGCAGTTCGGTCGGGGTCAGCTTGTCAGCCTTGATGTCGAAGCGTTCTTGCATCTGCGGGGAAATTGCGATGCTCTTCGCGCTGCGCGAGAAGATACCGCCGCCTTCGGACATGAGGCTGGTGTCGTAATCGGTCCAAGCCGAACGCGGCAGATCGAACAGACGCTGACGTTCGACGAAGCTGGTCGCCGGGTTCGGGTTCGGATCGATGAAGATGTGCAGGTGGTTGAATGCAGCAACCAGTTGCAGCTTGTCGGACATCAGCAAGCCGTTACCGAACACGTCACCGGCCATATCGCCGACGCCCACCACGGTGATGCTGTCTTCCTGAACATTGATGCCGCGTTCGCGGAAGTGACGCTGTACGCCCACCCACGCGCCTTTGGCGGTGATGCCCATTTTCTTGTGGTCGTAACCGGCAGAACCACCGGACGCGAACGCGTCACCCAGCCAGAAGCCGTAGTCGATGGCGATACCGTTGGCGATGTCGGAGAAGGTTGCAGTGCCCTTGTCCGCCGCGACCACCAGGTACGGGTCATCGTCGTCATGACGCACGACGTTGGCCGGCGGCACCAGTGCGCCGTCTTTGAGGTTGTCGGTGATGTCGAGCAGACCGGAAATGAAGATGCGGTAGCAGGCGATGCCCTCGGCCGCGATCTCGTCACGGCTGCCGCCCAGTGGCAAGCGACGCGGCAGGAAGCCGCCCTTCGCACCCACCGGCACGATGACCGAGTTCTTCACTTGCTGGGCTTTTACCAGGCCGAGGACTTCGGTACGGAAGTCTTCTTCACGGTCGGACCAGCGCAGGCCACCGCGAGCAACGTTACCGAAGCGCAGGTGCACGCCTTCAACGCGTGGCGAGTAAACGAAGATTTCGAACTTCGGTACTGGCTTCGGCAGTTCAGGAATCGCGTGTGGGTTGAACTTGAAGCTGAAGTACGACTTGTTCTGGCCGTTGGCATCCGTCTGATAGAAGTTGGTGCGCAGCGTGGCTTTGATCAGGTCCAGGTAGCGACGCAGGATGCGGTCTTCGTTGAGCACCTGAACATCGTCCAGTGCGGTCAGAATTGCCTGCTCCAGGCGCTGTTGCTTGTCTTCCAGATCATCGCTGCCGAGCTTGCGGGCCAGGTAGAAGCGGGTTTTGAACAACCGGGTCAGTTCGCGAGCGATGTCGGTGTGGTTGTTCAGGGTGCTGGCGATGTAACCCAGATCGAAGCCCAGACGAATCTGCTTCAGGTAACGGGCGTAGGCACGCAGCAGCGCAACGTCGCGCCATGGCAGGCCGGCGGTCAGCACCAGACGGTTGAACGCATCGTTCTCGGCGTCGCCACGAACGATGTGGACGAAAGCGTCCTGCAGGGTGTCGTTGAGTTGCTGGATGTCGAGTTCCAGGCCTTCAGCGGCGGTGAACGCGAAGTCGTGAATCCAGAACTCGCGGCCTTTGGTGTGACGCAGGCGGTACGGGAATTCACCCAGCACGCGCAGGCCGAGGTTTTCCAGGATCGGCAGGACGTCGGACAGCGCCAGTGGCGTGTCGGCGTGATACAGCTTGCAATGCAGCTCGCGCTGGCCGGAAACCTGACCCAGCGGCTGATAGAAGCTCATCACCAGCGGATTTTTTTCGTTCAGGCTCAGCAGGTGCTGCATGTCGACCACAGCCGAATGCGCGGCGAAACGCTCGCGGTAACCGGCCGGGAAGCCTTTCGGGAAGTCGGCCAGCACGTTGGTGCCGTGGGCTTCGCCGAAGCTTTCGACGGTCAGTGCGGCGTAGTCGTCCTGCCAGCTACGGCAAGCCTGAACCACTTCTTTTTCCAGCAGTACGGTGTCGATGTCGAGACGGTTTTTCGGATCGACACGCAGGATCAACTGCACGCGAGCCAGCACGGACTCGGAGAAGAATGTCCAGAATTCGCAATCGGAAGCCTTCAGGCGCTCCATCAGCACTTGCTGGATCTTCTGGCGAACTTCGGTGGAATAGATGTCGCGCGGCACGTAGGCCAGGCAGTAGCAGAAACGACCGTAAGGGTCTTTGCGCAGGAACACGCGAATCTTGTTGCGCTCCTGGATCTGCACAATCGACATCACGGTGGTGAACAGTTCGTCGACCGGGGTCTGGAACAGGTCATCACGCGGCAGCACTTCGAGCACCTGGGCCAGTTCTTTGCCCAGGTGAGCCTTGGACTGGAAGCCTGAGCGGTGTTCGATTTCTTCGACCTTGCGGCGGATGAACGGGATGACCCGCACGCTCTCGCCATACACCGAGGAGGTGTACAGGCCCATGAAACGGTGTTCCTTGATGACTTTGCCGTCGGCGTCGATTTCGCGGATCGACACGTAGTCCGGGTAGGCCGGACGGTGCACACGGCTTGGGTGCGCAGCCTTGGCGAACGACAGCAGGGTCGGCTCACGCAGGTAGCTCACGGCGTAATCTTCGATGCGCAGGTCATCGTAGGTCAGGCCGGTGCGCAGCAGTTTGGTCAGGCCGAGGAAGGCGTTCTGGTCGTACTCGATGTGGCCGCCATCGGCCTGATCGGTGACCACAAACTCTTCGTAGCCAAGGAAGGTGAAGTGGTTGCCCACCAGCCATTCCAGGAAACTTTTGATTTCGTTCTTTTCGTCGGCATCGATGGCGAATGCACTGTTGTCGAGCTTGGTGAGGATTTCCTGCACCTTGGCTTTCATCGGCTCGAAATCGGCGACCGCGACGCGGACTTCACCGAGCACCTGCTCCAGCTCTTTGCTCAGCACATTCAGTTCGGCCGCGTTGGCGCAACGGTCGATTTCCAGGTACATCAGCGACTCTTGCTGGATGTCGTCGCCCTGGGTGCCTTTTGGCAGGATTTCCAGCAATTCGCCCTTGCTGCCACGACGCACGCTCAGCACGGTGGTTTGCAGGGTGTGGATGCTGTAGCCGCGGCGGTTCAGTTCAGTGCGCACCGAGTCGACCAGGAATGGCAGGTCGTGGTGCAGCACTTCGACCGCGGTGTGGGTCGACTGCCAGCCGTGGCGTTCGTAATCAGGGTTGTAGACGCGCACTTGCGGTTGCGCGTGATCGAAGCGCTCAAGCAGGCGCCACGCGGAAAGAGTACAGCCAGCGAGGTCGGAGAGGCGACGCTGGGTCAGCTCGTCCAGGGAAATGATGCCGAAGAATTGTTCAGCGAACAGCGCCACTTGTGGCAGTGCCTGTTCACTGATGTGCTGCGCCAGTGCCGCTTGCAGTTGGTGCTGGAAGTCGGCTTTGCTGGCTGCGGTGAAGAACGCCATCTGTGGTACTCCGCTTAAGCTTGTTATTGATGGAAAGCGTCGCGTGCAACACCCCTTTCGGGGTTTGTATCGCCCTGCTCCTGATTCTCGGGCAGAGGAAACAGGGTGACAGGTGGGTGAAGCTGGACGGGACGCTCAGGTCACATTCACCTTCCATGAATGGGCATCTGCAAAAGCGACTGTCAGGGCTGCCGACAATGCCTTTACGGGTGCTCATCCGTTGCGCAGCTTAATGGGTGCGACAATGTGTCTGCTTGCGGTGCTGCGACATATTCGGTCAATGGCACGCAAACCGAGGCTTTGGCAACGGTAAACACTAGCAGTCAGGGCGAAAAACGCTGGTCTGAATGCCCGTATTTACGGGACATTCGTGCCAGCTCCAGACCTTTTGCCGCTACATATCCAGAAACGAAAACGCCGCACTATCGATCTTGAGCGTGGCATCGGGTTCAGCACAGGTGCCTGACGCAGATCCATTTGGACCTGAAGTTACTACCTGAGCGAAGAACGTTCCCGCTCAGTCTCTTCAATGCACTGAGCATTTCCATATCCACCTGTGCACCCCACTACAAGTCAAACTAAAACAACAAGATAACCACCCTTCATCTTTTCTTACAATCTGTAAAGAAATAACCCACAAACATCTCGGAACATATTCGCGGATCCCGACTTGGCCGAGGCGCTACTCAATGCTAACAATACAAACACCTACCGCCCGACGGATCGGGCCTTAAATGCACAAGGAACTTGCACATGTCTCAACTGGAACTCCCAGGAATGATTATCTACGGCGACGGCTCATGGGAAATCATCAACTTGAATCCCGACAAGATTCGCGGTGATATCCGCAAGAATTACCCCTTGGGGAATCCAACGCATGGATTCACCCTCGCGCTTCAGAATGACTACCATGCACGCCAGCAAAATCTTGAAGCCATCCTGCAATCTGAATTAAGCCAGGTCGATAGCAGACATCCACCCATTGCGAACATGACACCCGATGCATGGCTGTCTCGCACCCTAAACATAGTCAATGAATTGTTACTCCAGAAAAACACTGAGCTCCAACAACAATTGCAAACCGTAAAAATCGCAAAACAATATGCAAAGCTGGAGGCCACTTACAATGCGATGATCCTCAACGATCAAATTGCAAACCTTCAGGTCAAACAAACCAACTTGTACGCGCAAATGAATCGTCGCCAAGCGGAGGCTCTGGCCATGCAACAGGCTGCCGAAGCCGCACGCCAAGCGCAGGAAGCTCGTAAACAGGCGCAGGAGCAAGCACGTCTGGCCGCCATTGCCGAGGCCCACCGCATCGCTGAAGAGAAGGCGAGAATCGCCGCAGAAGAGCAAACCAGGCAGATCGATGATTACAAACGTGCCGTAGCTTATGTCGCAGACGCGAACAAATACATCCTTGATAACTATGGCAAGAACCTGCATCAGGTCGTCATGGATCTGCAAAAGGACATTTCGGGGAAGAAGATCAGAAGCTATACGGAGGCGATGCAGACTTTCGAGAAAGTGCGGACCAATCCCAATGCGCGGCTCAGTCCGCAGGATACTCGCGCGATTGTGGACGCGCTCAATGCGCTGGATAAAGCGACTTATATGGACAGTGTCAATAAGCTCGCCAAGGGGTTTGGCTTGACCGGAAAAATCGTTCAGGCGCACTCCGTTGTCACCAAGGCAGTTATTGGTTTTCAGGATGGCAACTGGAAGCCCTTGATGTTGGAGTTTGAAAGTATCGCTGCCGGAATCGGGGCAGGTGCGATTCTGGCTATCGGTGCTGCGTTTTTCTTTCCGACGCTTGCAGTGAGCACACCCGGTATCGTGGCGGTCGGCTTGCTGATAGCCGCAGTAGCAGCCTACTTGAATGCTGGCAACGTAGAAAAAACAAATATATTTATCCTCGAAAAACTAGATAGGGCATTGCCAGAAACATAAGAAACCCGCTCTAGCAGGATTGAGACCATCTGCTCGGCCCAAGCCTGCTACAGAACCCATATAAGCACGACACATTGGAGAATGCCTTGTGATTAAAAAGACACCGGAAATAACGGTACCACTATTGGCAGTCGGGATTTTCTGCATTCCGATTTTTCTTATAAACCTCCTACTCCCCGCAGCGCCACAAACCAGTTGGGACTTCGCGCTCAACGAATTCGTGGACGAAAAACTATTTGGCCTGACTGGATTCTGGTCCTCTGTATTCCCTTTCAGCTCAAAAGTAACCGCAAACTATATCGCAATCACAGGACCAATATTTGCCAGCACGATCTTCTGCAAGGTACATAAAACAATGAATATTGACCCGACACAGTACCAAACACACCTCTTCGCAAGAATTATCGTCGGTATATTCTTCACCACTTTCATTACTCTATTTTGCACGCTCGCATTTTATTTAACCAACACTGACTTGGGGCAGAGCACTGGAAGGTTTGCCAATTTATTCGGCCGCAACGTACTTTTCTATTCCATATACTCTTCAGGAATGCTGATTCTTTTTTTCCTGATTCCCTTTTCCTTCCATCGCCTTTTTTTTTACTTCCCACGTCTCATGATTAAAAAGTCGCAGGAAAAGAAAAGACGGAGCCACTCAAAATGAACGTCCTGTACTTTCCTTGAAACGCAAGCCTGCAAAAAAAAATCCAAGCTGGCAAAATCGCGGTTTCGAACCTCTTGCGCCCGTTCAACCAGGAATACCCCCAATGCAAATGACCACCGCCCTACTGATCGTCAACCCGTGCGACGACGAAGAAGACAACATGGCCATGCTCTGCTGCCACAGCGACAAGGGCGACATGTTCCTGATGAGCCGCTATCCGGACGAGGACGAGTTGGAGATCACCCTGGATGGCGAGCCTTCGACGCTGGACGGCGTGAAAGTCACACTGACATCGACCCTGCTGAAGATCGAAATCGCCGCGACAGATGCCGATGTGTTGAATGGGGATGATGTGCTGGAGATCACCTTTAACCCGGATATGGTGGATATGAAAGAGGTTGTCGAGACCTTGACGAATATCCTCGACGGGACTGGCACCTTCATTAACGAGGTTTGATGGCGTCCGGTCTGGCCCCATCGCGAGCAGGCTCACTCCTGCAGGTCGGTGTACGGCGATCCCTTGTAGGAGTGAGCCTGCTCGCGATAGGGCCGGCACAGGCAAGCAATCCCCCCTGCTACAAAATTCCAACAACTCCCACGGTCATTTCCCGCACTTTGCGCAAAATGCCGTTAGTCGCCACCCCCCGCGATGGATTAAAGTAACGCCCCCAGCCCCGGTGTTATCCAGACGCCCGTGGCCACCCCTTTCCAGGAACAGTCATCGATGGAACATCGTGAAGCGCTGCTGGCGCTGCGAACCTTTCTTTCAACGCAGATTCTCGGCCAGGAAAAACTCATCGAGCGTTTGCTCATCGCCCTGCTCGCCGACGGCCACATGCTGGTCGAGGGCGCTCCGGGTCTGGCCAAGACCAAAGCGATCAAAGAACTCGCCGAGGGCATCGAAGCCCAGTTCCATCGTATCCAGTTCACACCCGACCTGTTACCCGCCGACATCACCGGTACCGAGATCTATCGCCCGGAAACCGGCAGCTTCGTGTTCCAACAGGGGCCAATCTTCCATAACCTGGTGCTGGCGGACGAAATCAACCGTGCCCCGGCCAAGGTGCAATCAGCGCTGCTCGAGGCCATGGCCGAGCGTCAGGTCAGTGTCGGGCGCAGCACTTATGAGCTGTCGCCACTGTTTCTGGTAATGGCCACGCAGAACCCGATCGAGCAGGAAGGCACCTATCCGCTGCCCGAAGCGCAGCTCGACCGTTTCCTGATGCATGTAAAAATCGGCTTCCCCGACGCCGCCGTCGAACGCCGCATCCTCCAGCAAGCCCGTGGCGAAGCGCTGAACGGCGAGACCAAGCCCGAACGCCGGGTCAGCCAGCAGGCAATCTTCGCCGCACGCAAGGAAATCCTCGGTCTGTACATGGCCGACGCCGTGGAGGAATACCTGGTGCAACTGGTCATGGCTACGCGCAACCCGGCCAAGTTCGACCCGGAAATGGCCGAGTGGATCGCTTACGGCGCCAGCCCGCGTGGCTCGATTGCCCTCGATCGCTGCGCCCGCGCCCATGCCTGGCTCGCCGGGCGCGACTTCGTCAGCCCCGAAGACATTCAGGCGGTGCTGTTCGACGTGCTGCGCCACCGCATCATTTTGTCGTTTGAAGCCGAAGCCGCTGGCATCGATCAGGATCGTGTGGTGCAGCGGATTCTCGACGTCGTAGCCGTCGCTTGACCCCCATGAATACCCCTCTGCCGTCCGAACCGGGCATCCGCGTCAGCCTCGCCGAGCTGATCGAGATGCGTCATCGCGTGCGCGAAGTGCAGCTGTTTTCCACGCCGAGTCAGCGCAGCCCGCTGATCGGTCTGCATCATTCGAAATTCCGTGGTCGCGGCGTCGACTTCGATCAGGTGCGGGTCTATCAGGCCGGCGACGACGTACGCACCATCGACTGGCGCGTGACGGCGCGCACGCAAGAGCCGCACACCAAACTGTTCCATGAAGAGCGCGAACGACCGATTTTCATCATGGTCGAGCAGAGCACGCGTCTGTTTTTCGGCTCAGGCCTGATGTTCAAGTCGGTGCTGGCGGCGCAAGCGGCGGCGTTGATTGGCTGGGCGGCGCTCGGCCATAACGACCGGGTCGGCGGACTGGTGTTCGGCGACAACGAGCATTACGAGATCAAGCCTCGGCGCAGCAAGCAAAGTTTGCTGCAATTGCTCAATCGCCTGGTCAAGGTCAATCAATCGCTGCACAGCGAACGTGAACCGGACCGCGATGCCTTTGGCGTGGCCCTGCGGCGCGCCCGTGAGGTGCTGCGCCCGGGCAGTCTGGTGATCGTGATCTGCGATGAGCGCGCCTTGTCCGACAGCGCCGAACAACAACTGAGCCTGCTGTCGCGCCACTGCGATCTGTTGATGTTGCCACTGTCCGATCCGCTCGATCACGCCCTGCCCGCCGCGGGATTGCTGAGATTCGCCGAGCGTGGTGCACAGCTTGAACTCGACACCCTCAACTTTGAACTGCGTCAGACCTATCGCGCCCAGGCCGAAGCACGGATCGCCCGCTGGGAACTGCTCGCCCAAAAGCTGCGCGTGCTGCTGATGCCGTTGAGCACGCAAAGCGAGTTAGTCGAGCAAATGCGTGAATTCCTCAACCCGCAGCGTCCGGGGAAAGGTCGATGAACGACCTTGATCAGCTACAACCGCTGATTTCGCCGCCACCGATCGCCTTCTGGCCACCGGCGCCGGGCTGGTGGCTGCTGCTTCTGTTATTGCCGCTGCTCGGTTTTGCTGTGTGGCGGCTGCGGCGTTTCATCCCGATGAAGAAACGCCCGATCGTCCGTGCCGAACAGCCGCTCGACCCGGTGCGCATCGCCGCCCTCACCGAACTGGCACAGATGCCCAAACCCTACGACGGCGCGCCGGCCGGGGCGTGGTTGCAGCAACTCAACGGCCTGCTCAAACGCCTGTGCCGCAACCATTACCCCTACAGCCAGAGTCATACGCTCAATGGCCGCAAGTGGCTGGCGTTCCTCGACAACCGTTGCCCGGCTGCCGGCCTCACCCGTTGGATGGTACTGGTTGAAGGCGCGTACAAACCGGAATGCAAACTCGACGACAAAGCCATCGCCGGCCTGACCCAAGCGGTCGACACGTGGATTCGCAAACATGTTTGAGTTCGCCTGGCCGTGGATCTTTGTGCTGTTGCCGCTGCCGTGGCTGATGCGTCTGGTGCTGCCGGTGGCGGACAGCGGCGAGCCGGCGCTTAAAGTCAGTTTCCTGTCTGATCTGGAAGGTCTCGCCCGCCGCCGCGCCCGGGCGAACCTGCCGGCGTGGCGCCAGCAGGCACCGTTCATGCTGCTGTGGTTGTTACTGTTGATTGCCGCTGCACGCCCGCAATGGCTCGGCGAACCGCTGCCGATTGCCGCCAGTGGCCGTGATTTGTTGGTGGCGGTGGACGTGTCCGGCTCGATGGATTTCCCCGACATGCAATGGCAGGACGAAGAAGTCAGCCGTCTGAATCTGGTACAGCACCTGCTCGGCGATTTCCTCGAAAGCCGCGACGGCGACCGCGTAGGCTTGATCCTGTTCGGCAGTCAGGCTTACCTGCAAGCACCGCTGACCTTCGACCGCCACACCGTGCGCGTGTGGCTTGATGAAGCGCGGATCGGCATCGCCGGCAAGAACACCGCCATCGGCGACGCCATTGGTCTGGCCCTCAAACGCCTGCGCATGCGTCCGGCGCAGAGCCGCGTGCTGATTCTGGTCACCGACGGCGCCAACAATGGCGGCGAAATCGATCCACTGACCGCAGCGAAACTCGCCGCCAGCGAGGGCGTGAAGATTTACCCGATCGGCATCGGCGCCAATCCTGAAGACAGCGGTTCGACCGGTTTGCTCGGGATCAATCCGAGCCTGGACCTCGACGAGCCGGCACTCAAGGCTATCGCCCAAGTCACCGGCGGCCAGTATTTCCGCGCGCATGACGGCAAAGAATTGCAAGCGATCAAGGACACCCTCGATCAGCTCGAACCAGTGACCCAGCAACCCACCCAGGCGCGCCCGGCGCAAGCCTTGTATCAATGGCCGCTGGCGCTGGCCTTGTGGCTGAGCCTGTTACTGGTCGCCCGCGAATTATGGCCGGACAATCCGCTGCAACGCCTGTTCACCAAGGAGCTGTATCTGCAAAGTCCGCTGCCTGACTGGCGTGAGCGCCTTAAGCGCCTGCGTCTGCGGAGGCGCCGATGATCGCGCTCTGGCCGCACTGGTTCCGTCCATGGTGGTTGCTGTTGCTACCGCTGCTGGGCTGGCTGATCTGGCAACTCTGGCATCGGCAGAAACGCGCCGGGCGCTGGCAGATGATTCTGCCGCCCGCATTCCACGCCACCCTGCTCAGCGGCGGTAACGGTCGCGACAGCAAACTGCCGTGGATCGTCCTAGGCGGGGCATGGTTGCTGGGCCTTCTGGCGCTGCTCGGGCCGAGTTGGGAGCGCGTCGAACAGACCAGCCAGAAACCCGCCGATCCGTTGGTGGTGGTGCTGGAACTGACGCCGGAAATGCTCGCCACCGATTCACCGCCGACGCGACTGGAACAGGCGCGGCGCAAGCTGTTCGATCTGCTCCAGGCACGCAGCGACGCGCAGACCGCCATCGTCGTCTACGCCGGCAGCGCCCACACGCTGGTGCCGCTGTCGGATGACCTGGCAACCAGCCGAAACCTGGTCGACGCGCTTAAACCGTCATTGATGCCACAAAGCGGTCATCGTGCTGACCTTGCCGTGGGCAAAGCGTCGGCATTGCTCAAGCAGGGCGCACTCGGTCAGGGCCGGATTCTGCTGATCGGCTCATCGCTGAGCGAAGAGGAACGCCAAGGCATTCGCCGCGCGCTGAACGGGCATTCGGCGCAGTTGTTGATGCTCGGCATTGGCACCGCTGAAGGCGCACCGATTGCTCAGGAGGACGGCAGTTTCCTCAAGGACGAGCAAGGCGCGATTCGTGTACCGCAACTCGACAGTCCGGGGCTTGGTGCTTTCCTCAACAGCGTTGGCGGCGAGTATCACCCTGCACGGCTGGACGAAACCGACCTGCGTGCCCTCGGCCTGCTGGATGGCCCGCGCAGCTTACGCGACGACGGTCAGACCGTGCGCCTGGATACGTGGGCCGATCAGGGTTACTGGCTGCTGTTGCCATTGTTGCTACTGGCCGCGAGTGCCGGACGACGCGGCTGGCTGTTTTGCCTGCCGCTGCTGTTCTGCCTGCCACAGCCGAGCTACGCTTTTGACTTCAAAGACCTGTGGCTGCGCCCTGACCAACAGGGTCTGCACTTGCTCAATCAAAAGCGCCCGGCCGAAGCGGCGCAACATTTTGACGATCGCCAGTGGCAAGGGGTGGCGCTGTACGAGGCCGGCGACTACAGTGGCGCCGCCCAGCGTTTCGCCGAAGGCGGTGATGCTCGCGACCACTACAATCGTGGCAACGCTTTGGCCAAAAGCGGTGAGCTGGAAGCGGCCATTGACGCCTATGAGCAGGCGCTGGAGTTGCAACCCGATTTGCGCCCGGCGCAGATCAACAAGGCGTTGGTGGAAAATCTGCTCAAGCAGAAAAACACGCCGCCGCCCGTCGAACCGGACAGTAAACCCGCCGAGCAAAACTCGCCGGGCGAAGAACCGCCGACCGCCACCGCACCACCGGCGGCGGTGAAAAGTGAATCCCAGAGCGAGGCCCAGCCTGCCGAGTCGGCCAACGAGCCGCCGCCGACCACCCCGCCGCAACCGGGCCCCAATGAAGTGCCGGGCGACGAGCCGGAAGAGCAACGAGACACGACGCCGACACTGCAGCCAAGCGAGGACAACCTCGCAGGCGAGCAACGTCAGGCACTGGAACAATGGCTGGGCAAGATCCCGGACGATCCGGGCGAACTGTTGCGACGCAAATTCTGGTACGAACAGCAACAACATCAGGATCAGGAAAACACTCGATGACCCGCTTCACCGCTCTCTTGCTGCCCCTGCTGATCTGCACGGCCACTGCCCACGCGGCCGAGCTGACGGCCAGCGTGGATCGCAGTCGCCTGAACTCCGGCGAGACGGTCGAACTCACCCTCGAAACCAGCGACGTCACCCAGTTCGGCAAACCCGACCTGACCCCGCTGGAGCCCCTGTTCGAAGTGCGCGGCACGCGGCAGGTCAACCAGTTGAACACCCTCAATGGCGACAACCGCGCTACCACACGCTGGATCATTACCCTGCTGCCGAAAGAGAACGGCAGCGTGGTGATTCCAGCGTTGCAGATGGGCGATGTGCAGAGCCAACCGATCAGCGTGCAAGTGGTCGAAAGCGACACCCGCGAAGACCAGAACAGCTTCGACCCGGTGTTTATCGAAGCCAGCCTCGATCAGTCCAGCGTCTATGTGCAGGCCCAGGCCATCCTGACCCTGCGCATCTACCATTCAGTGTCGCTGTACGACGACAGCAGCCTGACCCCGCTGAAAATCGCCGACGCGCGCATCGAACAGCTTGGCGACACGCGTACCTACGAAAAAGACCTCAACGGTGTGCGCCATGGCGTGATCGAAATGCGCTATGCGATCTACCCGCAGCACAGCGGTTTGCTTACCATCGCGCCGCAGACCTTCAGCGCCACACTGGTCGATACGCAGCCGTCTCAGGATGCCAATGCGCAGGGGCCGAAACCGGGCAAATTGATGCGCGTCAGTTCCTCCGAAATCCCCCTGACGGTCAAACCCAAACCCCTGACCTATCCGGTCGATGCGCCGTGGCTGCCCGCGCGCAGTCTGAGCCTCAGCGAAAGCTGGAATCCGGAACCTGAACACACTCAGGTTGGCGATTCCCTGACCCGCAGCCTGACATTGAAAGTCGAAGGCCTGGCCGCCTCGCAATTGCCCGCACTGCCCGCCACCGACGTCAACGGCCTGCGCCGCTATCCGGATCAACCGGTGCTGAGCAACCAGAGCACTGACCGGGGCATTGTCGGCAGCCGTGAAGAACGCGAAGCCTTGGTGCCGAGCCGCAGCGGCGCCATCGAATTGCCGACGGTGGACGTGGTTTGGTGGAACACCTTCGAAGACCACCTGGAACACAGCAGCCTGCCGGCGCGCACTCTGCAAGTGGCCAACAACCCGAGCCTGCAAGTCGACACCCCGACCGGCAACCTGCAGCCGAGCATCGTCGATAACGATGTGTTGTGGTGGTGGAAACTCAGCACCCTGATCCTCGCCTGCACCACCCTCCTCGGCTTCGGCCTGTGGTGGCGCGCACGCTGGCAACCAGCCGTGCACCGCGCCGCCCAAGCCGGCCCGAGTCCACGCACGTTGATGGATGACATCAAGCGTGCGAGCCAGGCGAATGATCCGCAGGCGACACGGCAGGCACTGGATGCGTGGGCGCGCCAGCAGCCGGAGACGCTGGCGGATATGGCGGCGCGGTTTGTGCCGTTGTCGGATGCGCTGGATGGGCTCAATGGAGCGCTGTACAGCGAGACGGGGCAGCATTGGCAGGGTGAGGATTTGTGGCGGGCGATCCGCACGATTCCAGCGGCGGAACGGGTGCAGGATCCGGTGGGTGATAGCGGGTTGCCGCCGCTTTATCCGAAGTAAAAGCAAAAGATCGCAGCCTTCGGCAGCTCCTACAGAGATATGTGTAGGAGCTGCCGCAGGCTGCGATCTCTTGATTTTGCTTTAGGTAAAAAAGGCTGAAGACATTCGGAATCAATAGTTGAATTTCGTTTTCACTTGTTCGCCTTCGCGATAGGAGAGAACAAATGCCTTCCAGGGCCTCACCGCGAGCGACTGCATGCTCGTGTAATTTTTCTACAAGCGCATAGATTTTCGAATGATTGAAATCAGTTTCAGCGTCCCAGATTTCTGAGCTATTTTTTTCAACGGCGAGGTCTACCTCCATATAGTTCCCCCCCCATTCAACGCGGTATCGAAAGGCGTCATAACCGTGAACAATTCCGGCCTCAACCAGCTGAAAAATGGCTGTCACAAGTTCAAAATCTTCAGCAATCACTCTCTGACCTCCGGAAATTGATTGTTCCTATCATCCCCTCTTTGGGTAAAACGGGGACAGACCCTGAGGGATCCCCGATTTTTCTTACAGAAAATCAAGAAGTTGGAATATTGAAGAGGCCTGCATGAGTCGGCAACTTGGTTTGCACCACACAAATACAAGAAACCGAACCCATGCAGCCATCCGATTTTTGCACAGAGCGCTCGCTCAAGCACTGCCCTCTATCCATTCTCGCCGCCTGACATCACTGATGAGTTGTGTCAGTTCGTTACTGCAAGGACGTCGACTGGCACTGAACGCTCTTGGTCGCTTCATGACGGGGCGTGCTTATCCCAAGCATTCGATCAAGCGTGTGGATCGGTTGCTGGGCAATCAACACTTGAGATCAGAGCGTCCATTGTTCTATTGGGTAATGCTTCGGGCA
>NZ_CAXAPL010000008.1:0-167281 GCF_963970845.1 Pseudomonas sp. RA_105y_Pfl2_P56
GCCGACCGACCTGAAGCAAGCGGAGCAGATGGTGCGGGAAGCGGTCTTGATCTACAACCAAGAGCGCCCGCACCTGTCCTTAAAATACAAAACGCCCGATGCAGTGCATCGGGCGTTAGGGTGAGATAGGTGTAAACCTATTTCAGGACTAGACAGTTTGATCATCAACTGGTCTCAAGCTGGCGACGCAACCCCTGCGAGTTCTGCACTGACATCGGAATCGGCGGGAAATCTTCATTCAATACGCACAGGTGCTCAATGGCATCGGCGAACTTCACATCGGCTTTTCGGCGCAAGGCCCGGTAGTGCTCAAACTGTTCGAAATCCAGTTGCCCGGCTTCGAGCAATTCATGCGCCGCTCGATTCAGCGCTTGCGCTTGTTCGAACAATTGACGATTGCGTTCCAGGGCCAAAGCCCTGCATGCCTTGATTTGCGCAGGAGTCGAGCATTCTTTCATGACCGTAACCTTAATCTTCGGGGTTCCTTGTCATAGGCCTTTCGCCACACGGGAACCGAACGTGCCGGGCCCCGCCGGTGACTCCCGGCGAGGGGTTAAGGTTGTGACCACTGAGAATCCGCGAGAGATCCATTTTTTTGCTGAAGACTTTCGGGTTTTTGGTTTTTGCGTTGTTCAGGGCCGGCAAGGATCGGTTGTGCGCTGATGCCGTGCAGCAGGTTCGCGATGCTTTCAGATTCAGCGGTTGGCCAGTGCCCGCTCCATGCGCGCAATACCTTCTTCGAGCATGGAGCGCGGGCAGCCAAAGTTCAGGCGTACGAACTGTTGGCTTTGGTCGCCAAAATCCAGACCGGCGCTCAACCCTACCTTGGCCTGCTCAAGGAAAAACTGCTGCGGGTTGGCCAGATCCAGCGCCGAGCAATCGAGCCAGGCCAGATAAGTGCCCTGCGGCACATTCATGGTCACGCCCGGCAAGCGGCTGCGCACCGCTTCAACCAGATAATCCCGGTTGGCCTGCAGGTAGGTTTTCATCTCGGCGAGCCATGGGCCGGCTTCGCTGTAGGCCACGCGAGTCGCTTCCATACCCAGCGGATTGACGCTGTCGACCATGCCGCAACGGGCGTGGTTGACGCGTTCACGCAGCGCGGCGTCCTGAATGATCATGAACGAGGTTTTCAGGCCGGCAATGTTGTAAGCCTTGCTCGCGGACATCAGGGTGATGGTGCGCTGAGCGATTTGCGGGCTCAGGGACGCAGTCGGAATGTGGACGCGACCGTCGAAGCACAGTTCGGCGTGGATTTCATCGGAGATGATCCAGGCGTCCTGCGCAACACAGATGTCCGCCACTGCTTGCAGCTCTTCGCGGCCAAACACTTTGCCGATCGGGTTGTGCGGGTTGCTCAACAGCAGGGCGCCGCCGCCGTTCAGCGCATCACGCAGGCTATCCAGTGGTGTGGCGTAGGTGCCGTCGGCCTGCGGCGTGAATTGCAGCTCAACCCTGTTCAAGCCCCAATGCCCCGGCGCGTGACGCAGCGGTGGATAGTTCGGCACTTGTACCACGACGTTCTGCTGAGACTGAACCAGGGCTTTGAGCGCCATGTTGAAGCCCGACTCAACGCCCGGCAGGAAGATCAGCTCTTGCGGTTTGACCTGCCAGGCGAACTTGTTCCAGAGGTCGGCAACGATGGCTTCGCGCAGGTTGTCCTGGGCCACGCTGTAACCCACCAGCGGATGCAGCAAGCGCTGCTGCAGGGCCTCGATGACAACCGGTGGCGCGGCGAAATCCATATCAGCGACCCACATAGGCAACACGTCGGCTGCATAGCGGCTCCACTTGGTGCTGCCGGTGTTGTGGCGGTCGAATACCTGATCAAAGTCAAAAGTCATGCGCGGTCTCGTGAAGGCGGGGTTAATTCTGTCGGCCATTCTAAGCCCAACACGATCCCGGTGGGAGTTGGCTGGCCCGCGATGGCGTCGGCACAGTCAATATTGAGGGTGCGTGACAAACCGCTATCGTTGGCAAGCCAGCGCCCGCGAGGCTCTGGATGAAGCCATGAGATCGCTCGACAAACGGCCGACGGTCGGTTTTCACGCAGGTGGCAGGGTCTTTGTCTACAGTGAAAAAGCCGGCAGTCATCCTGCCGCAACCGTGATTGTCCAGATACAACCCGGCGCCAGTACCGGGTTCCACCTGATCAGGAGTGCACGATGGATCTCAGCCGTCGTCAGTTCTTCAAGGTCGCCGGTATCGGCCTTGCAGGCTCAAGCCTTGGCGCGTTGGGCATGGCCCCGACGCTTGCCTTCGCCGAGCAGGTGCGCCACTTCAAGCTTGCCCACACCCATGAAACCCGCAACACCTGCCCGTATTGCTCGGTCGGTTGCGGTTTGATCATGTACAGCCAGGGCGATGCTGCGAAGAACGTCGCGCAAAATATCATCCATATCGAGGGCGACGCCGACCATCCGGTCAATCGTGGCACCCTCTGTCCAAAAGGCGCGGGCCTGCTGGACTTCATTCACAGCCCGGGCCGCTTGCTGTACCCGCAAACGCGCAAACCGGGCAGCAGCGAGTGGACGCGGATCAGTTGGGATCAAGCGCTCGATCGCATCGCCGATTTGATGAAAGCCGACCGCGACGCCAATTTCGTCGAGCAGAATGAAAAAGGCGAAACAGTCAATCGCTGGCTTACCACCGGGTTTCTTGCCGCTTCAGCTTCGTCCAACGAAGCGGGGTACATGACGCACAAGGTCATCCGCAGTCTCGGCATGCTGGGGTTCGATAACCAGGCGCGTGTCTGACACGGCCCGACGGTGGCAAGTCTTGCCCCGACGTACGGCCGTGGTGCCATGACCAATACCTGGACCGATATCGCCAACGCGAATCTGGTTCTGGTGATGGGCGGCAACACCGCAGAAGCGCATCCGTGCGGCTTCAAATGGGTGACCGAAGCCAAAGCACACAACGCTGCGCGGCTGATCGTGGTCGATCCGCGTTTTACCCGCACCGCGTCAGTGGCCGATGATTACGCGCCGATCCGCACCGGCACCGACATTGCTTTCATGGGCGGGTTGATCAATTACCTGCTCACCGAGGACAAGATCCAGCACGAATACGTGCGCAACTACACCGACGTGTCGTTCATCGTCAAAGCCGGGTATGGCTTCGAAGATGGCATTTTCAGTGGCTACGATGCGGCCAAACGCAGTTACACCGACAAGTCCGGGTGGGGCTATGAAATCGGTGAGGACGGTTTCGTCAAAATCGACCCGACGCTGCAGGACCCGCGCTGCGTCTATCAATTGATGAAGCAGCATTACAGCCGCTACAACATCGAACTGGTGAGCCAGATTTGCGGCATGCCGGTCGATGCGATGCAGAAAATCTGGGGCGAAATCGCTACGTGCGCCCAGCCCGGCAAGACCATGACGATTCTCTACGCCCTGGGCTGGACACAGCACTCGACCGGTTCGCAGATCATTCGCAGTGCGGCAATGGTGCAGCTTCTGTTAGGCAACGTGGGTATGCCGGGCGGTGGCGTCAATGCCTTGCGCGGACACTCCAATATTCAGGGCCTGACGGATCTGGGCTTGTTGTCCAACTTGCTGCCGGGCTACCTGACGCTGCCGCAGGACGCCGAGCAGGACTACAGCGCCTACATCACCAAACGCACGCAAAAACCGCTGCGCCCCGGGCAGTTGTCCTACTGGCAGAACTACAGCAAGTTCCACGTCAGCCTGATGAAGGCCTGGTACGGCGCCAATGCCACCGCCGAGAACCAGTGGTGTTACGACTACCTGCCGAAACTCGACATCCCCAATTACGACATCCTCAAGATGTTCGACCTGATGAGTCTGGGCAAGGTCAACGGCTACATGTGCCAGGGGTTCAACCCGATCGCTGCGCTGCCGGACAAGAACCGGGTGATGGCGGCACTGGCCAAGTTGAAATGGTTGGTGGTGATGGACCCGCTGGCCACCGAAACCTCGCAGTTCTGGGAAAACGTCGGCCCTTACAACGATGTGAAAAGCGCCGACATCCAGACCGAAGTGATCCGCCTGCCGACTACCTGCTTTGCCGAAGAAGATGGCTCACTGGTCAACAGCAGTCGTTGGTTGCAATGGCACTGGAAGGGGGCGGATGGACCTGGCGAGGCGCGCACGGACGTCCAGATCATGAGCGAGTTGTTCCTGCGTCTGCGCCAGCGCTATGCGGCAAACGGCGGCACCTTCGCCGATCCGCTGTTGAAACTGTCCTGGCCCTACAAAATTGCCACTGAACCTTCCCCCGAGGAAATCGCCAAGGAGATAAACGGCTACGCCACGACAGACTTCAACGATGCCAGCGGCGCGACGATCAAGGGCAATACGCAACTGGCCGGTTTCGCCCAGCTCAAGGACGACGGCAGCACCGCGTCCGGCTGCTGGATTTTCGCCGGCAGTTGGACCGAGGCCGGCAACCAGATGGCCCGGCGCGACAATGCCGACCCCTATGGCATGCACCAGCATCTGGGCTGGGCGTGGGCCTGGCCGGCCAACCGGCGGATTCTCTACAACCGCGCGTCGGCGGACGTTGCGGGCAAGCCGTGGGATCCGAAAAAGCGCTTGGTGTGGTGGAACGGCAAAACCTGGGGCGGCACCGATGTGCCGGACTACAAGGCTGACATACCGCCAGAAGCCGGGATGAACCCGTTCATCATGAACCCCGAGGGCGTGGCGCGGTTCTTCGCCGTCGACAAGATGACCGAAGGGCCATTCCCCGAGCATTACGAACCGTTCGAGACGCCGATTGGCATCAACCCGCTGCACCCGCAGAACAAGAACGCTACCAGCAACCCGGCGGCGCGGATCTTTGATTCGGTCTGGGACAGCCTCGGCGAGGCCAAGGAATTCCCGTATGCGGGCACCAGTTACCGGCTCACCGAGCATTTCCACTTCTGGAGCAAGCACTGCAAGTTGAACGCGATTACTCAGCCCGAGCAGTTTGTCGAGATCGGCGAAGTGCTGGCGAAAGAGAAGGGCATCGCGGCCGGTGATCGGGTACGGGTCAGTTGCAAACGCGGCTTCATTGAAGCGGTGGCTGTGGTGACCAAAAGGATCCGTCCGTTGCAGGTCAACGGCCAGGTGGTGCACCAGATCGGCATCCCGCTGCACTGGGGGTTCACCGGACTGACGCGGCACGGATACCTGACCAACACCCTGGTGCCGTTCCTCGGCGATGGCAACACCCAGACTCCGGAATCCAAGTCATTCCTGGTCAACGTGGAGAAGCTATAGTGGAGAATCTATAAATGGCCAGCCAAGACATCATTGCCCGCTCGGCCACGACCACACAGCCGCCGTCGGTGAGGCATCAGCAGGAGGTGGCGAAGCTGATCGACACCACCAAATGCATCGGATGCAAGGCCTGTCAGGTCGCGTGCTCGGAATGGAACGAGCTGCGCGACGATATTGGTCACAACTACGGTACCTACGACAATCCGCAGGACTTGAGCGCACAAACCTGGACGTTGATGCGTTTCACCGAGCACGAAACCGACGCCGGCAACCTCGAATGGCTGATCCGCAAGGACGGCTGCATGCACTGCGCCGAGCCCGGTTGCCTGGCGGCGTGCCCCAGCCCAGGTGCGATCATCAAGCACGCCAACGGCATCGTCGATTTCGATCAGGATCACTGCATCGGTTGTGGTTATTGCATCACCGGTTGCCCGTTCGACGTTCCGCGAATCTCGCAAAAGGATCACAAGGCCTACAAGTGCACCTTGTGTTCGGACCGCGTGGCAGTAGGGCTGGAGCCGGCCTGCGTGAAAACCTGCCCGACCGGCGCTATCGTTTTCGGCACCAAGGAAGACATGAAGGAACACGCCGCCGAGCGCATCGTCGATCTCAAGAGTCGTGGCTTTGACAACGCTGGCCTGTATGACCCGTCAGGGGTTGGCGGCACCCACGTCATGTACGTGCTGCACCATGCCGACACGCCGAACATCTACGCGGGGCTGCCGGAAAGTCCGGCGATCAGTCCTTTGGTAGGCCTGTGGAAAGGCATCAGCAAACCCCTTGGCTTGCTGGCCATGGGCGCGGCGGTGTTGGCAGGGTTCTTCCACTATGTGCGAATCGGGCCGAACCGCGTCGAAGAAGACGAGCATTCGGCACCTCCCGATGCTTCGGTGCATGTCGTTGATCCGGCGGTACACACCTTCGATCCACGCGGGGAGGACCGGCCATGAGCAACAAGACGATCCTGCGTTACACCGCCAACCAGCGCACCAATCACTGGTTGGTGGCGATCCTGTTCTTCATGGCCGGGCTGTCTGGGCTCGCGCTGTTTCATCCCTCGATGTTCTGGCTGAGCAACCTGTTCGGCGGCGGGCCGTGGACGCGGATTCTGCACCCGTTCATGGGCGTGCTGATGTTTCTGTTGTTCCTTGGGCTGGTGTTTCGTTTCTGGCGCGCGAACGTCTTTATCGCCAATGACGGGAAGTGGCTGCGCCGTATTGATCGGGTGCTGGTCAACGACGAACAGAGCGTGCCACCGGTGGGCAAGTACAACGCCGGGCAGAAGCTGCTGTTCTGGACTTTACTGCTGTGCATGCTGGGGCTGTTGTTCACCGGGCTGGTGATCTGGCGGGCGTATTTCAGCGCATTTTTCGGCATCACCGTGATCCGCTGGGCGATGCTGTTGCATGCGTTGGCCGGGTTTGTGTTGATCCTGAGCATCATCATTCACATCTACGCCGGGCTGTGGATCAAGGGCTCGATCGACGCGATGATGCATGGCTGGGTCAGCCGCGCCTGGGCGAAAAAACACCACGAGCTCTGGTATCGCGACATCACCCGCGATGAACTTCATAAAGAGACGCCGGAACGACCGGCGACGAAAAAGGGCTGACTTTTGCCAACCATTCTCGAACCCGGAGAAATCGAAGCGGCGGCCAGTTCGCCGCCGTTTCTGTACCTGCCACCGCATAACCTGTTTTCCCTGCGCGCCCAGCGCCTGGAGCAACTGGCCGAGGGGCATCCGTTGACCGATTATCTGCGCCTGATCGCCGGGTTGTGCCAGGTTCAGCAACAAGTCATGGACGATCCGCCGCTGACGGCGCCATTCGATGCGCAGCGCATTGAGGCGTGTCAGCAACACGGTTTGCCGCCGTTCGCTGCCGATACGTTGGTGCGCGAAGAGGGCTGGCAGGCTTATCTCGACGCTTTATTAGAACGCTATCAGCCGGTTGAACAGCTTGCTGTCGTTGATGCGGTGGACACGTTGCGCGCTGCCAGCCCTGGCCAGTTGCGCAGTTGGGCCGTTGCCTTGATCAGTGGCCAGTATTCGATGGTGCCGGCGCAACTGGTGCCGTTTCTCGGCGCGGCGTTGCAGGTGGCGTGGAGTCACTGGTTACTCAGTGCGCCGAGCCTGAAACTCAAACCCGGCGACAGCCTCAGCCAATGCCCGGCCTGCGGGTCGCCGGCAATGGCCGGTGTCATCCGCCATCGCGGCAAACACAACGGTTTGCGCTATCTGGCGTGTTCGCTGTGCGCCTGCGAATGGCATGTGGTGCGGGTCAAGTGTGTGTACTGCGAGCAAAGCAAAGGCCTCGACTACCTGAGCCTTGAGGACGATCGCCACGCCGCCAATCAAGCACCGTTGCGCGCCGAAGTCTGCCCCGGTTGCAACACCTATCTGAAGTTGCTCTATCTGGAAAACGACGCCGACGCCGAAGCGTTGTCGGCGGATCTCGCCAGCCTGCTGCTGGACATGCGTCTGGCCCAGGACGGCTTTCAGCGTTTGGCACCCAATCTGTTGCTGGCGCCAGGAGACGAATGACCACAGCGTCTACACTCGCCGAACGGTCTTTTGTTTCGGGAGTGGCTGATGTCTGCCAGCGGTGCCCTGCGTTTACCTTCCGTTGATGGTGTGTTGCGTCATCCGGCGTGCCTGCCGCTGGCCCAACGTTATGGGCGTGAGGCGTTGTTGGCCTGTTTGCGGCAGTTGCTCGATGAGCTGCGTTCGAGCGTGCTGAACGGGCAATTGTCGGCGATTGAAATCCGCCCCGAGGTGCTTGCCGGCCGCGTCGGTGAACGCCTGGCCCAGCAACAGCGCAGCCAGGTTCGACGGGTGTTCAACCTGACCGGCACGGTGCTGCACACCAATCTGGGGCGGGCGCTGTTGCCGGAGGAAGCCATTGACGCCGTGCAAATGGGCGCGCGGTACCCGCTCAACCTGGAATTCGATCTGGCCAGCGGCAAACGCGGCGACCGTGACGATCTGATCGAAGGCCTGATCCGCGAACTGACCGGCGCCGAAGCCGTCACCGTGGTCAACAACAATGCCGCTGCGGTGCTGCTGACGCTCAACAGCCTCGGCGCGCGCAAAGAAGGCATTATTTCGCGCGGCGAGCTGATCGAGATCGGCGGCGCCTTCCGCATCCCCGACATCATGGCCCGCGCCGGCGTGCGCCTGCATGAAGTCGGCACGACCAATCGTACCCACGCCCGCGACTACGAAGCGGCGATCAACCCACGCAGCGGTTTGATCATGCGCGTGCATGCGAGCAACTACAGCATCGAAGGATTTACTGCTCGCGTGCCGACCGCTGAACTGGCCGAGTTGGCCCATCGGCATGATTTGCCGCTGCTGGAGGATCTGGGCAGCGGCAGTCTGCTGGATCTGACGCGCTGGGGTTTGCCGGCAGAACCGACGGTGCGCCAAGCGTTGTTGGACGGTGCGGATATCGTCACTTTCAGCGGCGACAAATTGCTGGGTGGCCCGCAGGCCGGGTTGATCGTTGGGCGCAAAGAGCTGATCGCGAAGATCAAGAAAAACCCGCTGAAACGCGCATTGCGGGTGGATAAATTGACCCTGGCGGCGCTGGAGGCGGTGCTCGGGTTGTATCGCGATCCGGATCGGCTGGCCGAACGTCTGCCGAGCTTGCGGTTGTTGACTCGACCGCAAGCCGACATCTTCGCCCAGGCCTCACGCTTGCAGCCCTTGATGGCTGAAATCTTGGGGTCGGTTTGGCAGGTTAGTGCAGTTGAGGCCTTGGGCATGATCGGCAGCGGCAGCCAACCGGTGGCGCGTTTACCGAGTGCGGCGCTGTGTTGCCGTCCGCAGGTTTCAAAGCGTTTGCGCGGGCGCTGCCTGCTGAATCTGGAAGCGGCGTTGCGAGCGTTGCCGATCCCGGTGCTCGGTCGTATCGACGACGATGCGCTGTGGCTCGATCTGCGCCAACTCGATGATGAACCGGCATGGCTCGCGCAATTGCCGCAGTTGCAGGTCGACCCGTGATCGTCGGCACGGCGGGGCACATTGACCACGGCAAGACGTCGCTGCTACAAGCGCTGACCGGACAAACCGGCGACCGCCGCCCGCAGGAACGCGAACGCGGCATGACCATCGACCTTGGTTATCTCTACGCTGAACTCGAACCGGGCGCGGGGCTGACCGGGTTTATCGACGTGCCGGGCCACGAGAAATTCACCCACAATATGCTCGCCGGGGCACAGGGCATTGATCTGGTGTTGCTGGTGGTCGCAGCAGACGACGGCGTGATGCCACAAACCCGTGAGCATCTGGCGATTGTCCAGTTGCTCGGCATTCCCCGGGCGTTGGTGGCGATCACCAAGTGTGACCGGGTCCAGGCGGGCAGGGTGGAGGAGGTTCAGCGGCAGATTCTGGATTTACTGGGGGCCGGGCCGTTTGCCGATGCGCCGATCCTGGCCTTGTCGAGCGTGAGCGGGCAGGGTATCGATGCGTTGCGGCGCCTTTTGTTGCAGACGCAACGTGAAGTGCAGAAACGCAGTCGCGAGGGTGGGTTTCGCTTGGCGATTGATCGGGCGTTCAGTGTCGCCGGGGCGGGGATTGTGGTCACGGGGACGGCGTTGTCGGGCGCGGTCACGGTGGAGGACCGATTAGTTTTGGGTCCTCTCGGTAAAACCGTTCGGGTTCGCGGCCTGCACGCGCAGAATCAGCCCGCCGAACAGGCCTGCGCCGGCCAACGAGTGGCGTTGAATATCAGTGGCGAGCGCTTGGCGCTGGAGCAGATCCATCGCGGTCAATGGCTGCTGAGCGAATGGTTGCACGCGCCAACGCAACGGGTGGATATCGAGTTTCAATTGCTGCCCGGCGAACGAACCTTCGAACACTTCCATCCGGTGCATCTGCACCTCGGCACACAAGACGTGATCGCCCGCGTCGCATTGCTCGAAGGCCCACGCCTGAATCCCGGCGAGCACATGTTCGCGCAACTGCTGATCAATGCGCCGGTGCACGCGGTGAAGGGCGATCGCCTGATCCTGCGTGACCAGAGCGCGCAACGCACCCTCGGTGGCGGCCTGGTGCTTGACCCGTTAGCCCCGGCGCGACAACGTCGCAGTCCGGAACGGTTGGCGCAACTTGAGGCCTTGGCGCGTGGTGAAAGCCTTGAACAAGCGTTGCCGGTCTTGCTCGATCACAGTGCTGGCGGCCTCGATCCGCAGCGACTGGAACGCCAGTTCAATCGCCCTCGTGAAGGCTGGTCATTACCGACGAACGTGCGCCTGATCGACACACGCCAAGGCCCGGTGCTGTTCAATGTACAGCGCTGGGGGCAGTTGAAATTTACGCTGCTGGAAAAACTGGCGCAGTTCCATGAGCGGGAGCCCGATCAGATGGGCCCTGATCGGGATCGTCTACGCCGCTTCAGCGGGTTGGCGCTGGAGCGGTCTACGTTCATCAGTCTGCTGGATGAACTTCGCGCTGCGGGTTCTATCAATGCGAGCGGGCCGTGGCTGCACCTGCCAGATCATCAGGTGCAGTTGAATGCCGAGGACGAAGCCTTGTCGCAGCAGTTGCAGCCGCTGTTTCAACAAGCCGGCTTTGATCCGCCGTGGGTGCGCGATGTGGCAAAGACGGTGGGGAAAGAGGACGCGGTGGTACGTCTGCTGTTGCGCAAACTGGCGCGGCAGGGGTTGATGCATCAAGTGGTGCGCGATCTGTTTATCAGTGACACGGTGCTGCGGCAGATGGCGAACGTGTTGCTGGAATTGGCCAAGGAAAATCCGCAGATCCAGGTGACAACCTTGCGCGATGCGCTAGGCTTGGGACGCAAACGTTGTATTCAGTTCCTCGAATATTTTGACCGTATCGGCCTGACCCGGCGCCTCGGCGAATGCCGCCAGATCCGCCCCGACAACGCGCTGGCCCACGCCGACGCACAATGAGTTCAAGGAAGGCAATCGCGCCCGGTGGCGCGGCCGGGCTTCAAACCCGGTTGGGGACGGCATCCGTTCCCGGGCAGGTTCGACTCCGGCTGCCTTCCGCCAGTTTTCCTCCGGACCTCCCCGATCCAGTGTGTGAGCGAGCCTGCGCGCGAAAGCCGTTTTTGATCGTTCCCTGCTACTGCGGCAATTCCAGATTATCCATCACCCGATTCACCGCCAGCTCCCCGAGCATGATCAATTGCGCGATCCCCAACAGTGTCCTGCGCTGCGACGCGGGTATGAGGTGGGCGAAGTCATGGGCGATGGTTCTGGCGGAGGCGAGGGTTTCGCTGGCATCGGCCAGCAGTTCCTCGTTTTTGAAGTCTGCGGTAACGGCGTAGATCCGGCGGGTTTTGCGCGGCGGTGGGGTCGAGCCGGGTGGGCAGAGGTAATGATCGAGGGCGCGTTCGGCGGCGTCGTTGAGTTTTTTGGAATCGAGGGATTCGTAGGGGGAGGCGAGATCGGTTTCGGGTGGGTTGGGTGTTGGTTTGATCATGGTGAAACTCCGTGGTTGATTTAGCCGCCACGGCTCATCGCTAAACAAGTAAAGGTGGCGGCTGTACGCGGGTTAGCGATCCGGGTCACAGAAACCCCGGGTAGACCCGAAGGTCTCCCACGCACAGCCACCATGACGCCAAGTGCAGATAGACAATGCTGCAATTGAGACTGGGGATTGAGCGTCTGTAAGGTATCGGATCGCTAAACCCGATCGCTGATTCGTCAGCGACCGCACCACAATAGAACCCGACCCCAAGACGCACAAGCCGGCGGATTCTGGCGTAGCTGTAGGCAATGGCGCAAGAATTTGTAGCCTCGGAGACGTGTCTTGAGGTTTCTTTTAAACACTCCAGTTTAAAAGGCGAAAAGTCGGGCGAAGATGTGGGGGAATGGTCTATCCCTGATAGCGCTGTGACAGCGAGCCTGCTCGCGAAGGCGATTCAACAGCCGACATCTCAGTGGCTAGCCCAGCACTTTCGCGAGCAGGCTTGCTCCCAAAGGGGGGGGCGTTGTTCTAGTTGAATCCGCATTCATCCCCTCACGGCTGATACGGAATCACCTTGTCCTTGTCCATTTCCACCAGCAACTGATCAAGCATCTGCCGCTTGTTTTCAAACGCTGGAATCGGCACGTACCACGTGATCACGCTCCAGCCTTCGCGCGAGTAGTTGTAGGTCTTGAGCAGTTCGCCGTCCTTGAAGACGGAGCCGCGCAAGTTGTCCTGGTAGTGGTAAGGCATGGGAAAGGTGAACAGGGTGAAGACGTTCATCAATGCCAGCCAGTTGACCTTGCCATCGTGGGGTTCGGTGATCAGCAGGCTGTAGCCGTTGCGGCTGTAGCCACCGTCGAGCATGGAAAACGCACCGGTGTTTTTCAGGGCACTGATGGTTTCGCGTTGGTGTTGTTCATCGATCCGGCTGTAGGCCGGTCCGAGCCCGAGTGTGACCGGGACGTAGGCCTGGCTGGTCTTGTAGTCGAGCGGTTGCAGGGTATTGGCGCAACCCCCCAGCGTCAGCAGGGCGAAGAGCAGGGCGGTAGGCTTGATGACATTGAGGATCATTGCGCAGCCCCGTCAGCGGGGATCAGGCGATCACGCTGGACGTCCTGGGCAAACGCGCGGGCGATGCGGCTCAGGTTCTGGCCTTCCAGTTCACCACCCTGATCCAGCAGCCAAGTGTATTTCTGCGTGGTGTTGCGGTAGCTGTATTGCTTCAGACGCTTGTCGCCTTGATACACGGAGAACTGCGCCTCGGTGTTGTATTCCTTGGATAGGGGCAGCGTGAACAACGTGGCGCAACTGAGCAACACCAGCGGAAACGGCGGAAACTCGCGTTGCATGTTCAGTTTGATCTGGACGCTGTACTCGTCACCTTTGGCGGTGCCGGTCTGGATCTCGCGGAACACTCCGGTCTGGCGCAGATGGTTGCGCAGGGTCGAGGAGTTCATCGGGTCATCGACCATGACGTGGATCGGTGCCAGATAATCTTGACCGTCGGCGAGGGTGCGCTCAGGCAAGGTGTTGGTTGCTGTGCAGCCGGTCAACAGAGCGGCGGTGGTGAGGGCGATGATTTTTTTCATGGCTTGACGTCCACGGCCACACCCGGAGTGGGGCCGGTAAAGATGTAGGGTTCGGCGCGTTTCAGATCGAGTTTCAGCGGTTGCAGGGTTGGCAGCCCCGGGGTCATGCGCTGAGCGACCACGGCGTCACGGGCGTTCTGGTCGCTCCAGCGGAACGCGCACAAACCGGCAGTCAGGCAGAACGAGCGGAATTCACCGATGTAATAGGCCTTGCCGGGCTCAAGGCGCATCGGCAGGTTGAATTCCTCTCGTGCCTCGGCCGAGGTGAAAACCGTGCCGAGGCCAGGCTGGTAGCGGGCGGAAAAGAACTGGAAGTCATAGAACTCATAGTCGCCCGGTTTCAGGGGCAGCACGAATACACTCGCTGCGCCGACACCGTCCTGAATGTCCTGAGGCGTCGAGTAGGCACCGGCCAGTTTCCAGACACCGGCGGCGCCATATTCAGAACCGCGCTTGCGGAAAAAAATGCGCTGGTTGTCAGCGGCAGGGAATTTGACTGACTGCGGCCCGATTGAGCCGACGAGGTAGCTGACCGGCTCGTTGGCTTTGGGTTGCAAGGGTTCGCTGACCCACGAGGCGCTTTCGGTAATGCAGCCGCTGAGTGTCGCCGCGAGCACAATGGCCGCGCCGAGTTTGAATAACTGGAACATGTACATCCCTGAATCTGCGTGTGTTGATTGACGGCAAACAGGAGGTCAATCAATGCCTTCCTGGCTTGGCGTTTTTTGCGGGTGCGCAGGATAAGGGAGGTGATGGCATTTGGCTAGCTGTGAGAGGTGTGTTGCGTATACGGATGTTTGGCTGAAACTCCGACTTGTAGGAATGAGCCTGCTCGCGATTGCGGTGTATCAGTCAGCATGAATGTTGCTGAAAAGACGCTATCGCGAGCAGGCTCACTCCTACAGGGGATAGCGTTTCAAATCGGGATGGGCGGTGGGTTAGAAACCCAGTGGGTACTGGATCACCACGTAGATCCGGTCGATGTCATCGCCGGCCTGGGCATCATTGGCCCGGTGTGAAACATGCGATACCTGCACCGACAAATCCTTCGCCGCGCCCGATTGCACGACGTACTTCAAATCGATATCGCGCTCCCAGTGCTTGCCACCATCGCCTTGCTGAGGCTGATAACTGCCGCTGTCAGGATCAAACGGGTTGTAGGCGCCGCCCTTGGGCGCGTGGGTGCCGTCAATGTGGCTACCGCTGACGTAGCGGGTCATGAACTTCAGGCCTGGAATCCCGAAGGTGCCGAGGTCCAGGTCGTAGCGCGCCTGCCAGGAGCGTTCGTTGGCGCCGTTGAAATCGGCGTATTTGATCGAGTTGGCGAGGTAGATCGAGTCACCGCCGACGAAATCGAACGGTGTGTCGCCATTGATCTTTTGCCAGCCGAGCATCACCGCGTGCGCGCCGAAGGCGTATTTGCCGGAGAGGCTGAACGCGGTGTTGTCGATTGACCCGGCCAGCGCCTGGCCTGTGTCGCGGGTGTGGTAGAGGTTGGCGTCGAGCAGCACGCCTGATTGCTTGAAGTGCAGGTTGGCATAGTACTGATGCCAGGTGTCTGTCAGTTCAGAGGCGTACAGGGCGCCTCCGATAGGACGGTCGTTGAACAGGTCGGCGCCGAGAAAGCTGATCCCGCCAGCCTCGGTGTTGGCGCCGTAGCCGTAAAAATCGCCTTTGCCGGAAGAACTGTCCTGATTCTTGAACGCCGTGAAATGCCCCGCCTGGACGTTAACGTTGTCGATTTCCCGGCTGTTGAGCAGAAAACCCGTGGCGTACTCCGGTTGCAGACGTTTGTCGGAGGTGTCGAACACTGGGGTTTCCACGGTCATTTCGCCGAACGCCAGGGTGGTGCGCGATGCCTTCAACTTGAGGGCGCCGCCGGCGCTGGAATAGTTGCTCTCGCTGCGGCCGTCGCTGTCGACCGGCAACAACCCGGTGCCGGAATGGCCCTTGCCGCCGTCCAGTTTCAGGCCGGTAAAGGCATGCGCATCGATACCAAACCCGACGGTTCCGGCCGTGAAGCCGGATGAGAAAGTGCCGATAAACCCTTGAGCCCATTCCTGTTTATAGTTCTTTTCGGAGGGCGAGGGCGAGCGATAGTCATTGCTCAGGTAGAAGTTGCGACTGAGTACTTCGGACTTTGAATCGTCAAAAAAACCGCTGGCGTGGGCTGTGTTCAGGCCACAGAGCAAGGCGAGCAGGGTGATACGCGAGAGGGCGCAGTCGATCATGATGAGTAGCCAGCAAACAGGAATGTGGCCGTGATGATCGAGGGAATACGGGCGAGGGGATTGAGCTTATGTGCTCAGTTGAGGGCACCACACGGCCCTGTGGGAGCGAGCAACCCCGCTCCCACAGGGCCGATCACCTTACGACAACGGTGGCGTGCGTGGCGGGATCATCCGTTTGCTGCCTGTCGACTCAAACGCCGCCGCCAGACGCAGCAGGCTCGAATCGTCGTAGGCACGGCCGGCGAAGGTCAGGCCGACCGGCATGCCGATATCCGCCATCACGCCCATGGGCACGGTGACCGTCGGCACGCCCAGGTGACGGATCGCGAGGTTGCCATTGGCGACCCAGACGCCATTGCTCCAGGCGATGTCGGCCGATTCTGGATTGATGTCCGAGTCCGCCGGACCGACGTCAGCAACGGTCGGAAACAGCACGGCGTCGAGGCCCAGTTTATCCATCCAGTCTTCAAGGTCGATGCGCCGGGTCTGTTCGAGGCCGCGCAGGCCATCGGGCACGGTCGGGATTTCGTTCCACGGCGTGATGCCGCGTTCGGCCATGCGCACGTATTCGTCCATGCCTGCGGCCAGGTCGCCCTCACGGTTGGGCAGGGTGCCCGGGTCGTGCGGGAAGATCTTCGGCCCGTCGACGTCGACCAGACGATTGAGTTTAGGGTCGCCGTTGGCTTGCAGAAAATCGTCGAACGCCCAGGCGCTCAGATCCCACAATTCATGATGAAGAAACTCTTTCGACACCAGACCACGGGTGAACACGGTCGGCGCACCGGGACGGTCACCTTCACAGTTGGAGACCAGCGGGAAATCGGTTTCGATGACTTCGGCACCGGCCGCTTCGAGGGCCTGCCGCGCCTGTTTCCACAGCTCGATCACCGAAGCACGGGTGTTGATGCGCTGGCCGGTCGGGCCACCGATGCCCGGCGCTTCGCTGGTGCCTGCATCAGGGTCGGCGTTGATGAACATGCGCGGCACGGCGAAACGCTTGCCGGCCAGCGCGGCGCTGTCGGCAGCCAGTTCGGCGTAAGCGGCGGGGCGCACGGAACTGACGCTCGGGATCGGCACCCACGGTTGCAGGCGCCACAGGTCGCCTCGGGTGTCGGGGTCTTCGGCGACGATGATGTCGAGCACTTCCAGCAGATCAGCCATGGTGCGGGCGTACGGCACGACCACGTCCATGGTCGGGGTCAACGGCCAGTTACCGCGCACCGAGATCACCCCGCGCGACGGGGTATAGGCACACAAGCCATTGTTCGACGCTGGGCCGCGACCGCTCGACCAGGTTTCTTCGGCCAGACCGAACGCGGCGAAACTCGCGGCCGTGGCGGTGCCGGCACCATTGGACGAACCCGAGGCGAACGGCGCAGTCAGGTAGTCAGCGTTATAAGGGCTTTCGGCACGGCCGTAGACACCCCGTTGCATCCCGCCATTGGCCATCGGCGGCATGTTGGTCTTGCCCAGGCAAATCGCTCCGGCACCGCGCAGGCGCTCAATGGTGAACGCATCGCGATAAGCGACCAGATCGGCAAACGCCGGGCTGCCGGACGCTGCAGTCAGGCCTTTGACCAGATAACTGTCCTTGGCGGTGTAAGGAATACCGTCGAGCGGGCTCAGCGTTTCGCCCTTGGCGCGGCGGGCGTCGCTGGCCAGTGCTTCGTTGAGGGCTTCGCGATTGCGCACGACAACGGCGTTCAGCGCTGTCGGGGTGTCGTAGGCATCGATGCGGGCGAGATAGGCCTGCACCAGTTCAACCGATGTGGTCTGGCCGGATTCCAGCGCAGCACGCAGTTGGGCAATGGAAACTTCGGTGACTTCGATCATGCGGTCACCGCCATTTGCAGTTGAGCGTCATTTATCTTGGAAGGGGCATTCATATCGGTTCTCGCTGCACGGCTTTACGCGACAAGGTTAAGGCTGGCGCCTATTTAACACCAATCCTTCATCCAAACGACAGAACACCCACGTCACGGGCCGTACGGTCCGCTGGAATCCGCGCCCCTCAGGCCGTTTGAGTGTCATCGAACCAGCCACGAATCATCTGGGTAAAGAACAGGTGCGTCGTATCCCACCAGCGTTTCCACCAACTGCCTGCCTCAGCGTCCTCAAGTGCGATCAACGGACGACTCCCCAGCAGTTGCCCGGCATCGTACAGCTCCAGTTTCCCGACGACGGTGCCCATGGCGATAGGCGCTTGCAGCGGCCCGTCAATCTCGATGCGTGTCTCTATTTTTCGATGTCTGTTCTTGGGCAGGGTGAGGGTCATGTCGTCGAGTAAGCCCAGAGCGATCGATCGTTTCTCGCCTTTCCAGAGCGCAGCCGTTTTGAGTAATTCCCCGGCTTTTTTGTAGGTTTGGGTGTCATAGAAACGAAAGGCGTAGCCCATGAGTTTTTCAGTTTCTGCGGTGCGCTTTTGCGTGCTGGTTGCACCAAAGATCACACTGATCAAACGCCGCCCGTCTCGACGCGACGACGCTACCATGCAATAGCCAGCCGCTTCGGTATGGCCAGTCTTCAGTCCGTCGAAGCTGTCGTCTCGCCACAATAGAAGGTTGCGGTTGGCTTGCCGTATGCCATTCCAGGTGAAGTGTTTTCTGGCGTACAGCGCATAGGTATCAGCGCCTTCGTTGATGATCGCCCGCGCCAATAGCGCCATGTCCCGGGCCGATGAGTAATGGTCTGGCTGAGGCAGGCCGGTGGAGTTCATGAAGTGTGTGTTGCGCATCCCCAAGGCCGTAGCTGTCGAGTTCATCATGCCGACGAAAACGCCTTCGCTTCCGGCGACATGTTCGGCGAGCGCCACGCTGGCGTCATTACCCGAGTCGATGATCACGCCGCTGAGCAAGTCGTGAACCGAAACGGAACTGCCTGGGTCAAGAAACATGCGCGAACCGCCGGTACGCCAGGCATTTTCGCTGACAGTGACCATGCCATCCGCTTTGATACGCCCGGCCTTGATTTCACGCGTGGTGACAAATGCCGTCATCATTTTGGTCAGGCTGGCCGGCGGCAGGCGCATATCGCTGTTGTGACTGGTGATAACGGCACCGGTGGCGCCGTCGATGAGTATCCAGGCTTTGGCACCGAGCTTCGGTGCGGCAGGGATCATGGCGCCTCGGGTGTTGTTGTCAGCCAGAGCAGGGTGGGCCAACACAACAAGCGATGTTGCGCAGAGCAGGGTGAATACACATCGGAACAACAGGCATTTCACAAGCAAGAAGCCTTGGGGCAGCAGAAAGTAGCGCCACGCTAGCCCCCGGGCATGGGGCGCTCAAATTAAGCCGGGTTAAGTTTAATTTAATGTTCCGGTACGAATAGCCCGACATTCAGGCAGGGGCCATCGGGCAATGAATCAGCACGCGGGTGCCACGTCCCGTCGCGGCAGGCTGAATATCCAGCGAATAGCCGTGCAATTTGACGATGGCCGCGACCAACGATAAGCCCAGGCCATGTCCGGGCTGCATTCTGCTTGCCTCCCCTCGATAGAGCCTGCGAATGACGTGCGAGCGGTCCGCCTCGGGTATCCCGGCCCCATCGTCGGCGACTTCAATGACAACCGTTGAATCCTCGATGCTGCCGCGCAACGTGATATGCCCGCCCTGCGGCGTAAACTTGATCGCGTTATCCAGCAAGTTGACCAGCGCCTCAAACAGCAGCGATGAGTCCCCAACCAATTTGGGCAAGTCACTGGTGATCTGCAGGGACAGTGTCTGCGAACGGTCCAGCGCCATAGGCTCATAAAACTCATGTGCCTGTTGCAACAGCGCCATGATCGGAAACGGCGCAAATGCCGAGCGTCGGCGGATATCGTCGAGTTCGGCGACCCGAAGCAAGCCCTGAAAGCGCACCATGATCGATTCACTTTCTTCAAGGGCCTGGTTCAATGTCTGCTGGTGATCAAGGTCGAGTGGCAGTTGCTGGAGCTGATAAAGCCTGGCGCGCAGACGTGTCAGTGGTGTGCGCAAATCATGGGCAACCCCGTCGCAGACACTTTTGACTTCGTGCATCAATTGCTCGATATGGTCGAGCATTGTATTGACGGCATTGGCCAGCATGTCCAGTTCATCACGGCGAGCGGAGAGGGGGAGGCGCTCAGCCAGGTTGCCTGAGACGATACTTTCCGTACACAACTGAAGACGTTTGACACGCCGCAACGGCCGGCGCCGCAATAGGCGCCAGCCGATTAATCCGGGAATCAGCGTCAACGAAAAACCCCACATCAAGGCCTGTTCGATAATCCCGCCCACGGCAGAAATCGAACCACCGTCACGCGCCAGGATAAGCATGTGCCCGTCGGGGCGTCGTGCTAACAAGGCATAACTGCTGCGGGTTTCTTTATTGGGTAGCGCAATGCTCAGCCCACGTTCCAGATAATGAACCTTGCCATCATCGGGCAGGCTGGAGCGCAGTTTGAGCAGGTCTCCGGCAACGTGCTGCCCCTCGGCGGTGAACAACCCGTAGGCATCGATTCCGGGGGTTGAAAAGGCTTCACTGGCCGCCAGTTCATTCACCAGTTTTTCGTCATCGATCTTTTGATAGTAGTGGGCGCGCTGCAGTAGTGTTCGCTCTGCAACGGTTCCCAGGTAGTGGGAGATTTTCCAGTACAACACGCCGGTAAAGAGCGCACCCCAGGCCACGAAAAACAGGGCATAGAACCCGATCAAACGACTACCTGAGGAGCGCCATTGCTCAGTTTTTGGCAGCAAGGACATAACCCGCACCGCGTATCGTATGAATGACGGGCGTCCCTTCATCGCCTTCAAGCTTTTTGCGCAGCCGACCAATGTGGACATCGATAATGTTGGTGCCAGGGTCGAATCGATACCCCCAAACCTCTTCGAACAGCATCGTGCGGGTGACCAACTGGCCGGCGCTGCGCATCAGGTAGTTGAGCAGTTTGAACTCGGTGGGCAGCAGCCCGATGGGTTCGCCATTTCGAGTCAGCTTGTGCTCGACCAGGTCCAGTCGCAGGTTCCCGCAACTGAGTTGCGGATGGCTGGCGTCGGCATGGGTGCGCCGAAGCAATGCGTCAAGTCGCGCAACCATCTCGGTAGCGGAAAAGGGTTTGGTCAGATAATCGTCGCCGCCCGCTCGCAGACCCTGAACGCGCTCATCGACGTCGGACAGTGCACTGATCATCAGCACCGGCGTCTGAATCCCAAGGCTGCGCAATGTGCTGACAATCGTCAGTCCATCGAAGTCGGGAAGCATGCGATCCAGGGTAATGGCGTCAAAACCACCGGCAATCGCCGAGGCCAGTCCGTCCCGTCCGGTAGCGGCCCATTTTGAACTGAACCCGTGACGTTCGAGTTCAGCGATGATGACTTGTGCCGTCACCTTGTCGTCCTCTATGACCAACGCGCAACTCATGTTTTCCTCCATTGGAATCTGTTTTCGGCCATTGCGACGTAATGTCGACGCCCAGTACAGGCATACCCTGGTGATCTGCGATCAAGCCGAACATCAAAATTATTTAACCCACCTTAACGCCGTCGTCTGCCGTGCGGGTGCCCATTTAAGTTCAAGTGCACGGCCTGTGTCAGCTTTGCGGGGGAGGGTAGGCGAATTGGCCAGACGAATGTGGCCTTTGATCAGATCGCAACAAGTGAAACGAGCAGCTCGCAATCACTGGATTTTCCTGCTGTAGACCGGATCAATATACAAATGCAGCGCGGTGCCCTTGGGCACCGCGCATGACAGTCAGCCCGGCTCTGCAAGAGCGCGGGTGAGTGCAGTGCCTTACGGCAACGCGTAAGCCATTACGTAGTCGCCACGATCGGTCGACTGACGAGCGCCACCTGCGGTGATGACGATGTACTGTTTGCCGGTTTTGGGCGACACATAAGTCATCGGGCCGCCCTGGCTGCCGACCGGCAGGCGGGATTTCCAGATTTCCTCACCGTTGCCGCTGTTGAAGGCACGCAGGTAGAAGTCCTGAGTGCCGGCAATAAAGATCAAGCCTCCTTGAGTCGACAGGGTGCCGCCGAGCGTCGGCAGACCGACCTTGATTGGCAAGTGCATGCGAATACCCAAAGGTCCGGTGTCTTCAACGGTACCCACGGGTACTTGCCAGGCGATTTTTTGGGTCTTCATGTCGATGGCTGTCAGCGTACCGAACGGCGGCGCCTGGCAAGGAATGCCGGCGACCGACAGGAAGCGGTTCTTGTTCACCGCGTAAGGCGTGCCCTTGAGCGGTACGGCGCCCATGCCAGTGTTCAGCGCTTCGCTACCGGAAGTGGCCTGCCCCTTGTTCTGCGAAGGGATCATCTGAATCCACAGACCCAGGCGCATATCGTTCACAAAGATGAAACCATGCACCGGGTCAGTGGAGATGCTGCCCCAGTTCATGCCACCCAGCGAGCCCGGGAAGCTCAGGGATTTGTCGGTGCCTGGCGCGGTGTACAAACCGTCGTAACGCATCGATTTGAAATCGATACGACACAACAGTTGGTCGTAAGGCGTGGCCCCCCACATGTCCGACTCGGTCAGGTGCTGGGCACCAATCTGCGGCATGCCGACCGATTTTGGCTGGGTAGGCGAGTAAGGCTCGTTAGGGATGTTCGCTGCCTTGACCGGCACTTCCTCAACGTTGGTCAGCGGCTTGCCAGTGGCGCGATCCAGCACGTAGATCTGCCCGGCCTTGGTACCGATGACCAGCGCCGGTACGGTTTTGCCGTCCTTGGTGAAGTCGATCAGGCTCGGCTGCATCGGCAAATCGAAATCCCAGAGGTCGTTGTGGACCGTCTGGAAGACCCACTTTTCCTCGCCATTGTTGGCGTCCAGGGCCAGGATCGAAGCACCGTAGGTGTGATCCAGCTTGCTGCGCTCGACACCATAGATGTCGGTGGAGGAACTGCCCATGGGCAGGAAGACCGTGTTGGTGGCCGCGTCGTAAGACATTGGCGCCCAGCTGTTCGGCGTGCTGCGTACATAGGTGTTGCCGTCTGCCGGCGCCTTTTTATCCTGCGGGTTGCCCGGGTCGAAAGCCCAACGCATGGCGCCGGTGATCACATCAAAACCACGGATCACACCGCCCGGCATGTCGGCTTGCACGTTGTCAGCCACGCGACCGCCAACCACCACGGTAGTGCCTGCCATTAACGGTGCGGAGGACAACTGATAGTAGCTGTCCGGGACATCGCCCAGACCGGCCTTGAGATCCACTTGACCATTGTTGCCAAAACCCTGGCAGAACTCGCCGGTGTTGGCATCCACGGCGATCAGGCGAGCGTCGATGGTGTTGGTCAGCAAACGGCGCTGGCAGTTGGCAACTGGCGCTGGCTGGCCTACGGCAACGGGTGAACTACCCGACTCGGCAACTGCTGCAGTCGCGTCGAAATAGGCCATGCCACGGCAACGTTGCCAGACTTTTGACTGGGCGTTGATGGCGTTTTTCCAGAGTTCCTTGCCGGTGTCGGCATCCAGCGCAATCAGATTGTTGTGCGGGGTGCAGATAAACACCTTGTTGCCGATTTGCAGTGGAGTGAGCTGGTCTTCGGCGCCGTTACCGTCGCTCTCGGCGACGTCTGCGGTGTGATAGGTCCACGCCACTTGCAACTTGTCGACGTTGTGGCGGTTGATCTGATCCAGTGCAGCAAAGCGGCTGCCGCCCTCGGTATTGCCGTAGTGAGCCCAGTCTTTCTGGGTTTTTTGCGGATCTACCGGCGTGAGGCCCGGGCCGGTGCCCGTAGCTGCAACCGTCGGGTGCGCGACGAACATGTTGCCGGCGGCCAAGGCCAGACCGACCGCCAGTACCCCGGCAACGGCATAAGCACCGCGCCCCGGAGCGCCGCCGTTGGCACGTTTCAATAATGGATAGACCAGCGTGACGACCAGTCCCACTGCGCTGAACATGAACAGGCGCGAGAACACTGGCCAGAACACCAGGCCGGCATCGTTTACTGCCCAGATCGCTGTCCCCACCAGAAACGCTGCGAACAACCAGGCACCGGCCGGTTTGAAGCGAGCAATCAGCAGACCGGAGGCCGCCATCACCAGCCCACCCACCAGGAAGTACAAGGAACCTCCCAGACTGACCAATTTCACGCCGCCAACAGCGAGTGCCAGACCGAGGAGGGCAATGATCACGCCTAGCCCGACCAGAATGAATGTTGATACGCCCGAGAGGCGTTGACTCTGCTTCACGTTGAATGTCCCGTCGAAATGAGGCGGGCAGTATATAGATAGGTAACTATCTGGTTAAAACATAATTTCGAAGTGAAGCGCCGTACGCAGAGCAATCAACCGCTCAAGGGAAGGGGGGGGGCGTGCGTGCCCTCAGGACGCCAATCACCGTTCGTCGATTGCCGGACGGGTACCTGCTCCATAGCCTCCTTGTCCTATCCAGGCTTCCAAAGCCTTCGCACTCATAGGTTTGGCTATGAAGTAGCCTTGTGCATCCGAGCATCCCCACTGGATTAAAAGATCGAGGATTTCTCCGTTTTCTACACCTTCCGCAACCACCCGGTAGCCAAGTCCCTTCGCCAACCCTATGAGGGTTTTGACGAGTTTCTTATCATTTTGATTGCTGCCCAGCCCGCTGATCAGCGATTGATCAAGTTTGATGGTGTTGGCTGGAAGTTCCTTCAAGTACGCCCAGTTACTGTATCCGGAGCCAAAGTCGTCAACGGCCACTTCTACGCCAAATTGACGAACACGCTCCAGCTGCCGTATGACTTCTTCAGGGTTTGTCATCAGCATACTTTCGGTGAACTCAAGTTCAATGCTGGCAGGGGCCAAATCGTGCTGTTGAACCTCATGAATCATCTCGTCCACGAACTCTGCGCTTTCCAGATCGCTGACGTTTATATTCATCGCTATCCGCAGGCTCAAACCTTGTGCTTTCCAAACAACGGCTTGTTGCACAATCGCGTTGAGCACCCATATTCCTATGGAGGGTATTAGTGCGGTCTTCTCAGCCAAAGGTATGAATTCAGCAGGGCTGATGTTCCCGAGCGTCGGATGAGTCCAACGGAGCAATGCTTCGACTGAATCACAGTTTCCTGACGATAGATTTATTTTGGGCTGATACACGAGGCTGAACTGTTTGTCCGCGTTGACCGCTTCAGGTAACGAACTGAGTAACCTGAAGGCGCGTTGTTGCGCTGCATCAAATTGCGGCTCATAAAGAGACCATCCCAACTGGCGGTCACGGGCTTCATCTGCAGCGCTGACGACCAGACGCAGCCAGTCCTGCTGGGGATCTTCCGATTCTAGAACAGGCAGCACACCTATCCCCACCTGCATCAAAATGGGGATAGCGTGGCATTCAACCGGTTTTTTGAAGTTATGCAGGATGCTTTCGCAAATAGGCTCAGCCGTTTGATCACCCTTGAGAATGAAGCCAAAGCGCGTCGGGCTGATTTTATAAAGCAAGCAGTCTTGAGGTAACAGTTTCTGTAGTCGGGACTTGATAGCCAGGATCAGGTCTCCTGAAAAACTATAACCCAGTGCTTTCACTATATCGTTGAGGAACTTTGGCGAAATGACGTCAATCGCATAGATCTGGCAGGCGTCTTTGATCTTTATCGCTTGACGTATATCTTCCTCAAACCTCACTCGATTGAACAGGCCGGTGGGTTGATCCACGAAGTTGCGAGATCGCACACCACGTATGCGCATCATGACCAATTCAGCGAAGGCATTGAGCATCGTCACGTCACGATCACTCATGGGAGAGCGTGCAACGGTATCAATGATGCAAAGACTTCCCAGTGTAAAACCATCCTCCGTAATGAGTGGCGCACCCGCGTAATAACGAATATGCGGATGCCCCGTGACCAACGGATTGTTCTTGAAACGGGTATCAAGTGTTGCGTCCAACACCTCCAGCCGGGTGTTGTCCAGCGTAGAGTAGGCGCAAAAGGAAGCCTCTCTGGGTGTCTGAGTCTCTTCAAGCCCCACGCGTGCCTTGAACCACTGCTGGTGTTTATCGACGATTGAAATCAGTGCTATTGGTGCGTTGTAGTACGCAGAGGTCATCGCGACGATCTTGTCGAAGACATCGTCGTCTTCGCAGTCGGTTGGACACAGTTTTTCGACCTCTTTTAGCCGTTCAATTTCATTCGGCGGAATGGGAGCGCCTTCGCCCATGATATCCCTCGCAGTGGCTGAGTTCTTTCGACAAAGTATCAGGCATGGCCATCATTATGATGTTATTTCTCCAATTCACCAGCCCTCCCCAACAGGATAGAGTGTCCGCCAATGTCTGCTCATAAGACCCCTCGCTCGATTCGTGCCGTCGCGCCAAGCGGTTTCCGCGAACGGTCGGGCAAAAAAACCGTACATCAATCGTTATGTGAAGAATGAATCGTCCGCTGTTTGTTTCTCTGGACGGGCCCAAGGGGACTGGTAAAACCACGCTGTTGGAAGCCGTTACAAAAGCACTGAGGGCTGACAATAAAAAGGTGATCCGGCTCTGCGAGAAAAAAAGCGATCCCTACAGAGGTGAAACAATGGCTCTCGTTAACCAGTTCGTCCGGCATCCCTCCCGGGATCTGGAATTGAGGGTCTGTGAGCGCTTTGCCGATAGCCGTCACTGGATTTCCCGAAACGTGCTGGATAAACACCCCCCGGACAGCATCATCCTGATCGATCGCTGGTACCCGTCTGAGGCCGCGTTTCGGCGGATAGTCCCGTTTGCAGAGATTCTACAGTTGAACATTGATCGAGCCGTGCGAGTGCCAGACGTGCATGTCGGGGTTGTCACCGCCCCTGATATTTCATGGGCCAGGGCTGCGACACGACGGCGTGGACTGAGCAGTACGGTGATCCATACGCTGGAAGAACAGATCGCTTGTACCAAGGCATTCGAGCAAGCGATTGCAGAAAACGGCTGGGTGCTATGCCGTAACGAAGGAACGATCGAAGACGCAACGATGCAGGTGGTTTCTGAGATTTACAGAGTTCTTTGATGATTTTTGGATATTCCAAAAGAAAACGGACGACGTTGCCGGGGCATCCGACAGCTCGATCTGGCGAATATGCTCGCTTAAGCAGGTGGCCGTTTTCATAGACCACTTCAAGTCGAGACGAGATCCTGCAATCCAACGTTCATCAAAGCTTCACGAAAATGCTGCAGTGTTCGGGAACCCTTATAAGGAGTTTCCTCGATGATACGTTTGATGAAGTCTGCTGCGCTTGCCGTTACCGCATCTCTTTTGGCGACCTCAATGTCCTTCGCAGCGGAAAGCGTCCGACTCACGGGCTCGGGAGCCAGCTTCCCGGCACCGATCTACCTCACCTGGTTCAAGGATTTCAGCAAAAAAACCGAAGGTGTCACTGTGGATTACCAATCCAAGGGCAGCGGGGCGGGTGTGCAGGACTTCCTGAATAAAACCGTTGATTTCGCCGCCAGTGACTCGGCGATGAAAGACGAAGACATCGCCAAGGTCGCCGAAGGTGCGCAGTTGCTGCCGATGACCGCGGGTGAAATCGTGTTGGCATTTAACCTGCCGGGCAACCCTAAAGAGCTCAAATTGCCACGCGACGTTTACTCCAACATTTTCCTGGGCAAAATCACCCAGTGGAACGACCCGCAGATCGTCGCAGCAAACCCGGGCGTGAAACTGCCTGATATGCCGATCACCGTTGTCGTGCGTGCAGACTCCAGCGGTACCACAGCGGTATTCACCAAGCACTTGTCGGCGATCAACCCGCAGTTTCACAAGGACTTGGGTGAAGGCAACACCGTCAACTGGCCGGCCAGTGACAAATTCATCAAATCGCCGAAGAACGATGGTGTGACGGCTACCGTGCGCCAGACTCCGGGCGCTATCGGCTACATCGAGTACGGTTTCGCCAAGCTGGCCAAGGTCAACTTTGCCCAACTGCAGAACAAGGCCGGCAATTACGTTGTACCTAACGCTCAAAGCGGTGCCGAGGCCCTGGCAGCGGTGAAAATGCCCGAAAGCCTGGTGGCCTGGCTGCCGGATCCGGACGGCGCCAAGTCGTACCCGATCACCTCCTACACCTGGATGATCTTCCGCAAGCACAACGAGAGCCCGGCCAAAGCCAAGGCCATGCGTGAAATGGTCGAATACAGCCTGACCGAAGGGCAGAAAATCGCCGACTCGATGGGCTACATCCCCTTGCCGCCATCGATCGTCGATCAGGTTCGCAAAGCCTCCGCCAATATTCAGTAACGCTCGCGAGGCCTCTCTCGGTATGCGCGGTGAGCCATGCCGGGGGAGTTCCCCCCTCTGATCCGGAACTCGCCAATGAACACACCTTTTGTCGTACCGGTTAACCCGGCTTCCGCCTGCCAGCCGCCCTCTGCAAAGGACTTCCTGGTTGATCGCATCTTCCGTGCGCTAGCGCGAATAGGGGGGGTTCTGATTCTGGCGTTGGTCTTTGCGCTCATATTTGAAGTGGGACGCAAGGCCATTCCTGGCATGGAAAAGCACGGTCTGGATGTGCTTTTGGGATCCGTCTGGGACGTTAACCAAGGTAAATACGGCATTCTGCCGGCCATTTGGGGCACGCTGTACAGCGCCCTGATCGCGTTGCTGATCGCAGGGTTTTTCGGCGTGAGCATGGCGATTTTCCTGACCCAGGATTTCCTGCCGGCGAAGCTGGCAGCCGTGTTTCGCACCATCGTCGAATTACTGGCAGCCATCCCCAGCGTCGTTTATGGCCTCTGGGGCATTTACGTGGTAATCCCGGCGATTCGTCCGCTCACGGCGTGGCTGAACAGCGAGCTGGGCTGGATACCTTTTTTTGGCACGTCCTTGAGCGGGCCTGGACTGCTTCCTGCGGCGCTGGTACTGGCCATCATGATTCTGCCGACCATAGCCGCCGTTTCGCAGGACGCCCTCACCGGTGTCCCGATGAAAACCAAGCAGGCCGCCTACGGCATGGGGACCACCCATTGGGAAGCGATTCTCAAGGTGATGGTGCCCTCCGCGGCCACTGGTATTTTCGGCTCGCTGGTTCTCGGCCTGGGCCGCGCACTGGGTGAAACCATGGCGCTGGCCATGCTGGTGGGCAACGCTAACAACATTTCGCTTTCTCTGTTTGCACCAGCCAATACGCTGGCGGCCTTGCTGGCGCTGAATTTCCCCGAAGCCGGGCCGAACGAGATCGAAGTGTTGATGTACGCCGCACTGGTGCTGATGTTCATCACGCTACTGGTGAACATTATCGGATCAATGATCATGGTCTACGCCCAGCGGGGTACCAAATAATGACTGATCTCACATCTCCTATCACCGCGATGCCGAGCCTGCAGCGCCGGTTTGAAGGCCGTGCCCTGCGCAGCCTGGTGCTGACGACACTGGTCTGGGCTGGCGCTCTACTGGCCAGCGTGCCGCTGATTTCCGTGCTCTACATGCTGATCACGCGGGGAGGGGCACGCCTGAGCCTGGAGGTTTTCACCGAACTGCCGCCAACCGGGTTCGAGACCGGCGGAGGCTTCGGCAACGCGATGGCAGGCACCTTCGTCATGGTCGGTATCGCCGCGGCAATCGCGGTTCCGGTCGGCATCATGGCGGCTATCTTTCTGGCTGAACTGGGGCCGGACAGCAAGCTGGCAAACGCCTCGCGCTTTGCCGCCAAGATGCTCACGGGCCTGCCATCGATTCTGGCCGGGGTGTTTGCCTACGCGCTGGTGGTGATGACCACCGGTACTTACTCGGCACCGGCGGGCGGCGTGGCGCTGGCGGTACTGATGTTGCCCATCGTCGTACTCACGGCTGAAGAGTCGATGAAGATGGTGCCCAAGATCATGAAGGATGCCGCCTACGGCATGGGCTGCACCCGCTCGCAGGTCATCTGGAAAATCGTATTGCCTACCGGTATGCCGGCGATCCTGACGGGCGTCATGCTGGCCGTGGCTCGTGCGGCGGGCGAAACCGCGCCGTTGTTGTTTACCGCGTTGTTCAGCAACTACTGGATCTTCCACGACGGCAGCCTGGCGGTCATGAACCCGACAGCATCGCTCGCCGTGCTGATTTACAACTTCTCCGGCATGCCATTCGACAACCAACTCGAACTCGCCTGGGCAGCTTCGCTGGTGCTGGTGATGATCGTGCTGGTCGTGAACATTCTGAGCCGCATTTTCGGCAAGCCCAAGTATTGAAAACGGGAGCATCTGAATTTTGAACGTATCAACTGCGCCAATAGCCGCTCCTTTTGTCACCCAGACGCCTGTGGTCATGGACTGCAAGCTCGACAAGATTTTCTACGGCAACTTCATGGCGGTACGTGACAGCCATGTCCCCATCGAAAAAAACAAAATCACCGGCTTCATCGGTCCGTCTGGTTGCGGCAAAAGCACGGTGCTGCGCAGCCTCAACCGGATGAACGATCTGGTCAAAGGCTTTAGGTTTGAAGGGCACGTGCATTTCCTTGGGCAAGACGTTTATGGCAAGGGCGTTGATCCGGTGGTCGTGCGGCGTTACATCGGGATGGTGTTTCAACAACCGAATCCGTTCTCGATGAGCATTTTCGACAACGTTGCGTTTGGCCTGCGCCTCAACCGCTACAAGGGCGACCTGGGTGACCGCGTCAAGCACGCCTTGCAGGGCGCGGCGTTGTGGGATGAAGTCAAGGACAAGCTCAAGGTCAGCGGCCTGTCACTCTCCGGAGGCCAGCAGCAACGGCTTTGCATCGCTCGCGCCATCGCGACCGAACCGGAAGTCCTGTTGCTGGACGAGCCCTGTTCTGCACTTGACCCGATCGCTACCCGACGGGTCGAGGAGCTGATGGTTGAGTTGAAGAAGGATTACACCATCGCTCTGGTCACCCACAATATGCAGCAGGCCATCCGTGTTGCTGATACGACGGCCTTTTTCTCAGTTGATATTTCCCAGGGCACGCGCGCCGGCTATCTGGTTGAGATGGGCCCAACGGCGCAGATTTTCGATAACCCGCGCGAACAAATGACAGGGGATTACATCAGCGGCAAGTTCAGCTAAACAACCAACGTCCGGTTGTTTACCTTCTTATCCACCGTTTCTCAGGATTGCCAATGTCTGTAACGCGTCGTCTGGATTTGTCTGCCATTGAACGCGCCCTGCGAGAGGTGCAGGGTCGCTTCTGCGAGCTCAGCAGGCACTTTACCGAGCAGCGCGATCCCTTGACTGACGAAGTGCTGCACAATGTGCTTGAAGGTTATGCGTTGATTGACAGCTATGTCGCCAGCGGCGTCGACCTGTTCGACCTTCAGCAACTGAACCTGATGCTGGAGATCAATGCCACCGTGCTCTGTGGCACAGACCCGGTGCGTCGGCAGGAGTATGCTCAACATCTGGCCGCCACCGAGGAACACTTCTTCAACAACGTTGAGGGAGGAATAAAGGACCTGTTCAATTGGTACTGCGCGTATCGCAGCGAATCAGTCTGGAAGCGTGCGGCCGGTGTCTATGTGCGAATCCTCAGCAAGCCGCAGTTGTTTATTGAAGGCAATAACCGCACGGGGTCGCTCCTGGTGAGCTATTTGCTCATGCGCGCCGGTTTGCCTCCGTTCGTGCTGACGCTGGAAAACGCCGAGGGCTACTTCAACCCATCCTCGGTCATACGCAACTCTGCAAAGCATGGAGTCAAGGCGTTGTACGAATTGCCCAAGATCAAAAAAAAATATGCAGCCTTCCTGGAAAATCAGGCGCCTGAATCGATGAGTTTTTTTCTCAACGACAGGGCCTTGCACGTCTTCCAGGGGGGAAATTGATGAACTGGTATCCAATACCCGCCAAGTATCGAGCCTCCGGTAGCCGAGTATGGCAAGCGTTGCGGTGTGCTATCGCGATGCACGTATCCAGACGTCAGCGCATCCGGGTTTCGTTCGATATCGATGACACGCTGGCCTGCCAACTCCACCACTGCGCAGTCGAGCAGAGCTGGTTGCCGGCCTGTGTTCATCGTTGGCTGGGAGAACCGTTGCGCATCGGAACCCGCGCTCTGACCCGAGAGTTGCGTCGCCAAGGCTGCAGTATCTGGGTCTATACGTCGTCCGGCCGGACACCGTCCTACATCAGGCGTTGGTTGTTGCTATATGGCATCCGTGTCGACGGGGTGGTCAACAGTGTGTTGCATAACCGTGCGCTGATGAACAACGGGCTGTCAAAAGGCCCGTCGAAATTTCCGCCGGCCTTCGATATCGACTTGCATGTCGATGACTCCGAGGGCGTGCGCACGGAAGGGCATGATCATGGCTTTCGCGTGGTTGTCGTGCATCCGGAGGATGAGCGCTGGGCGCAGAGAGTTCTGGATGCCGTCGCCCAAGTCCAGGCGCAGCTCGCTTGGCAGCAGCTCAGGAGCAACACCGCAGCGCCACAACGCCCAGAAGCCGTACCCTCCTGATTTTTAATACATACAAAAACGCCGCTCAGTGAGCGGCGTTTTTGGAGCAGGCAATGAAGCTCAGCTATATGTTGTGAGCCTCAGTCGCTTCAGATCCAGGGACGGTCTCCGTTCTCGTCCTTGATGCGGGTCGGCAGGCCCATCACATCCAGCGCCTTGAGGAACGGCTCGGCCGGCAGTTCCTCGACGTTGGCCATTCGCTGCACATCCCACTCGCCACGGGCGACCAGCAACGCTGCGGCTACCGGTGGTACGCCAGCGGTATAGGAAATGCCCTGGCTATCGGTTTCGGCGTAGGCTTCCTCGTGGTCGGCCACGTTGTAGATAAACACCTCGCGCGGTTGACCATCCTTGGTGCCCTTGACCAGATCGCCGATGCAGGTCTTGCCGGTGTAGCCGGGCGCCAGCGAGCTCGGATCAGGCAGCACGGCCTTCACCACTTTGAGCGGCACAACTTCCAGGCCTTCGGCGGTCATGACCGGTTGCTCGGAGAGCAGACCGAGGTTTTTCAGTACCGTAAACACATTGATGTAGTGTTCGCCGAAGCTCATCCAGAAACGCACATTGGGCACGTCGAGATTCTTGGACAACGAGTGCACTTCATCGTGGCCGGTCAGATACAGATTCTGCGAGCCGACTACCGGCAGGTCGTCGGTACGCTTGACTTCGAACATGGTGTTGCTGGTCCACTGGCTGTTCTGCCAGCTCCACACCTGTCCGGTGAACTCACGGAAGTTGATCTCCGGGTCGAAATTGGTGGCGAAATATTTGCCATGGGAGCCAGCGTTGACGTCGAGAATGTCGATCGAATCAATGCTGTCGAAATACTGTTGTTGCGCCAGCGCTGCATAAGCGTTGACGACACCTGGGTCGAAGCCCACGCCGAGGATGGCCGTGATGTTCTTCTGTTTGCACTCATCCAGGTGGTTCCACTCGTAGTTGCCGTACCACGGCGGGGTCTCGCAGACCTTGCCTGGCTCTTCGTGAATGGCGGTGTCCAGGTAGGCCACTCCGGTATCGATGCAGGCACGCAGCACCGACATGTTAAGGAACGCGGAACCGACGTTGATCACGATCTGTGATTCGGTTTTCAGGATCAGCGCCTTGGTTGCTTCAACATCCAGTGCATTGAGCGAAAAGGCGCAGATGTCGGCGGGTACCTTGAGGCTACCCTTGGCCTTGACGCTGTCGATGATGGCCTGGCACTTGGAGATGTTGCGCGACGCGATAGCAATACGACCGAGTTCGTCGTTGTGCTGCGCGCACTTGTGGGCCACCACCTTAGCGACACCTCCTGCACCAATGATAAGAACGTTCTTTTTCAATTGCTTTCTCTCTCCTGTATCTGTCCGTTTACGAAAGGCTGGACAGGTAGTCTTCATAACCAAATTCGCGAACCACTTCGACTGTACCGTCGAGTTGTTTCACAACGATGGATGGCATTTTCAGGCCGTTGAACCAGTTTTTCTTGACCATGGTGTAGCCCGCGGTATCGACGAATGAAAGCCGGTCACCGATGGCCAGCGGACGATCAAATTGATACTCACCGAAGATGTCCCCGGCCAGGCACGACTTACCGCACACCATGTAGGTGTGATCACCCTCGCTCGGCGCCAGTTTAGCGTTGAGGCGATAGATCAGCAGGTCAAGCAAATGGGCTTCGATGGAGCTGTCCACTATCGCCAGGTGCTTGCCGTTGTAGAGGGTGTCGAGCACCGTGACTTCCAGCGAGGCGCTGTTGGTGATCGCCGCTTCGCCAGGTTCCAGGTAGACCTGAACGCCGTACTTTTGCGAAAACGCCTTGAGCCGTGCGCAAAACGCATCCAGCGCATAGCCTTCGCCGGTGAAGTGAATACCACCGCCCAAGCTGACCCAACTGACCTTGTGCAGCAGCTCACCGAAGCGTTCTTCGATGGTGCAGAGCATTTGGTCGAACAGGCTGAAGTCGCCGTTCTCACAGTTGTTGTGGAACATGAAGCCGGAGATCTGGTCGATGACGCCTTCGATCTTAACCGGGTCCCACTCGCCCAGACGACTGAACGGACGCGCCGGGTCGGCCAGCAGATAATCAGAGCTGCTGACCTGCGGGTTGACGCGCAGGCCACGGGTTTTGCCTTCAGAGCGCTCGGCAAAGCGTTGCAACTGGCCGATGGAGTTGAAGATGATCTTGTCGCAATTGTCGAGCATCTCCTCAATCTCATCGTCAGCCCAGGCCACGCTGTAGGCGTGGGTTTCGCCTTCGAACTTCTGACGACCGAGCTTGAGTTCGTACAGCGACGACGATGTGGTGCCGTCCATGTATTGCTGCATCAAATCGAACACCGACCATGTAGCGAAGCACTTGAGCGCCAGCAGGGCCTTTGCCCCGGACTGTTCGCGCACATAGGCGATCTTCTGCATGTTCGTCAGCAGTTTCTGTTTGTCGATGAGGTAGTACGGCGTTTTGATCATTTCGAGGCCTCCGGCACGGCCAGCCAAAAAAAGGATGCGCATTGTGCCCGGACTGACGGCATATCGAAAGAGCAGAAGCTAGCGAGTCGGATGGGGCAGGGCGCGCAGTGAGGCCTGGGTGCTAGTGTTTGGGCGACTCATTAGCTGAGCCGAAGATGGAAGATCAGGTCGTCAAACCATGTGTCGTGTGTAACGCCAGCATCCAATGCTTCTTGCACGATCGATTAGGGACAGACTTTTTTACGCGGAGCGTCGGCAAAGAGCAACGCAGTCTGACCGAAAGAAAGCCCGGATATGTTCGGTCAGTGCGAGCGCTTGTGAACTGTCATCGTTTAAAAAACGATGACAGTTCACAAGTTATATACCCCTTGAGTTACCAGTCGACCGAGTAGCTGACGCTCAGCGTACGCCCTTCGGCATTGGCAAAAGGCGCACGGGCGTTGGCCTGGGCGAAGAGGTTTTGGTAGGTGCGGTTGGTGAGGTTGTAGACCCCGCCTTCAAGTCGGCCGACCGGCAGCTCCACCGAACCGAGCATGTCCACCAGGGTATAGCCCTGGATTTCGCGGCCGTTGTTGTCTTTGGCAGCCTCATCGTAGCTGGACAGATGCATACCCTGCAGACGCAGGCTGTAGTCGTCCTCGGTGAAACCGACGAACAACGTAGTTTTGGCCGGTGAAATGCGGGTGGCCGGCAGGTCGATCCATTTGCCGTTCTGTTGGGTTTCACCTTTGGCCCATGCGTAAGTGCCGCCCACCGACCAGTGCTCGGTCGGGCGATACGTCAGGCTGTTCTCGATGCCGCGCACGCGTTCCTTCTGGTTGATCAGGCGTAACACACGATCGTTGGCGTCAAAGAACTGGGTGACGTCCGAGGTGTTCTCATACAGGGTGACGTCGGCTTGCCATTTGTCCCAATTGCCGCGCCAGCCCAACTCGTAGCTGTCGACCTTGATCGCTTGGGCGTTGAGGGTCTGAATATCGAAGCGACTGTTGACGTCCCGCAGGAAGCGTTGGATGTCGGGCAGCGAGAAGCCCTGACTGTAATTGGCGAAGATGTCCTGGTTTGCGCTCAGGTGATAGACCGCACCCAGGTTGTAGAGGGTCGCATCATATTTGAGAGTGTCGCCGGGCAAGGTCGCGCGTTTGCCGGTCTGGACGATTTCACCGTAGGCGATGCTGTCGGAGACTTCGCTTTCGATCCACTCGCGCCGTATGCCACCGCGCAGGGTCCAGTCGCCGATGTCCCAGGACATTTGCCCGAACAGCGCTTTGGTGGTGGTTTCGGTGTCCGGGCCCAGTTCATAGGTGGTGCCGGTCTTGGTGTAGTTCAGACCGTTGACCCGGTACTGGTCGCCGCGCTGACGAGAGCGTTCGTGGTCGTAGTCGGCGCCCCAGACCAGATTGCCGGTAGCATCGCCGATCGACGGCAGCGGGGTGTCGATGGCCGCACGCAGGCCATATACGTCTTGCACGCTGTTGTTGTCCGAAACGCCGGCCTTGCCCCGTGACAGGTCGGGGAAGAACAGTGCATCGGCACGACGCCAGTAGCTTTCGACTTGCAGACCCTGGCCGTAGAAATCCTTGTCGGCGTAGTTGAGATTGACTGCCTGGTTATGGGTGTAGGGCTGGTCGTCGAGTTTCAAACCCTGGACCGCGACGGCCTCACCATTGCGCGAGGCTTTGGTGTACCCGGTGTCCTGCTGGTCCTTGTAGTCTTGTAGCGACAGGTTGAGCTTCTTGTCGGCATCCAGTTCATACCCGAATCGACCTTGCAGGTCATAGGTTTCGGTGTCCATGTTGCTGCCTTGGGACGTGTCCTGAGGAATGCGGTTGCCGTTGCCGTCGAACTGGTCGTTGCGTTGCGTCATGTCTGCCGAAACATACCAGTCCAGTGCGTCCTGACGGCCTGTCGCACTCTGGAACGCCTCGTAGACGAAGCCTTTACGGTTGAGGTTGTTACCGCTGCTCATTCCCAGTTTGCTGCTGAACGCGACGTCCTGGCCCTGGTTGCGCTTGGTGATGATGTTGATGATGCCGCCCGAAGCGCCGGCACCGTAGATGCTGCTTGCGCCGGACACCACTTCGATGCGCTCGATGCTGGCGGGCGAGATGCTGTTCAACTGGCGGAAGTTGTCTCGGGTAGCGTTTTGCGACACTCCGTCCACCAATACCAGAATGTTGCGCCCGCGCAGGGTCTGGCCGAAGTTGCTCATACCGCCAGTGGGCGGTGCTATCCCCGGCACCAGTTGGCCAAGGATGTCGGACACTCGACGACCGGCGCCGCTTTGTTCACGGATCTGTTGCTCGTCGATAACTTGTACCGAGCCGGGAATCGAGGCAATGCTCGCTTCGCTGCGGGTGGCCGAAACGACGGTAGCTTGCATGTTCAGGGTACCTGGCTTCTCGGATTCCACAGCCCAGGTCTGGGCACTGAAGGAGCTGAGCAGCGCAATCAACAGGGATAGCTTGGTTCGGGTCATGATGTAGTCTTTTTTTAGTTGTGATGAGTGTTGGTAGAGAAAGCGGTGGGCTGCATCGCAGTTGAAGCTCGTACCGCGCGGATACCCAAAGCAGCCAAGGCGTAGGTCAGGGCCACCAGCCAGAAGCTATGGTCCAGCCCGACCAGCCCCATGCCGATGCCGCCCAGGACGGCACCCAGCAGAGCGCCGGCTTTCGCCGCGCTGTTGCCCAGGCCGAGGGCAAAACCCTGCCTGGTGGGGCAAACGGTATTGGCGATCAGGGCATAGGCCACTGGCAGCAAGGCACCTTGCCAAAGGCCCCACAGCAGTCGGGTGGCGAGAAAGCCGATCCATTCGTTAGCCAGTGCGGTCGCGGCGAGGGTCAATGCACACAACCAAGCGACGCCTTCGATGACGCGCAGGGTATAGGCCGGTTGCCAGCGATCGAACAGCCGCCCCCACAGCGGCGCGGAAATGGCCAGGGTTGCGGCGCTGGCGGCGTAGGTAGCGCCAATCAGCCAGCCGGGCGCTTGCAGTACATTGGCGACGTACAGCGCATAGAAGGGTTGAGGCATCATCTTGGCGGCCTGGATCAGCACGATCACCAGCAAAATTCCGCCCATCCAGCCTTTCGGCAAGGCCGCGCGGGCAGACGTTTTTTTCTGTGCTGGCCGCGCCGTATCGGCCGGCAGAAAGAGACTACCCAACGCACACAGCAGGCAAATCAGCGTGGCGCCATAGCAGAGCAGGGCAAACCCTGAGACGTCCATCAACCAACCGCCCAGCACCGGCCCCACCAACGAGCCGACCGCGGTTGCCGATTGCAATCGCGCCAGGGTTCGTCCGCGATCCGAGCTGGCGCAACAGGCGAGGGCGTACGCCTGAGCGGCGGCTAGAAAGCCGGCCAGTGCGCCTTGCATCACCCGGATCGCGACCAACAACCAGGGATCGAGCGTAATGGCCGCCAGCCCCTGGCACAGCGCCAATGCCAGCAATGCCCGAACGATCATCGGCTTGTGTCCGGTGCGGTCACCCAGACGGCCCCACAACGGCGTCAAGAGCATGGCCGCAAGCATTGGGCCGGCATAGACCATGGCGGATAGCAGTGCAGTGTAACGGGCCTGTTCGGGCCCGAGCAGATGCTGAATTTGCAAGGGCCAGAACGGGCCGCTCATCTCCATGGCACCCATGGAAATCAACTGGATCAGCACCAACAGCCTTAAAGCGCTGCCGTTAGCCGCCATGGGCGCTGACTTTCAGTGGGTTGCTGAGACGGCCGACAATGTCGGCGTGGCTGTCGAGCAAGCGCATGCGCATAAATGACTTGGCCGGCCAGTCCTGCACAAGCAGGGCTTGACGTTCGGTTTCCCAGCGTTGCGGTTCGACGCGCTCGCGCAATGCGTCAAAGCAATCACTGACCTGCGCCGCCAACTCTTCCCACAGGAGGTTTTCCGGCACGCTCCAATGACGGGCGCAGAGCAGGGCCAGTTCACCCAAATGGCACATGAATGTGGTGTGCAGGAGTTTGTCCCGGACAAAACCTGATTCGTCGTAGAGCGTCATCTTCGGGTCGTGCAGCTCAATATCGAGGCCATGGGCATGCAGGGTCTTGCGATCAATTCGAATGTCACCGAAGTCGCGCAGCAGCAGGCGACTCAATTGCCCGTCGGCGCCCATCACCATAAAGCTGTTTTGCTGGTGGGCTTCGAAGGCCACGCCATACATCAGATAGATGCCGAGCAGACTCGGTACGGCAATCGACAGGTAATGGCGAAAGAATGCCTGCATGGCTTCGCTGTCATCACGCCCCTGGGCCAGGCGCACCCACTGACGAAGTAATGGCTGCTGATGCTCATCCATCGCGAACAGGCTGCCGACCGGAACAGCCATTTCACCGGTTTGCAACAGGCTCAGCGGGTTGTCCCGGTAAAGCACGGCGGCATGCCGTGAGCGTTCATCATCGGCCGGTTGCGGCGCGTAATGCACGCCGATACGTTCCGGCACGATGTTCAGCAAGCGCTGGATCTGCGGCTCCTGGTCGAGAATTTTCAGCAACAAATGACTGATACGCGGTCCCATCCGCGCCGAGCGCGGCGAGACGGTGCGCTGCACGCTGGTCAGACGCAACGCCACCGGGAGTTTGACCATCGGCGCGGTGCAGCTGGCACCCGGTACAACAGTGCGAAACGACATGGTGGGATGTGCGGTGAACGCGACGATATCGGTCAGGATCAGCAGGTTGTCGGCGATCTCATTGGCAAATGAGCGTGGTAACTCTTCATGGGCTTGCCAAGGGTGCGCGGGGAGTGGGAGGTAATCCGCTGCATCCAGTCCTCTGCTTTGCAAATGAGCGTGCAGGTGTTCGGCGGCCAGTGGGAAATTGCCTTGCCACCAGTCCCAATAATCCGGCGTACCTGTCAGTGATTCGACGTGGGCGTATTGACGGTGCAAAGCGCACAGCACAATCGGAAACTTCGCCTCGAATTCCGGCGAGAAGGCGATCACCTGAGAGGCACTGAGGCCGAGTTTGGTCTTGTAGTTCGGATGCCAGGGATGGCCCAGCGTGCCCCATTGCTCCAACAGCGAGGTCGGGTTCTCCAACGCGCTGCTGTCTTTGAGCCAGGCCAACAAGTTGTCGTCGTAGTCCGGGGCGATCCGGCTCTTGAGCTGGAGAGTCCAGTCGTGATGGAAGGCCAGGCACAGCGTGTCATTGCTGAAGCTGTCATCGAGCTCCAAGGCCAGACGCTCCAGTACTTCCTGTGAAGCAGCAGGGTTGAGTTGGGTGCTGAGCTGGGCCAGCAATTCAGAGGGCAGCAGGATTTTTTGCGGCAGGCTTGCGGGGCTGTGCAGCGTAATGCTGCCACGCACGTCCCAACTGTTCATTCGCCCGGCAGACAAGTGTTCGAAACAAAGACGGGCACCATTCTCAAGCGGTAACCAACAGTGGTTGTGTTCGTCGTATTCACAGTCGTCGGGCTTGATCAGATCTTCGCGAAACAGCGCCTGGATCAGACGTTGGAAGCTACGCTGCGACGCGGGCTCCAGTGCATTGGTCAAATGATCGAGCGTGATGCGATGGGCTCTAAAGGCGGGGGTATCGAGCGCCTCACTCCAGCGCGAGAGCAATAGCTGTTGTTTTTCCGGATTACTGTGCGTCAAGCCCGACTCCTTATGGACATGATTCAGATACAAAGCGTGCGGATAATACGCTTCAAAAACACAAACGCCAATGATAACTGTTGTTATTAGCACTCATGAATGCGCCGTTATTGCTTAGCGCGTAATGCTTATTGGCTGCGTGCTGAATTATCTCGGGCTGCCGGGTACAACGTCCGTCGCCATAGGCTGCCGCTTTAGTCGATCTGCGTAAGCAAGAAACCGTGCCGTTGGTAGCGTCGCTTCAAGAAGAGAATCAGCAACTGCGGCAGGTTGAAAAGGCGCCTCGGGCCTGCGAGGTTTTGAGCATCAAGAATTCAAGCTTTCGAGGCGCCAGCGGCGAAAACGCAGTTTCTTGACAGAGCAACGTAATGGAAGGTGTAAGGATGGGAGGGTAAGGGGTTGATATCTTGAGAAACGGGGGTTTGTGCAAAACCGACCGGGGATAAGTGAAAATGAACATTTCTAACATGGCATCTGGTTTAACATAATATACATTATGCGTACCTTCCTATGCGGGCTTGGGGGGCTCTGCTGGTCAGATTTCGAGCCAGGCCAAAGCCTCGATCATGAAGTGCCGCTAGGCTCGACAAAACGCTTTTCGATGAAGTCGGCCAACGTCAAGCCACTGCTCTTGAAATCTCCGGTGTATACGACCCGGCCACCATTGATAGCTGCATCATGGATTGGACCTTTCTTTCCTAGCTTTGCACCTTTCTTCTGGTCAACGGTGATCAGAACTGAACTCAGTGAGGCCACAGCCTGAGAAACGTCCGCTTCATTTTTTCTCAGGACCGAGGATTTACTCTTCGAAGCGCCGATCACATAACGCTTAGTATTCTCGCGCTGACGCCAATCTCGCTCGATATCAGATTCAAAGGTGCCTTGGCCAAAGCCGCCATAACGAGCAGGATCATCGGGGCTTTCTCCACAATAAAAACCAAACACGCAGGTGGTCTCAACCTGACGGCGCTCGATGCTATTGCGGATGAACTCCTTCAAGGGCCGCTTATCAACACCTTGCTTGGACTCGTCAGGGATCTGAAGCAGCTCTAATTCAACCTCGCGAGTGATGAACAAAGAAAATCTCTCAGCAGGTAACTCGACGCAAAGGTCGTAGTTATTGTCGAAAAAAAAGTCCCATGCACAACAATCAATCGTTACAGGTATGGTCATCTGATCCTCGTTATTCTTCGTTGCTGAAGCAAATTGTAGCCTTCCTAATAGTGGAAACTAATAACCTGAAGATATAACTACACTAAATAGCAATTTAGTTTAGTTATAAACAAGAAGCTTGCCTAAGTCCTTGCTGACGCGACCTACCGCTTCACCGCCCTTGCCTTTCAGTTCGCTCCTGTCGTTGAGCTTGGGCAATAACACGAGTCGAGCGCAGCGTGCGCTGGCGCACAGAACAAAGCGCTGTTCAAGCGCATCGTCGAGCCTTATTGATGAGCCTTGCGGGATGGTTTTCATGACGATGCTTGACCCAGCACAAGCGGTTCATCCGCCCAATGTCGATCCTGTGTCGCTCCAGAAGTACCGGCAGCCGCTGATCGCCGGCAACTGGAAGATGAATGGCATGGTGGCCCAGCTCAGTGAAGTTGAAGCGGTGGCGACTTCGGTGCAAACGAAGCAGCCACCGGTCGAGGTTTTGATGTGCCTGCCCGCGACGCTGATTGCGCAAGCGGTGTTGACGGCCGCTGGCCGCATCGCCATTGGCGGTGAGGATTGCAGTGGCGATATTTCGGGGGCTTTTACCGGCGACCTCAGCGCAGAGATGCTTAAGGGGGCCGGCGCCAGCGCGGTCATCGTTGGGCATTCGGAACGCCGCCAACATCACGCGGAGACCGATGCAATCGTGGCGAGGAAGGCAAAAGCGGCGCGGCGCGCAGGTCTTCTGGCAATCATCTGCATCGGTGAAACGAGTGAACAGCGGCTGGCAGGGAACGCCATGTCCGTCTGTGGTGATCAGATCGCCGGGAGCGTGCCTGAAGGCATGACGGCGTCCAACGCGGTGATCGCCTACGAGCCTCTCTGGGCGATCGGATCGGGCCACATACCAACGTGCGAACAAATCATTGAAATGCATGCGCACATCCGGGCCTGTCTGACCCAGAGTCTGGGGGCTGAGGGTAAAAACCTGCGCATCCTGTATGGCGGGTCGGTCAAACCGGCCAGTGCCCACTCCATCCTCACGCTGCCGGAAGTCGGTGGTGTCCTCGTCGGCGGCGCCAGCCAGAAGTCTGCGGATTTTCTTGCGATCTGCCAGGCAAGCACGGCCACGTCTGCTCATTCCGCCAATTTCCCAAAGGAACAGTGACCATGAATGATGCGATCACGTTGACGCAAGAGAGTGAAAACGTAGAACTCCCCGGCCTTTCAGCCGCTGATGTCCCAACATTGGGTGCAGAAGAACTGCAGCGGATGAACGCCTACTGGCGCGCCGCCAATTACCTCTCGGTCGGCCAGATGTACCTCTACGACAACCCGCTGCTGCGCGAGCCGCTGACAATGGCGCACGTCAAGCCGCTTGTTGTCAGTCACTGGGGCACGACACCGGGACAAAACTTCATCTACGTCCATTTGAACCGAGTCATCAAGAACCACGATCTGGACATGATCTACGTTGCCGGTCCCGGCCACGGCGGCCCGGCAATCGTGGGCAACGTTTACCTCGAAGGCACCTGGAGCGAGGTCTATCCGGATGTGGGTGAGGATGAAGCCGGGCTGAAGAAGTTGTTCAAGCAGTTCTCCTTTCCGGGCGGTATTTCCAGTCATGTCGCACCGACGACGCCAGGCTCGATTCATGAGGGGGGTGAACTCGGCTATTCGCTCAGCCACGCCTTCGGTGCCGCATTTGATAACCCTAATCTGATCGTCGCCTGTGTCATCGGCGATGGCGAAGCCGAAACCGGCCCCTTGGCTACGGCGTGGCAGTCCAACAAGTTTCTCGATCCGGTCACCGACGGTGCGGTGCTTCCGATCCTGCATTTGAACGGCTACAAGATCAGTAATCCGACGGTACTTGCGCGCATCGGTCATGACGATCTGGAGCAGTTCCTTCGAGGCTCCGGCTGGGAACCGTACTTTGTCGAAGGCGACGACCCAATGACGATGCACGAGTTGATGGCCCGTGCCACTGACAAAGCCATCGCGCAAATCCAGCAATTGCAAACGCACGCCCGAACGACCGATACGCCCACACTCCCCCTCTGGCCGATGATTGTTCTCAGATCGCCCAAGGGCTGGACCGGGCCGAAAGTTGTCGACGGGCTGCCTGTCGAAGGGACCTTCCGCTCGCACCAGGTGCCGTTGCTGGTCGATGCCAATCACCCTGAGCACGTGGCCGAGCTTGAGCGCTGGATGAAGCGTTACAAGGCCGAAGAACTGTTCGATGCCAACGGCCGATTGATCGAAGAACTGGCTGAAATGGCGCCCAAAGGCCTGCGGCGCATGGGTGCAAATCCAAACGCCAACGGCGGTCTGTTGCTACGCGATCTGCACATGCCCGACTTCCGTGTGCACGCGGTGCGTGTCCCCTCCCCCGGCGCCGTCTTCGCCCAGGACACTCTGGTACTCGGTGAGTTCTTCAAGGACATCATCCAGCTGAACCCCGACAACTTTCGTATCTTTGGCCCGGACGAGACCATGTCGAACCTGCTTGGCGCCGTCTTCAAGGTCACCAACCGCCAATGGGATGCGGCGACCGTTTCAAACGACGAGTTTCTTGCACCGGCCGGCCGCGTGCTCGATTCGATGCTCAGCGAGCATCAGTGCGAAGGTTGGCTGGAGGGCTACCTGCTGACCGGTCGGCATGGGCTTTTCAATAGCTACGAAGCCTTTATCCGTATCATCGATTCGATGTTCAGCCAGCATGCCAAATGGCTCAAGGTCACCAAAGAGCTGGCGTGGCGGCGGCCGATCGCCTCGCTGAACTATCTGCTCGCCTCACACGTCTGGCAGCAGGACCATAATGGTTTCACGCACCAGGATCCCGGCTTCCTCGATCATGTGATCAACAAGAAAGCCGACATCGTTCGCGTCTATCTGCCGCCCGATGCGAACTGCCTGTTATCGACATTCGATCACTGCCTGCGCAGCCGCAATTACGTCAATGTCGTCGTCGCCGGCAAGCATGCGTTGCCGCAATGGCTGACCATGGATGAGGCAATCGTGCACTGCGCTCAGGGCGTTGGCATCTGGCAGTGGGCGAGCAACGATCAGGACAGCGAACCGGATGTCGTCATGGCTTGCTGCGGCGATACGCCGACACTGGAGATTCTGGCGGCGGTGTCCATCCTGCGCGAGTTTTTGCCCGAACTGAAAATCCGCGTGGTCAACGTCGTTGATCTGATGAAGTTGCAGTCCGCCAGCGAACATCCGCACGGGTTGAGCGATGCGGACTACGACTCACTGTTCACCAAGGACAAGCACATCATCTTTGGCTTCCACGGCTACCCCAGCCTGGTGCACCGGCTTACCTATCGCCGAAACAACCGCAACCTGCACGTACGTGGCTACAAGGAAGAAGGCACGATTACCACGGCGTTCGATATGCGCGTTCAGAACGACCTGGACCGGTTCCATTTGGTACAGGACGTTGTCGACCGCCTCCCTCATCTCGGCAGCCGGGGGGCTTATCTGAAGCAGATGGCACGGGACAAGCTGGTCGAACACAAACTCTACATCAACGAGCACGGCGAGGATCTGCCGCAGATTCGTAACTGGAAATGGGGGGCGCCCGCATGAACGCTGTTCAACTTGTCGACACGGCGCGCCAGATGCTGGCTAACGGCAAGGGCCTGCTGGCGATGGACGAAAGTTCACCGACTTGCAACGACCGCTTCGCTGCACTCGGCATTACGCCGTCTGAAGCGTCGCGCCGTGCCTGGCGTGAACTGCTCATCACGGCGCCGGGGCTGTGCGAGAGTATCGGCGGCGCCATTCTCTACGACGAGACAATCCACCAGAAGTGTACCGACGGCACGCCGTTCGTGAAGGCGCTGACTGACGCCGGCATCCTGGTCGGGATTAAGGTTGATGCCGGTGCGAAAGCACTGGCGGGGCATCCCGGCGAAAGGATTACCGAAGGGTTGGACGGTTTGCGTGAGCGTTTGCAAGGCTATGCGGCCATCGGTGCGCGCTTTGCTAAATGGCGCGCAGTGATCTCAATGGGCGTCGATCTTCCCAGTGCGGCGTGCATCGTGGCCAACGCCCATGCACTGGCGCGCTACGCGGCCCTTTGCCAAGAGGCCGGGCTTGTCCCCGTGGTCGAACCTGAAGTGTTGATGACGGGTGATCACTCGCTACAACATTGTGCTGACGTCAGCGCAAAACTGCTGCACGAGGTCTTCGAGCAGCTACAGGTACAGGGCGTGCTGCTCAAAGGCATGGTGTTGAAACCGAACATGCTCCTGCCGGGCCTGAGCTGCCGCCATCAGGACAGTGTCGACGAGGTCGCCGACGCCACCGTGACGACCCTGCTACGTGCCGTGCCAGCCGCCGTGGCGGGCATTGCGTTCCTGTCTGGCGGGCAGAGTCCCGAGTTGGCTTCTGCGCGGCTGAACGCGATGAACCGACGCTTCAAGTCGCGATTGCCTTGGGCGTTGACGTTTTCTTTCGCGCGCGCAATCCAGCAGCCAGCCCTCGAGATCTGGGGCGGCGACCCCGGTAAAGTCGCGCAAGCTCAACGTGCGTTACTGCACCGCGCCGCCTGCAACCGGGCGGCGCGGCAAGGTGATTACTCGCTCGACATGGAAAACCCGGTAAACCTGATCATCGGCGCATAGCCGGCGGACACAGGTGCGAGAGATCAAGCGTGGCGAGATCGCCGATGCACTCAATCGTTAAATCGGCTTGCGGGTGGGCGGCGATGATTCGCGGATCCATCGCGTAATGGCCCTGTCGCACAAAAACGCTGGTCAACCGTTCACCCCATATGGCCTTCATGGCCGCCAGAATCGCCAGCTTGTCGTCGACCATCACGTAATGCCGGGCGGGATAGTGGCGTTCTACGGCCTGTAGCATCTTTTCCTTGTGAACATAGACCAATGCACGGCCCTCCATGGCCTGCCACAGACCTGAGCGCTGTAACTTGCGCGGCTGTAAAACCACATCGCCGTCGGACAGGATTACGGTCAGGCCGTACAGGCCCAAATGCGTGATGACGTCCATTGCGTGGGGATAGAGTCGATCGGCAAACGGGTAGTCGATGAGGAAGGATGACATCAACAACAGTCTTTGTTCATCCGCACTGCCCTGCCCAATCTCCAGCCGAAAGCGCTGCAAGGCGCCCAGGTAATCGACATAGCCGAGCTCTTTGCGCAACGCGTTGAAGACCGCCCAGTATCGCTGTGCAAGGACGTCACCCAATTGCGCCTTCAAGTGCCGGTGAAAATCGGCGACAACGCTGTCGCCGTCCAGCAACGTGTTGTCGACGTCCAGCAGGAACACCACGTCAGTCATCATCGGCAGGCTCGTTGGGCTTGACCGACCTGTAGCAGTGCATCTGGGGCAATGCCGTGAGGATTCAAGGCGCGACGCTCCTTTGTGGTGTTGGCAGACGATCAGGCAGCGTGCGCGAGGTCGTTGCAGCACGTCTGTGTGCTGACGCACAGACGGCTGTTTTTCTTGAGGTCACTGTGTCTTCGGGCAAGCGCCAAAAGGATTGATGATGAATGACCTGACGTTACGCAGAACCATTCTGGACGAGCTGGAATTTTTGCCGCACATCGATGCTGCGGCTATCGGTGTCACCCTCGAAAACGGCGTTGTCGTGCTCCGCGGGCATGTGCGGACTTACGCTGAAAAAATCGCCGCTGAGCGCGCCGTCCAGAGCGTTAAAGGCGTCGTCGCTGTGGCCGAGGAACTCGAAGTGCGGGTGTCCGGCGCTCACACTATCGATGATGGCGTGATCGCCTCGCGTTGCCTGGATCTGATCCGCTGGGACACGGCGATTTCCAAGGAACCCATTCACATCAAAGTGCAGCACGGGTGGGTAACGATTGAGGGAAACGTGGAGTGGCAATATCAGAAAGACGCCGTGAAAGCGCTCATACAACAATTGCAAGGGATTGTGGGCATCGACAATTGCCTAGCGATAAAGCCTAAAGACAGCATTCAAGACATCAAAACACTTATCGAAGAAGCCTTGGCACGAAGTGCCGAACTGGATGCCGGCAAGATTCACGTCACGGTTCATGGCAATCAAGTAACGCTCGAAGGCACTGTTAACAGATGGCTCGAACGTAAAGCGGTGGAACACACAGCCTGGGCAGTACCCGGTGTCTATCGTGTAGAAAATCACCTGCTCATCAGTTGACCCAGCACCGCGCGCGGTTATCCGGGTGTGCGCGCGCATGTCTCAGATCAGGAGAAATATGACCAGCATAGGGACACGCATCAGGCTGTTGTTACCTCGTTTGGCTGCCTTTTGTCGAACCGGCAAGTTCCCCAGTCTCAAGTTCGCCTATGAGCCGATTCTGCGCGCCGAACTGTTCAATGCTGACCAAATGGCCAGTCACGGCATCGCTCTGGCCAACCAGCATCAGGTCAGTGCCGTGTCTTCCCGCGACGCTCTACTGGGCAGGCTGGACGACAATGAGGTGGTGCTCAACCGCAGTTGCACCGCGCTGACACAGGCGCAGTCTTCCAGTCGGCCTGTCACCCCGGCCGCCGAGTGGTTACTGGACAACTACTTCCTCGTTGAAGATCACATTCGTACCGCCAGAAAGCATCTGCCCAAAGGCTATAGCCGAGAGTTGCCACGCCTGACCAACGGCCCTTCCGCGGGCCTTCCAAGGGTCTACGACATTGCGCTGGAAACGATCTCCCATGGCGACGGCCGATTCGATGAGTTGAGCCTCAGGCGCTTCATCGTTGCTTATCAGACCGTCATGCCGCTGGCACTGGGGGAACTGTGGGCGATCCCGATCATGGTGCGCCTTGCATTGATCGAAAACCTGCGCCGAGTGGCGTCACGGGTAATGGCAAATTCGGACGACCGAAACAGGGCGGACGACTGGGCCGAACGTCTGATCGAGGTCTCCGGTCGCGATGTAAAAAATGTCGTACTGACCGTCGCCGACATGGCCCATTCGGGACCCCGATTGAGCGCTGCGTTCGTCGCCGAGTTCGCCCGCCGCTTGCAGGGCCAGAGTGTGGCCCTCGCCCTGCCCCTCAACTGGATCGAACAAATACTGGGTGAAACGGGCTCCAGCACAGAGCGTCAGGTGCACCTCGACGCGCAGCAACAGTCTGCCGACCAAGTGTCTATCAGCAATAGCATCGCAAGCCTGCGCCTGCTGACGGCCACCAATTGGCGCGAGTTCGTCGAATCGATGAGTCATGTCGAACAGACCCTGAAGAACGACCCCGCCGCCGTTTACCCATTCATGGATTTCGCCACCCGCGACAGTTATCGACACATGATCGAACGGCTCGCCAGGCGTAGCCATCGCTCAGAGATCCAGGTGGCTCAGATCGTCGTGGATCTATCGGGACAGCAGCACGCCGCGGCACTCGACAGTGCGCTGCACAACCACATCGGGTATTACCTGATCGGCGCCGGCATCGGTGCTCTTGAGCAAAGGCTTGTCGCCAAAGTGCCTCTGCATGAGCGTTGGAAACGCCTTCTGCAGTTTTCTCCTTTGGTGTTTTACCTGACACCGGTTGGCGTTCTCACGCTGATTTTTGCCTTGCCATTGCTCGCATCTGCAAGTCGCGACGGACTGCCCGACGTTGCCTTGCTGGCGCTGGCAGTGCCCTGCCTGATCATGACCAGTCGCCTGGCCATCAGCCTGATCAACTGGCTGGTGACCTTCAGCCTATTGCCCACGATATTGCCGAAGATGGACTACGCCGGCGGTATTCCTGAGGAAGCTCGCACGCTGGTAGCCATTCCTTCACTCATCGCCACGCGTGCCGATGTCGAGGAGTTGGTAGAAGGCCTTGAGGTCAGGTACCTGGCCAATCGTGACGGCAATCTGTTTTTCGCCTTGCTCACTGATTTTCTCGATGCGCCAGAAGAGGTCGAGGTTCACGACGCACAATTGCTGGCACTCGCCGCTCAGGCGATCAACCAGCTCAATCGTAAATATGCTGAAGGCACGGTCGACCGGTTTTTCCTGTTTCATCGATCGCGTTGCTGGAATCCCGGCCAACAGGTGTGGATGGGGCATGAACGCAAGCGCGGCAAACTCAACGACCTCAATGCGTTGCTGCGTGGCACGGGCGAGACGCGTTTCACGACGATTGTCGGCGACATACGCCCCCTTCTGTCCGTGCGTTACGTGCTGACTCTGGATACCGATACATTGCTGCCGCAGGATGTTGCTCGCCAATGTGTGGCCGCCATGATGCACCCACTCAGCCGGCCCTTGTTCGACACTGGCAAGGAAAAAATCGTATCCGGTTACGCGTTGTTGCAGCCGCGTGTCGGCATCAGCCTGGCGAGCACACCACGCACCCTGTACTCACGGCTGTTTGGTTGTGACGGGGGTGTCGACCCCTACACCCGTGCGGTGTCGGACATCTATCAGGATCTGTTCCAGCAAGGGTCTTTCATTGGCAAGGGCATCTATGACGTGGATGCCTTTACCTGTGCGCTGGAAGGCTGCCTGCCCGATAACCAGATACTCAGCCACGACTTGATCGAGGGCTGCTATGCACGCTCGGGTTTGCTCAGCGATGTGCAGTTGTATGAGCAATACCCCTCGCGTTACAGCGCTGACATTAAACGCAGGCATCGCTGGATCCGTGGTGACTGGCAGTTAGTCCCATGGCTGCTCCCTTGGGCGCGCAATACACGAGGTGAATGGACGCGCAATCGCTTGGGTGTCATGGCGCGCTGGAAGATTCTCGACAATCTGCGGCGCAGCCTGGAGCCACTGGCGTTGCTGTCAATGCTGGTCTGGGGCTGGTTTGCCAGCAGTGAGCCCTTGGCCTGGACATTGGCGGTGGTCGGTTTGCTCGTCATCCAGCCGTTGCTCAGAACCCTTACCGATGTCCTGCAACCGCCGCTGAACGTGCCTTATCGGGCGTACCTCAGAGCCCTTCTTGATGGGCTGGCACAAGACCTCGCACAAGTCTGCGTCACCATCGCCTGGCTGCCTTTCGAGATGTACTACAGCGCTGGCGCTATTGCGCGGTCGCTGTGGCGGATGTTTTTCAGCCGGCGTTTGCTGTTGCAATGGCAACCGTCCCGCGAGGTGGAGCGTAGTTCGGCGAATCGGCTGTCCGGACTCTACCGCGAGATGTGGTTTGGGCCAGTGCTTGCGCTGATCGCGCTGGCCGGGTTATTGACTGAACCGCTCAGGCTGGCCATTGCCGCCCCACTGCTACTGGCCTGGTTGGTCGGCCCATGGATCGCCTGGCGCCTGAGCGCCAAACCTGAGCACGCGACATTCACCCCTTCGCCCGAGTCGTTGAACTTTTTGCGGGTGCTGGCCCGTCGAACCTGGGCGTTTTTCGATGAGTACGTAGGCCCGCAGGACAACTGGTTACCGCCGGACAATATTCAAGAAGAACCTAAAGCGGCGATTGCCCACCGCACCTCCCCCACCAATATGGGCATGGCGCTGCTCGCCCACCTGGCGGCCCACGACTTCGGTTATTTAAGTACCGATCGCCTGTTGCAACGCTTGGCCGCCTCATTGGACAGCATGAATGCGCTGGAGCGTCACCGGCAGCATTTCTACAACTGGTACGACACGCAGACCTGCCAGCCACTGAGGCCGCAATACATCTCGACGGTGGACAGCGGCAACCTGGCGGGCTTGTTACTCACTTTGCGGGCGGGCCTGGTGCAACTGCCGGATCAACCACTCTTCGACCTTGGCGTCATTAAGGGCCTGCAAGACACGTTGAACACACTGGCTGAAACCCAAGGCACGAAAGCGCTGTGTGATCAGCTAAGCCCGGTCCTTGAGCGCGCCGCGCAAACCATCGAACCCCATGCCTTGCTGGATCACTTGCAAACGGCTAGGGCCATCGCCACCGCCGCGCAGGCAAACGCCGATGACGAAAGCGCCTACTGGCAGCGTGTGTTCACCGCTCAATGCGACGACTGGATCGCCACACTTGCTCGCTATCAACTGCCGGCGCCACTCAGCAACCACGAACCGTTCAGCCAAACGCTAAGGCAACTGGCCCGGCTCAACCGTGACGACTGGTCCGCCGAACACCATGATTGTATTGAGGCGTTACGTAAACGCGCCGGCGAGGCCATCAGCGTCCTGGACCGGTTGATCGAGCTGAGCGGCGACCTCGCGCAGATGGATTTCTCGTTGCTCTTTGACAGCAACCGCGATTTGTTCTTCATCGGCTACAACGCTGAAGAACGTCGCCTGGACACCGGCTACTACGACCTGCTGGCCTCCGAGGTGCGCCTGACCAATTTCGTGGTGATTGCTCAGAGCCAAATACCCCAACGGGCCTGGTTTACCCTGGGCCGATTGTTAGGCGTCTATGCCGGCGTACCGACCCTGATGTCCTGGTCCGGATCGATGTTCGAATACCTGATGCCGTTGCTGGTCATGCCCAACTATGACGGCAGTCTGCTCGACCAGACTTGTCGTGCCGCCGTCACTCTACAGATCGAACAAGGCAAAGGCCTGGGCATCCCTTGGGGCGTATCGGAGTCGGGCTACTACATGCTCGATACCCACTTCAATTACCAATACCGAGCGTTTGGCGTGCAGGCGCTGGGCCTAAAGCGCGGCTTGAGCGAAGACGTGGTGATAGCGCCCTACGCCAGTGCCCTGGCGCTGATGGTAAATCCCGAGGCGGCCTGCAAAAACCTGCAACGCCTGGCGAGTCAGGGGGCGGCGGGACGTTTCGGACTTTACGAAGCCGTTGACTACACCGAAGCCCGATTGCCGCGAGGCCAGCGGTTCGCCTTAGTGCAATCGTTCATGGCTCACCATCAAGGCATGAGCCTGCTCGCCTTGACGAGCGTACTGCTCAACCAGCCGATGCAACGTCGTTTCGAGTCCGACCCGGCATTGCGATCGGCCCTGCTGTTGTTGCAAGAGCGCGTCCCCAAGACCGCAGAGCCTTATCTGCAAACCGAACAACCGACAGCCGTGGGTGACAAGGGTCTCAACCAGGACAACACACTGCGTTTTTTTGCCCATCCAGGGCATAAGCGCACCGCCGTTCAATTGCTCTCGAACGGCAACTACCATGTGATGCTCAGCAGTGTCGGCGGCGGCTACAGTCGCCGTAGCGACATGGCCGTGACGCGTTGGCGCGAGGACATCACGCAAGATAATGGGGGCACGTTCTGTTATTTGCGGGACATCGCCAGCGGCGAGTTCTGGTCGGCGGCGTTTCAACCCACTTTGCGCCGAACAGAGAGTCAGGAGGCCATTTTCAGCGACGCTCGTGCGGAATATCGCGCGCTGGAAATGGATTACGACTCCCACATGGAAATCGTCGTTTCGCCAGAGGACGACATCGAGCTACGACGGCTGCGCATCACCAACCGTGGCACTTCTGCCAGGAAATTCGAGATCACCACCTACGCTGAAGTGGTGCTGGCCGCGCCTGATACCGATGCCATGCATCCGGCGTTCAGCAAGTTGTTCGTACAAACCGAGTTGCTGTTGCCGCTGCAAGCCATCCTTTGCAGTCGCCGGCCTCGGTCCAGCGTTGAGCCCACGCCGTGGATGTGTCATCTGTTGGCGGCGCACGGGGTTCATATCGATTCGATTTCCTACGAAACCGACCGCGCCCGCTTCATCGGTCGAGGGCTGGACCTGAGTGCACCCGCCGCTTTGGCGCCCGGATGTGAACAGCTATCGGGCAGTCAAGGCGCGGTGCTTGATCCGATCGTGGCAATCCGCTGCCGTATCACACTGCAACCAGGCCAACAGGCCACCATCGACCTTGTAACGGGCGTGGCTGACAACCGAGACGACTGCATCGCGCTGATCAACAAATATCGCGATCGGCACCTGGCCGACAGGGTCTTCGATTTGTCATGGACCCACAGTCAGGTTCTGTTGCGCCAGCTCAACGCTTCACCCGCAGACGCCCGGTTGTTTGAGCAGATGGCCGCGTCGCTGCTCTACGCCAACGCCGCATTGCGCGCAGACAGCGCCATATTGATGAGCAATCGACGCAACCAGCAGGGACTGTGGGGGCAGTCGATTTCCGGAGATCTGCCCATCGTGCTCTTGCGCGTCAAAAGTCTGGATAATTTCGAGTGGGTCCAGAAGATGATTCAGGCCCATGCGTACTGGCGTCAGAAAGGCCTGGTGGTGGATCTGTTGATCTGGAACGAAGATCAGAGCGGCTACCGCCAGCAACTGCAGGACGCGATCATGGGACTTGTCAGCTCCGGCAGCGAAGCCACGCTGATGGACCGTCCGGGCGGGATTTTCGTGCGTAGCGCCCAACAGATGTCGAACGAAGATCGCGTGCTGTTCCTGTCTGCCGCTCGGTTGCTGATCAGCGAAGGGTTGGGGTCTATTGGCGAACAAATCAACCGCCGACGCGTAGCACCGGTCTACGCTCCATTCGTGGCGACACGTCAGTACCGACCCTCTGCAGCGGCAAAGCGGCTTGCGCCAATCCCTCCTGCGCTAATACTGGACAACGCCTATGGCGGTTTCAGTGAGGATGGCTGCGAATACGTGATCAACTCGACAGCCTCCACGCCCACTCCGGCCCCTTGGGCCAATGTCATCGCGAACGCACAACTGGGCACTGTGATATCCGAGTCCGGCAGTGCCTACACCTGGGCGCAAAACGCGCATGAATACCGGCTCACACCCTGGCACAACGACCCGGTTTCCGATCCCAGCGGCGAAGTCATCTATTTGCGCGATGAGGAAACCGGGCATTTCTGGTCAGCCACTCCCCAGCCCTGCCCTGGCGCGGGTCACTATCAAACGCGCCACGGCTTCGGATACAGCGTTTTCGAGCGTGAGGGCGACGGAGTCAAAACAGAGTTGTGGGTGTATGTCGCACTTGATGCACCGATCAAATTCTCACGGCTGGTGGTGCGCAACATGTCCACACGCACCCGAACACTCACGGTGACGGGTTACGTCGAGTGGGTACTGGGGGATTTGCGCAGCAAGTCAGCGATGCATGTGGTGACACAATCCGATCCGGTCAGCGGTGCGTTATTCGCCCGGAACGCTTACTCGGTCGAATTCGGAGAGCGTGTGGCGTTCTTTGACACCGACACCATTGACCACACCATCACCGGCGATCGCAGCGAGTTCATTGGCCGCAGCGGCACTCTGCAATCCCCCGCCGCCATGCGGCATGCAGGACTGTCCGGGCGCACCGGTGGAGGCCTGGATCCTTGTGCGGCGATTCAAATAGCCGTGACACTCGCGCCCGGGGAAAGCACAGAAGTGATTCTGCGCATGGGCGCAGAGAAGAACGCACAAGCGGCGACTCAATTGGTGCAGAGCTACCGGGGCGCCCAGGCTGCCGCCACACAGTTAAAGAACGTTCGAGAGCACTGGCGCTCGCTGCTTTCGGTAATCCAGGTGAAGACACCGTTAGCCGGGCTGAACGTGATGCTCAATGGCTGGCTGATGTACCAGGTCATTGCCTGCCGCTTCCTGGCCCGCAGTGGCTATTACCAATCGGGTGGTGCCATCGGATTTCGCGATCAGTTGCAAGACAGCATGGCCATGATTCACGCAGACCCTGCAACGGTGCGCGCGCATTTATTGCTGTGCGCCAATCATCAGTACCAGAACGGTGATGTTCAGCACTGGTGGCATCCACCACTCAATCGCGGTGTGCGCACGGCCTGCTCGGACGATTTCCTGTGGCTGGTGGCGGCCACCAACCGCTATGTGGAAATAACCGGTGACCTGTCTGTGCTGGACGAGTCTGCCGGATTTCTGGAAGGCCGCCAATTGAACAGTGGCGAGGAGTCCTATTACGACTTGCCGGGCGTGTCGGACTTGCGCGAGCCACTTTATCGCCATTGTGTTCGCGCTATCGAGCACAGTCTGCCCCGTGGCAGGCAGGGATTGCCGTTGATGGGGAGCGGCGACTGGAACGACGGAATGAACCGAGTCGGTTATCTCGGCGAAGGCGAAAGTGTGTGGCTGGGCTTCTTTTCTTGCGATGTGCTCAAGCGTTTCGCCGCTGTCGCGCAGCGCTACGGTGATGATGACTTTGCGCAGCGCTGTAACGAAAATGCCAGGCTGCTCAGTGACCATCTGGAGAAAGCGGCGTGGGACGGCGCCTGGTATCGCCGTGCATGGTTTGATGATGGCCAGCCATTGGGCTCATCGATCAACGATGATTGCCGCATCGACTCCATCGCCCAGAGCTGGTCAGTCCTGTCGGGTGTGGGTTCGGCAAACCGTCAGCGCCTGGCCATGCGAGCACTGGATCAGCACTTGGTAAAACCGGAAATTCGCGCCGTGTTACTGCTTGATCCGCCGTTTGACAAAGGCGAACAAGACCCCGGTTATATCAAGGGCTATGTGCCAGGTGTGCGAGAGAACGGCGGACAATACACCCACGCCGCAATCTGGGCGGCGATGGCGTTTGCTCAGTTGGGCGATACCGACAAAGCCTGGGAATTGCTGAACCTGATCAACCCCGCCGACCCGCTCAACAACGCCAGGATCGAGACCTACAAAGTCGAGCCCTACGTGATGGCCGCCGATGTTTACGCCAAAGCCCCCCACGCCGGACGGGGCGGCTGGACGTGGTATACCGGCTCGGCGGGCTGGATGTACCGCTTGGGGGTGGAGTCACTGCTCGGCCTGCAACGCAGTGGCAACACGCTCAGGATCGAGCCGTTGATCCCGCAGGATTGGCCCGGGTTTACGCTGACCTACCGCTTCGGTGCAACCCAGTACCATTTCCAAATCAATCAAGGCACGACAGACACCACCTCAATGACGCTTGACGACCAGCGCGTTGAAGAGGATGCACTGTTGCTGATCGATGATGGCATCGAACACCGGGTTCACATCGAGTGCCGCGTTCGCTCGCCTGGCCGGCAGCAGCGCGAGTATGCGAAAGCGAACGATGAGTAGATATATCTGTCGACGTATAGGTGTCTGGACAAATCTATTCATTTCTACGTCGATATTGATTGGAGATTTCGATGGATTTTCGGGATTTGTGTCAAAACTTGTTAGGATAGAGCGGCAAATTTCTCGTTTAAACATAGGAACAGCGGGGCTACAGACCATCGCACGCACAAGCGTGCCACTACCAAGGAGGCTCTCATGGGGAAAAACCCTATGGATGATCTACCAGCTAATTCTCAATCTGCCAGTGAGGATGGCATCCCGGCTCCAAGCGGAGCAGCCAATCTGATCGATACCGACTACGTCATCGGTCAAGACAATATCAAAGGTGAGTTTTCGTTCTCGCTCGATATCCACGGCAAAGTTTTCATCATCTCGGCAGCCACGATCGTGCTCTTCGTCATCTTGACGCTGGCACTGCAAAACGAAGTAGAGCCACTCTTCAGTTCGATCCGTAACTGGTTGACCAGCCATTTGGCCTGGTTCTTCATGAGCGTCGCCAACATCTTTGTAGTGCTGTGTCTGGCGTTGATCGTTTCGCCACTGGGAAAGGTTCGGTTGGGCGGCCGCGACGCCAAGCCTGATCACACGTATCTGGGCTGGTTTTCAATGCTCTTCGCTGCCGGCATGGGCATCGGTCTGATGTTCTACGGCGTTGCCGAACCCATGTCGCACTACGCGGCCTCGATGGGGGGCGTCACGCTTGACGCCAATGGGGTTCGTACTGACTGGGCTCCTCTGACTGGTGCCGCAGGCGATATGAAAGGCTCAGCCGAACTGGCCATGGCCACGACGATCTTCCACTGGGGCCTGCACCCTTGGGCGATTTACGCGATTGTTGCTCTGTCGCTCGCGCTGTTCTCCTATAACAAAGGCTTGCCACTGTCGATCCGTTCGATCTTTTACCCATTGCTGGGTGAACGGGTCTGGGGCTGGCCGGGGCATATCATCGATATCCTCGCGGTATTCGCGACACTGTTCGGGTTGGCGACGTCCCTGGGCATCGGCGCGGAACAGGCCGCAGCGGGGATCGAATATCTCTTTGGCATCAAGTCGACGAATCTCAGCAAAGTACTGCTGATCATCGGCATTACCATGGTCGCGTTGTGGTCGGTGCTTGCCGGCCTGGACAAGGGCGTCAAGGTGCTGTCCCAGATCAACATGGGCCTGGCCTTGCTTCTGCTCGGGTTCATCATTGTCGTGGGCCCTACCCTGGCCATCTTCACGGGTTTTTTCAAAAACCTGGTGAGTTATGCCGAGTATCTGCCCGCCCTTTCCAATCCTTTTGGACGAACCGACACTGAGTTCACCGAAGGCTGGACGGCGTTCTACTGGGCGTGGTGGATCAGTTGGTCGCCTTTTGTCGGGATGTTCATTGCCCGGGTGAGCCGTGGTCGTACCGTACGAGAGTTCCTGATCTCCGTTCTGCTGGTGCCTACTGTGGTTTCGGTACTGTGGATGACGACGTTCGGCGGAACGGCGATTGATCAAGCGACCGTTCAAGGTTTTGTGGGCGTTAAAGATGCCGTCCTCGAACTGAAGCTGTTCGCCATGCTGGGGCATTTGCCGCTCAAGGAAATCACTTCATTCCTGGGCATTGTTCTTGTCATCGTGTTTTTCATTACCTCCTCGGACTCCGGCTCGCTGGTGATCGACACCATTACCGCGGGTGGCAAGGTCGACGCACCTGTTCCGCAGCGTGTTTTCTGGGCTGTGATCGAAGGTGTGATTGCTATCGCGTTGCTGCTCGGCGGTGGTTTGGTGGCGCTACAGGCCATGGCGGTCTCCACCGGTCTGCCTTTCGCTATTGTGCTGATGGTGGGATGTATCTCTCTGGTCAAAGGACTGCTGTCTGAACCCCGATCCTGATGCGTCATTGCTTTCAAATGGATAGGTAAGTTCGATTTACCTGCGAGACTGTGATTTGGTTGTTCGATTACATGTCTCGCAGGGCTTTACTGGAGACCTGCATGCTACAAAACACAATTGACCTCTTTGTAAATTACAGTTTTCTGGGGATCGCTTTAGGGCATTGGCTACTGGCGCTCCTGGCAACAGTCCTCAGCTTCATTCTGGCCAGAACGGCCATTCGATTTGCCCTCAAGAAAATCCGAAAGAGATCCTCGCTACCCGACGCTGACCTCAGTCACATCGCGCTCGAAGTGCTTTCGGTTACCAGCAACACCCTTTTGTTTTTAGCCTCGGTCCTTATCGGCATCGGCTTTCTTGATTTGCCTGAGCGCTGGCTGGGGCGTGTCAGCAGCCTGTGGTTCGTGGTTGCCGCCTTGCAAGCGGGCCTTTGGGCGAACCGTGCGATTGCACTGGCGCTAGCACGCTACTTTCGACGCCATGGCTCTGCCGAGACTTTCCAGGCCAGTGCCTTGGCAACGCTCAGCCTATGGGGTGCGAAAGTATTTCTGTGGGTCGTCGTGGTCATGGCAATGCTGTCAAACGTCGGGGTGAACATCACCGCCTTCGTTGCCAGCCTTGGCGTGGGCGGTATTGCGATTGCGTTAGCGGTGCAGAACATCCTTGGAGACGTATTCGCCTCTCTCTCCATCGCGGTCGACAAGCCTTTTGAAGTGGGCGACTTTATTGTCGTCGGCTCGCTGTCCGGTACGGTCGAACATGTCGGTCTGAAAACCACACGGATCCGCAGCCTCGGTGGCGAGCAGATCGTGATGGCGAATGCGCAAATGATCGGCAGCACCATACAAAACTATAAACGCCTGCAAGAGCGCCGCATTGTGTTTGAGGTTGGCCTGACCTACGACTGCTCTGCCCAACAGGTCAAGGAAGTACCGCAGCGGATCGAGAAAATCATCAAAGCGCAAAAGCTGGCGCGGTTCGACCGCTCGCACTTCCGCAGTTTCGGCGATAGCGCCCTGGAGTTCGAAACGGTGTATATCGTGCTTGATCCCAGCTACAACGTTTACATGGATGTTCAGCAAGACATAAACCTGGGGATGATGGACGCTTTTGCCGAACTGGGTGTGAGTTTTGCGTTCCCTTCGCGCACTGTTTATGTCGCTTCATTACCGGATGCCAAGGCGCCCGAGACGGCCAACATGGCCGCTGAACAGCACCGTTGATGCAGTGATCGAGCAAAAACCGGCCCGCCTCCCTGCTGCGGTCCAACTCTGCTGCACGCAATTTTTGCCGTAGCAAACCCACAACCAACTGGATACAGCCACGCCTGCATGGCTCAGCGCTCTGAGCTACGGGTCATGACGTGCCTGATATGGGTAAATGAATGCTTGAGAATATCAAAGCCGCTTGGCTATCAAACATCCGGGCGGATGTACTGGCGGGTCTCGTCGTTGCGCTCGCTCTCATTCCCGAGGCTATCGCCTTCTCCATCATTGCCGGAGTCGACCCCAAGGTTGGCCTCTATGCTTCTTTCTGTATCTGTACCGTCATCGCCTTTGTCGGCGGTCGCCCGGCGATGATCTCTGCGGCCACCGGCGCCATGGCATTGCTGATGGTCAATCTGGTCAAGGATCACGGTCTGCAATATTTGCTGGTTGCCACGCTCCTCTGCGGCGTCTTGCAGGTCATTGCCGGTTACCTGCGACTAGGCGAGCTGATGCGCTTCGTTTCGCGCTCGGTCGTGACCGGATTCGTCAATGCACTGGCGATCCTCATTTTCATGGCGCAACTACCGGAACTCACCGGCGTCACCTGGCCTGTCTATGCAATGACGGCTGCAGGTTTGGCGATCATTTACCTGTTCCCACTATTACCGGTCGTGGGTAAGGTGCTGCCCTCGCCTTTGGTGTGCATCCTGGTGCTTACCGCGATTTCCGTGTCGATGGGGCTCAATATCCATAATGTCGGCGACATGGGGTCGCTGCCGGACAGCCTGCCGATCTTCATGTGGCCTGAGGTGCCGCTGAATCTGAACACCCTACTCATCGTGCTGCCTTATTCCGCCGCGCTGGCGGTGGTGGGTCTGCTGGAATCGATGATGACCGCCACGATCGTCGATGATCTGACCGATACGTCCAGCGACAAGAGCCGCGAATGCAAAGGTCAGGGCGTTGCCAATATCGTGAGTGGGCTGATTGGCGGTATGGCCGGTTGCGCCATGATTGGCCAGTCGATGATCAACGTGAAGTCCGGCGGCCGCACTCGCCTGTCGACGCTCAGCGCGGGCGTGTTGTTGCTGATCATGATGCTCTTCCTGGGCGACTGGCTGGCGCGCATTCCGATGGCCGCACTGGTGGCGGTGATGATCATGGTGTCGATCAGCACGTTCAGTTGGGGCTCCATTCGCAACCTCAAGCAATACCCGCTGTCCACGAACGTGGTAATGGTCGTGACCGTGATCGTCGTCGTTGCCACCCACAACCTGGCCTTTGGTGTGATCGCCGGGACATTGCTGGCCGCGATGTTCTTCGCCAACAAGATTGCCCACTACCTGGACATCTCCTCAAAACGTGATCCTGAGCATCGTCACCGTACGTACTATGTGACGGGGCAAGTTTTCTTCGGCTCGGCAGATCGCTTTGCCAACGCGTTCGACCTCAATGAACAGCTCGAAACGCTCACCATCGATCTGCGCGAAGCGCATTTGTGGGACATCACCGCCGTCGCGGCCTTGGACAAAGTGGTACTCAAGCTTCGTCGCGAAGGCATTGAAGTCGATGTGATTGGCATGAACCGGGCGACAGCCACGCTCGTGGATCGATTCGGCGTGCACGACAAGCCGGATGGCATTGACACGCTGATAGGCCATTAATCGACAGCTCAAAGATTGAGAGGCGACCTCAGTTCCACAGCGCCTCAATCGGCGTCGACGGTGAATAGTGGTTGGCGATTTGTGCCTGCAACAGTTCGGCGGCCGCCAGGGCATCGGTCAAGGCATGGTGCGCGTGGTAAGCCGGCAGGTGGTAGCGCGCGCGACTGTCGGCCAGCCTTATTGAACGCCTGGGGCGGCGCAGCAGCCGGTCGAGCCAGGTTCGCTTTTGTCGATGCATGCGTGCTTCCAGCTGCATCGTGTCGATCACCGGAAATTGCACGCCCTCCCCCAACAGAAGGCGAAGCGCCTGATCGAGGAAACCCCGCTCGATGTTTCGGTAATGCACGACCATGACTTTACCGGCCATGGCTTCCAGCAACGCCCCGACGATCTCGGAAAGTCGCGGGGCGTCCACAATATCGGTGTGGGTAATGTGGTGGAAAGTCACCGACTGGTCGTTAAGCTCTGACGGCGGTTGTATGACCCAATACAACGCCTGACCGCAATGTATCCGCTGCAGCGTGAACGGGATCAGGCCAATGCTGACGATGCTGTGGGCCTGGGCATCAAGACCGGTCGTTTCAATGTCCATCGCCAGCAGTTGCACCTGCTCTATTGAGGTCTGTGCCGGCACAGCCCCGGCCTGATAGAACGTCTTCAGATGGGGATGGCAAGCGCCCTCTGCCAATACCTGAAACCTTGCAGCCCAGTCTATTTTCTCGAACTGTCGATCGACTTTTACGGTGTTCATTACGATTGACGCCCCTTGAGTGGGTAGCGGAATCGCAAGAAATTCTGCGCGTTGCTCAAGACCTGAAATGCATCTTTGAGGTTATGCCGTTCGCTGGTGGAAAACCGCTCCGGCTCGATGTAGTTGTCGGGCAGGGTTCCTTGCTCCAGCGCATCGGCCTGGTGCCGGATCCGGACCATGGACAGGAACTCCAGAGCGTAACGCAGGTGCATCAATGCGTCCGGTGGCATGAGCTGGGTATTGCTGATGGCATCGAGGCGATCAAAGGAGTTTTGCGCCGTGCTTGCGCAAGCAAGGGCGTGGATGCGAATAAGGTCAGTCAGCGGCGCAGTGCCTCGGCCCTTGAGGTTGATGATGCCCTTCTGCCGGCCGTCTGTTTCCACCACGAACGTGCGGAAGAACCCCAGCGGCGGCGTCCGATTAAGTGCGATCCGGGCCAGGGCATGGAGAAACCCTGGGTTGCGACTGGATTTACTGGCGCACAAATTCTTGAGCTCCTGCACTAACTCAAGTTGACCGTAGACCCCGTCCAGATCGAAAAAAATACAGCTGTTAAGCAAAGTGGCCGGATTGGGCTTTTCGATCCATTGCTCAAAGTACGTGCGCCAAACCCGCAGCGGTTGCCGCCATTGATCGTTGGTGGCCATGATTCCACCCTTGCAATAGCTATAACCGCAGGCGGCCAGGCCATCGCTGACAAATGTGGCCAGGCGCTTGAAGTATTCATCATGCTGAACGGGGTCGAATCGATCATCGAGTACCAGGGCGTTGTCCTGGTCGGTCACCAGCAACTGCTCGTCTCGGGCCATCGACCCCAGCACCATGAAGCAATACGGCACCGGTGGCGGCCCCAGTTGTTTCTCCGCCAACTCGATCAAACGCTGAGTGAAGGCACGACCAACACCTGCAATCGCGCTGCCGATCATGTGCGCTGTAGCGCCGTCACGCACCATGCGGATGTAGGTCGCGCGCAGATCACGCAACAGTGATCGCAGGCCCTCGACTGAGGTTTGATTGGAGATCCGGTTGACCAGGTACAAGCTGCTTTGGGATTCGTACCGGATGATGTCCGACAGGTTGATCAGACCTAAAGTCCTGCCTTTATGGACGACCGGGAGGTGATGGATATTACGTCGCAACATGACCAGCATGGCTTCGAATACCGAGTCATCGCCCTGGATCGCCGCCGGATCGGTCGACATGATTTCACTGATGCAGGTAGCACTGTCACTTCGTCCTTCAGCGACCACACGGGTACGCAAGTCGCGGTCGGTGACAATGCCGACCATTTCCGCTTGCCGCCCCGCGGGTCCCATGACCACGACACAAGAAACGCTTTGCTCGGTCATCACTTTCGCCGCTTCATGAACTGAAGTGTCGCTGCTCACCCACACCAGTTCACGCGATATCAAGGCGCGGCATTTCAACTGGATGAGTTCACTCGCGCGGCCCTGTGCCTCGACGGCGGTCTGTAGCCTTGAGTGACCTTCAGCCTCGACGAAGTCAGCGAACGCATCATGCTGCGCGCACAAGTCTGCGAACATATCGGCGGGAATAAAGTAGATCAGGCTGTCTTCGAGAGCCCTGGCGGGAAAACGAACTTTGTTGCTGCGTAATAAACCCGCCTGCCCGAAGATATCGCCCTCGACGAGGCGGTTATAGAGATCGCCGTTGCGCCGATAAATCTCCACGGCGCCGCTGCGCACGTAGTGCAAATCCTGAATGACGGCGCCGGCCACAAGAATTTCGCTGCCGGCCTTGAAATAACTGACGTCGATACGCCGGGCGATTGCGTCCAGCGACTCCTGAGGCAACTGATCAAAGGGAGGGAAACGATGAAGGTGGTCGCGAATCTCCTGTAACTCGATTTGCATGGAACCTCGGAGATGATCAAGAAAAAGATGACTGAGCCTGGCACCTGCCTATGGGGTCTGGCGCGCTGAAGACAGCGCTTACCAGACCATATCCAGTCACGTTGTTCAACCTTTGGCAGTGATCACGTCGCGTCCCACCTTCGTGAGCCATGACATCGACGGTCAATATCTCCAGAACACTGGCGTTATGAGCACCAGCACCGTCAGGATTTCCAGCCGTCCGAGGAGCATTCCGATGGTCAATAGCCATTTGGCAGCGTCAGGCAATGATTCGAAATTACCGGCCGGCCCAATGATCGTGCCAAGCCCAGGCCCGACGTTACACACTGCCGTCGCTGCGCCGCTCAGGGCTGTTGTCCAGTCAAGCCCGATAAGGGCCAGGCCCAAAGCGATGGCGGCAATGGTAATGGTGAAAAAAAACGAGAAGGTCAAAAGCGAACGCAAGATCTCCTCATCGATGGGGTGACCGTTGTACTTCTTTTGAATCACGGCACGAGGGTGAATCAGTTGTTTCAAGCTGCTGACCAGCAACGTGGCAGCCACTTGAAAACGGAAAATCTTCAGTCCGCCCGCCGTGGAGCCTGAACATCCGCCGACGAAGGTCAGGTAGAAAAAGAGCAGAACGGCGAAGCTGCCCCATAGGGTGTAATCACCCAATGCAACACCCGTGGTGGTGACGACCGAGGTCACATTGACAGCCACGATACGCAGGGCATCCCACCATCCGTAGTCGCTGTTAAAGCACAGCCAGGTCCCCACCGCCAGCCAGGTGACGATCAAGAATCCGATAAAACCGCGTACCTGATGATCCTTGAGCAGCGCACGTCGATGACCACGCAAGGTCGCGACATACAAGGTAAAGGGCAGACTGCCCAGAATCATGATCACCACCGCCACCCAGTGAATTGCGGGCTGCGTCCAATGCCCAAGTGAGGCGTCCGAGGTTGAGAATCCCCCGGTGGAGATCATCGACATGGCGTGGTTGATCGCTTCAAACGGCGTCATCCCGGCGATCCAGAGCGCAAGTGCGCCGGCCCCGGTAAGCCCCAGGTAAAGGAAGAGGATGTACTTGGCAGCCACATGAGAGCGTGGAGTAACCTTTTCCGACCAATCCGAGGATTCTGTCTGGAAAAGACGCATGCCCCCCACTCGCAGCAGCGGAAGGATCGCCACGGCCATACCGATAAAGCCGATGCCGCCCAGCCACTGCAGCATCGAACGCCAGATCAACAAACCCGGCGAGGCCGTATCCAAGCCACTCAGAACGGTTGAGCCGGTGGTTGTGATACCGGACATGGTTTCAAAAAAAGCGTCGGTGTAACTGATGTGGCTGATAAAGACCATTGGCAACGCGGCGAAGGTACACACCACCACCCAACTGCCGGTCGTGAGCAAGTACATATCCCGGGGACGAAGTTGTGCCGTCTCCGGGCGCCCGCGCACGATCAGCAAAAGACCGCAGATGAAGGTAATCAGACTGGACCAGAGAAAGGCTGACAGATCGTCGCTGCGGTCATAGAGCACTAACGTCAGCATGGGGATGGCCATACTGACAGCCAGCGTGATAAGGAAAATACCCAAAATGAAGCCAATAAGCCGTATTGCCGCTATGGACATAGAACTAACCTGAAATATGAGTGCCGCGCGGTATCGGAGGCTCAGCCTCCGGGACCCGCCATTCTAAGTGCGATCAGCAGGATCACAATGCGTTGGCGTGATTCTCGCCGATTAAGGGGGGCGTCCACCTCAAAACTTTATTATCTCCCCGGTTTTATCCCAATATTGTGTGCTCAGGGCGACTGTTGGATGAACCATCCGTACCCATGGGAACTCAATCATGGGGCGTGATCTTGCGGTCTTTACTGACCGGAACCTGAAGATTGATCACACCACTATTCAAAGGTATGAAAAATGATCGCTCGCTGGCGCTGGCTGTTACAACAACTGACCAAACGGCTGTGGTTCAGAGCTAGCCTGTTTTCCTTACTGGGCGTGGCAACGGCGTTGCTCGCCGTTGTCTTCAAGGACTACATTCCCGCCTCACTGCCTGCACGTATTGGCGCCGACGCCGTCGACAAGATACTGGGCATCATCGCCTCAAGCATGCTGGCAGTGACCACCTTTTCTCTAAGCACGATGGTCACCGCCTACGGTGCGGCCAGCAGCGGCGTCACGCCCCGCGCCACCACGCTGGTGATGGAAGACACCACAACACAAAATGCCCTCGCAACCTTCATCGGCTCATTTCTGTTCAGCCTCGTGGGGATCATCGCCTTGAGTACAGGGGCTTACGGCAGGCAAGGAAGGGTCTTGCTGTTTGCAGTGACGATTGCCGTCGTGATTCTGATTGTCTACACCCTGCTGCGCTGGATCGATCATCTTTCCAAGCTTGGGCGGGTGGGCGAAACCATCGATCGTGTCGAACAGGCGACTATCGACGCAATAGACAATCGCGTGCAATGGCCTCACTTGGGCGGTGCGCCCTACCCTGACGTCACGAGCATTCCCTCCAGCGCCTATGCGCTGCAAAGTCAGCAAACCGGGTATGTGCAGCACATCGATGTGAACGCGTTGGGCGCCGTCGCCAAGGCTTGCGAGATACAGCTTTTTCTGGAGGTGCTTCCGGGGAGTTTTGTTCACCTTGGCATGCCGCTCGCCCGGATCGTGAGTTTGAACACTGAGCGCGTCGATGAGCAGCATGCCTGCAACGAGAAGATCCTCGCGGCCCTGACCATAGGCGTGCGGCGCACCTTTGAACACGACCCGCGGTTTGGGCTGTCGGTGCTGTCAGAGATCGCCTCACGGGCCCTGTCGCCAGCGGTCAACGATCCCGGCACGGCGATTGACGTGATTGGCCGCGGACTCAGAAGCTTTACTTGCTGGGGCACACCACAAGACCCCGTGGCCAAGGTCCATTCAGATTGCGAGCAGGTTTACCTGCGCGGTCTGGTGGTCGACGATCTGTTCGATGACTTTTTCGCGCCGATTGCCCGGGATGGGGCGGCCCTGCTCGAGGTCGATCTTCGGATGATGAAGACCCTTGTCAGCCTCGCGCAAATCAACCCGGTGTTGTTCAAAAGCGCCTGTACCCGGCACGCGATCCTATTACTCCAGCGGGCAGACCATGCACTCACGCTCAAGGAGGACAAAGAACGGCTGCGAGCATCGGCCGGGGAGCTTTTGCACGAGAACGTTCCTGACTACTGATTGGCTTTGTCGACCGGCGGTTTCACCGTTGATGATTGCAGAAAGCCCCGTGCCAACTGCTGATACAACTCGGGGCCCATCCTTGTACTGACCGCTTTGGCAATCAGCGCGACCGCCATGAGACTGATCACCATCCCATGGCTGTCAATCATCTCCATAACGATGATGGCGGACGTGATGGGTGATTGCGTGACCGCCGCCAGGAAACCGACCATGCACAGCGCAATGATCGGCTGCGCAGCCAAGTGGAAGAATTCGGCAGCATTGGCCCCCACCGCTGCCCCTACCGCCAGGGATGGGGCAAAAATGCCGCCCGGGATACCGGAAAAATAAGTCACCACGGTCGCAAGAAAACGCGTGATCGGCGCGTGCCAGGGCAGGCCGACATCCGACGCAATGATCTGCGACGTCACCCCGTAACCACTGCCAAATGACATCCCGCCGCTGAGCCAGCCCAGTATTGCCACGATCAATCCACACGCACCGGCGAACCAGACCGGATGCATGCGGCGCCACTCCCAGACCACAAATCGATGATGCCGTTGCGGCCACAGGAGCATCCGGCTGAACAGCCCACCCAGTAGACCGCAGCCGATTCCGCTTGCCAGCACCGGCACCACAATACCCAGATTGATGCCCTGAACGTCGAAATGGCCGAAGTAGTTGTAATTGCCCTGCAAGGCGATAGCGACCATCCCTGACAGGATGATCGTGCTGAGCAATACCCCGCTGGTACGGGTTTCCAGCTTGCGCCCCAACTCCTCGACCGCAAAGGCGACACCGGCCAGAGGCGTATTGAACGCCGCCGCGATGCCTGCAGCGCCACCGGCCAGGATGAGATCCTCGGGACGGATGATTCGTGCATTGGGCAGGTAACGGTGAAAGAAGTGCATGATCGAGGCGGCAACCTGAACCGAAGGCCCCTCGCGCCCGGCAGAAAAACCACCGGTCAGTGCCAGGGTGCCGAGGCCTATCTTGGCGAACGCAATACGCAGCGATATCAGCTTGCCAAGGGGTTTGCCTTGATGAGCAAGACGTGTGGCCGCGATGACCTGGGGAATGCCGCTGCCTTGAGCGCCTTCAAAGAACCGCGTGGTCATCCATACCACGAGCATGCCGACCAGAGGCGTGTAAATGAACGGCAGCCAAGGGCGTTCGGCGGTCTGTTGGGCAAATTGCGTCAATGCCAGGTCGGCCAGTCGAGCGAACATCACCACCAGCAGGCCCGCGAGGGTGGCGGCGGCCCAGAGCGTCACTCGAGTGCGCCAACGGATCGAGGTAAAACGACGTCGTATCAGCAATAGCGGTTTGATCACCCGAGCGGATTCCCGTGGAAGTTCAAGAATGTGAAGCACCAAGATTAACCGGTTAGGGGGTGACCTCCAACCGCGGCGGCCCTGATCCATCAAAAAACCGCCAAACACGGCTAAGTCACGCCTCTCGCTCGCCAGGCGATTGCGATATTGACGATCAGTTGCCACTTCTGCGGCGCGATCAACTACAGTTGAGTCACTCTGCATAAAGCCATAAAAAGACGGAGAGTTTCCCATGCCAGTAAAAAACCGCCTCACCCTCCTGGTCGCCGCTGCAACCTTGGCAATAACGACCGCGACGCATGCTGCGCCGGTGTTCATCAACATACTGACGGGGGGAACCAGCGGGGTGTATTACCCGATTGGTGTCGGTCTGTCGCAGATCTACAGTGACGGCATTCCAGACGTAAAGACGTCGGTGCAGGCCACCAAGGCGTCAGTGGAGAACCTGAACTTGCTGCAGGCCGGTCGAGGCGAGTTGGCCTTGGCACTGGGTGACTCCGTGGCCGATGCAAAAAACGGCGTTGAAGATGCAGGCTTCAAAGCGCCGCTGAGCAAATTGCGCGCAATTGCCGGGGCATACCCCAACTACATTCAAATCGTGGCCAGCAAAGAGTCCGGAATCAAGACGCTTGCAGACCTCAAAGGCAAGTCCATCTCGGTCGGGGCGCCGAAGTCGGGCACCGAACTCAACGCCCGGGCGATCTTCAAGGCGGCGGGTCTGACCTACGAAGACATGGGCAAGGTGCAATACCTGCCCTTTGCCGAATCGGTCGAACTGATCAAGAACCGGCAACTGGATGCCACGTTGCAGTCCTCCGGTTTGGGCATGGCGGCCATTCGCGACCTGTCCTCGGTAATGCCATTGAACTATGTTGCGATCCCTACTGACGTTGTCGCCAAAATCGGCAATCCGGCGTATCAAAGTGCAATGATCCCGGCCAATACCTATGACGGGCAGCCTGAGGCGGTGCCCACTGTTGCGATCACCAATATCCTCGTCACCCGCGCGGATGTACCCGACGAACTGGCCTATCAGATGACAAAGTTGCTGTTCGAAAACCTCACCCGTCTGGGGAACTCTCATTCGGCGGCCAAAGACATCACGCTTGAAAGCGCCGCCAAGAACCTGCCCATTGCCCTGCATCCAGGCGCCGAGCGCTACTACAAGGAAAAAGGCGCGTTTTAACGGCTTAGAGGCGCAGCGTCCGCCCATTGTCGCTGCGCCCATTGTTCGCCCTTGTTCAATGCAGTCATGAGGCAGGCAACTAATGAGTGATGATCATCACGGCATCTCCACGAATCCGCGAGAGTGGCCGAAAACCCTGTTTTACGTAGCCTTGTTGTTCTCGATCTTTCAGATCGTCACCGCCGCATTTGCACCGATCTCAAGCCAGGTCTTGCGCGCCGTACACGTAGGTTTCCTGCTGTGGGTGGTTTTTCTGAGCTACCCCGCTTATGGCAAGGACCGTCCATGGCAGCCGCTGGCCTGGATACTCAGCCTGGCCGCCATTGCTACGGCCATCTATCAGTGGGTGTTTGAGGCTGACCTGATTCAGCGCTCCGGGGATCTGACGCTCACTGACACGGTGACGGGCATTGTGTTGATCGTGCTGGTGTTCGAAGCCGCACGGCGAGTGATGGGGATTGCCCTGCCGATCATTTGCGGCCTGTTCCTGGCCTACGGTCTGTTCGGCGAGTATCTACCGGGAGAGTTGGCGCATCGCGGCTACGGCTTCGATCAGATCATCAACCAGCTCTCTTTTGGCACCGAAGGGCTGTACGGCACTCCGACCTATGTTTCGGCAACCTACATCTTTCTGTTCATCCTGTTCGGCGCGTTCCTTGAACAGGCGGGCATGATCAAACTGTTCACCGACTTCGCCATGGGCCTGTTCGGCCACAAGGTGGGCGGCCCGGCCAAAGTTGCGGTCGCGTCGTCGGCGTTGATGGGCACCATCACGGGCTCAGGGATTGCCAACGTCGTGACCACGGGGCAATTCACCATTCCGTTGATGAAACGCTTTGGATACCGGCCCGCGTTTGCTGCCGGCGTTGAAGCGACCTCCAGCATGGGCAGCCAACTGATGCCGCCGGTGATGGGCGCTGTCGCCTTCATCATGGCCGAAACCATCAACGTGCCGTTCGTGGAAATAGCCAAGGCGGCGTTGATTCCTGCCACCCTCTACTTCGGCTCGGTGTTCTGGATGGTTCATCTGGAGGCCAAACGCTCCAATCTCATGGGCCTGCCCAAGGATCAATGTCCCAGCGCACTGGGCGCCGTCAAGGAGAAATGGTACCTGCTGATCCCGCTGCTGGTTCTGGTCTATCTGCTGTTTTCCGGGCGCACGCCGTTGTTCTCCGGCATGGTCGGACTGGCCCTGACCGCCATCGTGATTCTCGGCTCGGCCATCATTCTCAGGGTGCAGAGTTTCGGCCTGCGCTGCGCCTTCTGGATCGCGCTCGGGATTCTGTGTACCGGTTTCTTCCAGTTGGGGATCGGTGTGATCTTTGCGGTCGTTGCGGTGCTGGTGTTGATTTGTGCGTTCATCAAAGGAGGGCACGACACACTGATCATCTGCCTGCACGCGCTGGTCGAAGGCGCGCGCCATGCCGTTCCGGTGGGCATTGCCTGTGCACTGGTGGGCATCATTATCGGTGTGGTGTCACTGACCGGTGTGGCCTCTACGTTTGCAGGCTACATATTGGCCATTGGCCGAGACAACCTGCTGCTGTCGCTGATACTGACAATGATCACCTGCCTGGTGCTGGGCATGGGCATTCCGACCATTCCCAACTACATCATCACCAGCTCGATCGCGGCCCCTGCCCTGCTGGAATTGGGTGTGCCGCTGATCGTGTCGCATATGTTCGTGTTCTATTTCGGCATCCTCGCCGACCTGACACCCCCTGTCGCCCTTGCCTGCTTTGCTGCGGCACCGATTGCCAAAGAGTCCGGTTTCAAGATCAGCCTCTGGGCGGTGCGAATCGCGTTGGCCGGATTTGTCATTCCATTCATGGCGGTCTACAACCCGGCGCTCATGCTGCAAGGCGATAATTTGTGGATGACCGCCTACATGGTGATCAAATCGGTATTGGCGGTCGGACTCTGGGGAATGGCCTCCACCGGTTATCTACAACGAAAAATGCCCGCATGGGAGCGCTTATTGTGCGTGGCGGCTGGAGGCTTGCTGGTGGTGGCATTGCCGTTGACCGATGAACTGGGCTTCGCCCTTGGGGCCGCCGTGATCCTTCAGCACATCTGGCGTTCCCGCCAGGCCAGGATAGCCCGCGCATGATCGGTTTGTGTCTGGGCCTCACAGGGGCGGTGTGGGCTCAGCTACCGATTTCGCACTTCACGCTGGCGTGGAATCACACCATCGAAAAGATTCGCTGGGAGGAAGATTACCGCGTCACTGCCCAAGGCCTTGTGCTGGAAGAGGCTCGGGTGCGCGGTAACGGCGCGGGCATGGAAATTCCCGAGGGTGCCCGACTGGACAATGGCAGTTGGCACTACCGCCGCACACTGGCGCCTATGCAGCCACTGAGTCTGGGGCGCACCCCCGAGGCTGGCGACTACCAGTTGTGCTTCAACGGCCAGTGCCAGCCAATGAGCCAATGGGTTGGTATGCCGACTTCCAGCCAGCCGTCCATTGAGATGTGGGCCTGCGAGGCGGGCTGAATGAATTCCCGTTCCGGTTGACAGTCCAGCCAGAGGCTCCGGACCTGTCAGCGTGTCAGCGCCCCCATTCAGGACCTCAACGGGCCACCGCCATCAGTGCTTTTCGCAAGGGCCACTTGAGTGCCCGCATGGCCGGCGATCATTTCTTCGATCTGCTCGAGCGAACCGATGACAGCGCGATGCCCCGTGGCGAGTACAAAGCTTCGCGCCGCCTCGACCTTCGGCCCCATCGAACCCTCAGGGAACGGGTACTGGGCAAGTTCCTGCGGTGTGACGTTGCCGAGCGCGCGCTGCGTGGGCAAACCCCAGTCGAGATAGACCGCCGACACGTCAGTGGCGATGACCAGCAAGTCGGCTTCAAGGTCGCGGGCGAGCAGGCTGGTGCACTGATCCTTGTCGATCACCGCTGACACGCCGTGCAGTTTCTTGTCGCCCTTCTCCCCCGTGGCCGCCACCGGAATGCCGCCACCACCGGCGGCAATGACCAGTGCGCCATGTTCCAGCAGCCAGCGGATCGATTGCAGCCCGAGCACTCGCAAGGGCGCTGGTGATGCAACGACGCGCCGAAACGCATCACCGTCCCTGGCCATCACCCAGCCCTTTTGCGAGGCGATACGCGCAGACTCGGCCTGGTTGTACATCGGTCCTATCGGCTTGCTGGGATGGCTGAACGCAGGATCGTGCGGATCGACCTCTACGCGTGTGATCAGTGTGGTTACCGTGCGCGTTTGCGGCAGCAGGTTGGCCAATTCCTGCTCCAGCAGATAGCCCAGCATGCCGTCGGTCTGCGCGCCCAACACATCCAGCGGATAGGCTTGCACTTTTTCATAGGCCGCCGCCTGAAGCGCCAGCAACCCCACCTGAGGACCATTGCCATGCGTCAGCACCAGATCGTGATGCGCGGCCACGCGCGCCAGTTGTGCGGCTGCACCGCGAATGTTCTCCAACTGATTTTCTGCCGTCGGCGGTTGGTCGCGCCGCAACAGTGCATTTCCGCCCAAGGCGACCACGACTTTCATGATTCGGTTTCCTGTTCACAGTTGTCTGTTCAGTGCTGAGGGCCAGAATCTGCACTCGGCAGCAAGGCGTCGAAGCCAGAAATCACGTCGAACAGCTCTTCGTCGATGCCGGCCTGGCGTAAACGGTGGTAGTTGGCGTTCAGCGCTTGCAGAAGTTCGCCGATGTTGCGATCGGCGCGCTGCATGGCGGCGAGACGACTGGCGTTCTCGCTGGCCAACGACTCGGCGCTGGCTCGAAACAAAGACACGAACAGGTGCTCGCGAATGAACGCGCGCAGCGTCTGCGCATTGGCGCTCAGCACTTCGGGCCGTTGCGCCGTGGGCCAGGGCTGGTGTGCCAAGTCCCGCTGCCAATGTCCGTCCAGAGGCAGCAATCGCTGGCTCACGGGCGTGTAGCCAGCGCCATTGGGTCGGTTATAGAAAAGAATCAGCGTGGTGTTGTGCGGTTCAAATTCGCTGCCGGCCATGGGGATTCTTTGCAGAATCTGGCCGACCAGTCGCGTGATTTGCTCGACCGATCCTGGAACGACAAAGGTGCCTTCGAGTTCTCGGCCCGCATCAAGCAATCGCTCATGCACGCGTTCGCCCACGGCCCAGAGCTTTGTCGCCGGGGATGCCGACTGGCCCAAGGCATAGTCGACCACCGCCTCGTTGAACCGCCCCACCAATCCCTGATCCGACCCGAATACCAACGCGTGCACCACGATGTCTTCGGCGCGCGCTGCCGATAACCGTGGAGGCGGCCCACTGGAATCGACCGAGCGCAAACACACCCCCAATCCCAGTTCGACCGTGCGCGCGTAATCGGCCAAGGCCGCCACTGAGCGCTCGTACTGCCCGATCGCCGAGGCTGCCGACGCTTTCATGACACGGACCACGGACTTCAGGTCCCCTGCGCTGCTGATCTGGCGACGCAGTGCGGTGATGGTGGCAGCCATCAGGCTTGGCCGGTGTCGGTCACGACACCATCCTTGGGTGCAACCGTGTTTGGCTGCGCTGGCGCCAGGAACGCGGCAAGGGCCTGGCGCGCCACCTCGGTGACCTGCTCGCGATCGGCGTCGGTCAGTTTACCGGCGGCTGTCAGTCGTTGGCTCACGTCTTCGGGCAGCCCATCAGCGGCTTTCTCCACGGCTTGCTGCGCGGCAAGCATGCTGTCGAGCGGCACCGGGTCGAACAGCGCGGCATTTAACGCCAGCAAAATGGCAATCTGTGCAGGCACCGTCACCGGCGAGAACTCGGCCTGAGCCAGGCAGGCGCGGATACGCTTGCCATGGACGATGGACTGTCGCGTGTCTTCGTCCAGTCGGGCGCCGAAGCGCGCAAAGGTTTCCAGTTCTTCGAACTGCGCGTAGGCAAGCTTGAGGTCGCCCGCCACCGCACGATACGCCGCGCGCTGCGCCTTGCCGCCCACCCGCGAGACAGACTGCCCGACATCGATGGCCGGCAGCACGCCCAGTTCGAACAGCGATGGCGACAGCACAATCTGCCCGTCGGTGATGGATATCAGATTGGTCGGGATATAAGCCGAAATATTCTGTGCTTCGGTTTCAATGATGGGCAGTGCGGTCATCGAACCGCCTCCGCGCTCCTCATTGAGGTGCGTGGCGCGTTCCAGCATGCGCGAATGGATGTAGAAAATATCCCCCGGAAACGCCTCGCGGCCCGGAGGACGACGCAGCAGCAGCGACAGTTCGCGATAGGCGCGGGCGTGGTGGGTGAGGTCATCGTAGACAATCAGCACGTCACGACCAGACTCCATGAAGTACTCGGCGATGCTGGTGGCCGCGTAAGGCGCAATGTAGGCCAGCCCCGGCGCCTCGTTACCTTCGGCCACCACGACAACGGTGTAGGCCAGCGCCCCTTTCTCACGCAGGTTGGCCACCGCTTTGGCCACTGCCGACGCGCGCTGGCCGATGGCGCAGTAAACGCACAAAACGTTTTTGTCACGCTGGTTGAAAATGGTGTCGATGGCGATCGCGGTCTTGCCGGTCTGGCGGTCGCCCAGAATCAGTTCGCGCTGGCCACGCCCGATGGGGATCAGCGCATCAATGACCTTCAATCCGCTTTGCAGCGGCTCGGTCACGGGCGCGCGGTCCATGATCGGCGCCGCCGGCCGCTCGATTGGCAGGCGTTCTTCAGTCGCCAACGGCGCACCACCATCCAGCGGCCGGCCCAAGGGATCAATCACTCGGCCCAACAACGCCTCGCCCACCGCCACGTCCATCACGCGGCCGGTGCGGTGGACTTCCTGACCCGCCCGCAGATGAGCGTAGTCACCCAGCAGCACCACATCGACACCCTCCTCGTCCAGGTTGAAGGCGATGCCCGACAAGCCACCGGGAAACCACACCAGCTCCTCAAAGCCCAGGTGCAGCAAGCCTTGGACGCGGGCAATGCCGGTTGAAACGCTGACCACCGTGCCCACTTCGTGCAATACCAATTGCGCAGTGAACGCCTGGAGCCCTTGGCTGATGCTGGCGAACGCGTCTTCAAGGACGCTTTGCAGCGTCACGTCCAGCGACGCGGGCAAGGTCACGCGTGCTCCGTTGTCGGCTGTGGTTTTTTCGTGGTTACTGCCAAGGCGTCAAGGTACTCGGCAATGCTCCAGGCCAGTTTCACGCCCTTCACACTCAGTTCAATACCAGTGACCAGGTCAGGGTCCGACTCGAACGTCAGCGTGATCGGCTGGCCGAGCAACGCGTCGAGCGCGGCCTGAATCGAGGCACGTTGTGCGTCCGGCAATTCAAAGGCGCTGCGCACCCGCGCCGATTCGCCTTGGCTCGTCGCCTTGAGTGCAGCGATCAATGCGTCCAGCGTGGTGCCCTCCAGAGCCTGCAAGCGTTGAATGAACACCTCGCAAGCACGCTGTTCCAGGCTGACGGATGCGAGGTCGCCCAGCACCCGGCGTGAGATGTCGTAAACCTGCCGTTGTGTGCGGCGCACGATCTCGGCGTGCAGGTGCTGCCTCTCAGTCGCCAGAGCCTTTGCTCGCGCCACACTGGCAGCCTCGGCGGCTTGGCGTGCCTCGGCCAACAAGCGCAGACGCTGCGCGTTGGCCTCCTCGGTGGCTTTGCTCAGCAAAGCGTCTCGCTGTTCGTCGAAAGCCTGATTCCTGTGCTCAAACTCATCTTGCTGCTGATGGGCCTTGGCTTTGGTGTCGGCGGCGTCCTTGAGTTCGGCGGCAATCTTCGCCTCCCGCGACGCGATGGCGTCCAGCACCGGTTGGTACAGAAAACGCTTCATCAGCCACACCAGAATGAGGAAGTTCAGCACCTGCGCGCCGACGGTGAACCAGTCGATAAGCACGGTCTATTTTCCTGCCGCTTGGGCCGCCGCCGTGACGGCGGCATTCCAGAACGGATTAGCGAAGATCAGGATCATCGACACAACAAAGCAGTAGATGGCCGTCGACTCGATCATCGCCAGCCCCACGAACAGCGTCCGGGTGATGGTGGCCGACGCGTCGGGCTGTTGGGCCAACGAGCTGAGCGCCGTAGCAACCGCCCTGCCCTCCGCCAGTGCGGGCGCCATTGTGCCGAAGCCGGTCGTCAGGCCTGCCATGACGATGGAGGCGACGGCGATCAAGGTGAGAGAGTCCATAAGCGTGCCTCTGTGTGAGTTGACAGGAAATCGCGCGGCGGCTCAGGTGTCCGGCGTCGATGAAGGGGGGTTGACCGCTGGGCTGCGGCGGGTGGCGGCGGCGATGTAAACCGCCGCCAAAATGGTGAAGATGTAGGCTTGCACCATGCCGGTGAGCAGGCCCAGAACCGTCATCACGATCGGGAAGACAAACGGCGTGATGGATAGGAGGATGGCGATGATCATCGCACCGCTCATCATGTTGCCAAACAGGCGCACAGCCAGCGCCAGCGTGCGCGAGGCTTCACTGATGAGGTTGAAGGGCAGCATGATTGGCGTCGGCTGCATGTACGATTTCAGGTAGCCGGCCAGCCCCTGACCCCAGATACCGAACAGCGGAACCGCCACCAGTACGCACAGGGCCAGCGCTACGGTAGTCGACAGCGATGCGGTGGGCGGTTCGTAGCCGGGGATCACGGTGGCTAACGCCGCCGCCGCGATGAACAGGAACAACGTACCGAGAAAACTCAGGTAGCGCTGAGGTTGCTGCAGGCCGACATCCTTGATCTGCCCGCTGATGGCGGTGACCACAATCTCCAGCAGGTTTTGCCAGCGTGAGCGTTGGTGACCGGTGGCAAGACGTCGCGTAATCAGCGCGGCACCCAGCACCAGCACGATCATCAGTGCCCAAGTGAAGACAATGGTCGCGTTGAGCTTGAACAAACCGTATTGCCAAAAGATCCAGGCATCAGGGGTCAGGCGCATGGTGGCGGTCCGGAGGTTGGCGGCGCCATGGCGACCGCACTCGGTTGAGTGACACGCAAGACAATCACGCGAGCCATGACGAAACCCAACATGCACAGGCCCAGTCGCAGCGGTTGACCGGCACCGACCAGGTAAAAGCCAAATAGCACGGTAGCGGTTCGCAGCAGCAGGCTGGCGAGAAACCAGCGTGCCGGTGTCGGCGATGACGCGCCCCGACGCACCGTCCACCACAGACCGCCGAAAAACACGCCGCCCAGCGCGGCACCCGCCAACAACGCCGCCAGCCAAACCAGCGCCCAAGTACCTTGATCAATCATCACCCTGCTCCTTCTCATCGGGTTCGTCATACATGGCCTGATCTTCCTTGGACATCCAGTGCCAGGCGTTCAGGCAACCGAGGGTGAGCCCCGCCACCAGCAGGGCCAACGTCCAGGAGTGGCCGCCGGGATGGTGCTGATCGATCCACAGTCCAAGGGCTGCACCCAGTAACGTAGGGACCACCACCGACCAGCCAATCAAGCCCATCATGCCCAGGCCGAACCACACCACGGGTGTGCCCCTGCGCCGCGCTTTGAGTTTTCGGGCGGCTTTGGCGCCGACTTGTTCAGCCAGTGTCGGGCCGGCAGGCGTGCGCTTGGGATCCGTTTTCATGACGTGTGATCACGCAACGAAACGAACCGGCGCATGAACCCGGTTTCCAGCCGTGTCATGGTCTGGCGCATGGCTTGCTCTTGCGCATCCAGGGCCAGGAATTGCTGCTCGATGGCGCCGCGCAGGTGGTCCAGATCATCACCACGAAGCGCCCGACGCACCGAAATCACCACATCCGCCCCGGTCTTGACCAGCACACCCTCGTCCAGCGCCAGAAACACTTCGCCGTGCGCCTCGCTCTCGAAACTGAGGATGCCCGGCACAAGCGCCGCGACGCAGTCCAGACGCCTGGGCAGCAAGCCGAATGCCCCTTGTGCCGTCTCGGCAACGATGCTCGACACGTTCGCTTCGACGGCAAACACTTCGAAGGGCAACAACACTTTAAGTGTCATCAACAGCATGAGTGGGCTCCTTGGCAGCCTTGCTGGCAGGCGGTTTAACCTTGGCTTTGGCTTCGTCGACCGCCCCGATCATGTACAGCGCGCTCTCGGGGAAATCCTTGAATTCGTCCGCCAGAATGCGCTCACAGCCATCCAGCGCATCCTCCAGGCTGACGAGCTTGCCGCTCATGTTGGTGAACTGCTCGGTGGTGAAGAATGGCTGTGTGAGAAAGCGCTCCAGACGCCGCGCACGGGCCACCACGTTGCGGTCGTCGGGCGACAATTGCTCCAGCCCGAGCATGGCGATGATGTCCTTGAGTTCGGCGTATTGGGCCAGCGTGCGGCGGATGGCCTGCGCCAGTTGGTAGTGGCGCTCGCCGACGATACCCGGCGTCAGCACTTTGGAGCTGGACTGCAGCGGATCGATGGCTGGAAACAGGCCTTCGCTGGCACGTTTGCGCGACAGCACGATCGACGCCGAAAGGTGCGAGAAGGTATGCACCGCCGCCGGATCGGTGAAGTCGTCGGCGGGCACATACACCGCCTGAATCGAGGTGATCGCACCGCTGTCGGTGTTGGCGATACGTTCTTCCAGTGCCGCCAGTTCGGTGCCCATCGTCGGCTGGTAACCCAGACGGGATGGCATCTGCCCCATCAGACCAGAGACTTCCGAGCCGGCCTGGATGAAGCGAAAAATGTTATCGATGAGCAGCAACACATCGCGTTGTTCGTCGTCGCGAAAGTATTCGGCCATCGTCAGCGCCGCATGCCCCACGCGAAAACGCGCGCCGGGCGGCTCATTCATCTGGGCGAAGATCATCACCATGTTGGGCAGCACGCCGGCGGCCTTCATTTCCCGGTACAACTCTTCGCCCTCACGGGAGCGCTCACCGATACCGCAGAAAATGCTCACGCCCTCCTGATGACCGATCATGTTATGGATCATTTCGGTCAGCAGCACCGTCTTGCCGACGCCGGCCCCACCGAAGAGGCCCGCCTTGCCGCCGCGTTCCAGCGGCGTCAGCACATCAATGGCTTTGATACCTGTCTCGAAGACTTCGGAGCGGGTTGAACGACGCACCAGAGGCGGTGGCGGCTGATGCACCGAACGCCATTGCACAGCATCCAACGCGGGCTGGCGATCGATGGTATTGCCAAAGACGTCGAACATGCGCGACAGAATCTGCTTGCCGACCGGGGCCTGCAACGGCCCGCCGGTGTCATGTACCGGCATCCCTCGCGCCAGGCCCTGCGTGGGCGTCAGCGCGATACCCCGCACATGATGTTCGTCGCGCTGGGCCAAGACCTCGATGGCTATCTTGCCCGCATCGCCTGCGCGCAACAGGGTGTGGATGGGCGGCAGCGCGGCAGCGAAACGAATGTCCACGACGCTGCCACGTATGGCCGCGACCACACCGATGTCAGCCGCATCCTTCCCGGTTCCAGCCTGGCGTTCCTTCATCGTGTCGTCTCCCGTCAAACCTTGCTCCATCATCACTCGCGCGCTCACTGGCCGCTGTGCGGTAGCGAACACAGGAGGCCGTCACAGCATCAGTGGACATGCGCCGTGAGTGCATGACAGACAGGCCTGCGCAAGTGCTCTGGCTGGGCGCAAGGCAGAAGTCGGTCGGTTTCATGCTTAACGACGGCGTAACACTCGCAACTCAATTCCTCGAGTTGGGGGCGGTCGAGCACGGTGATCAGCCCTCGGCAGTACTCGATCACACCAAGCTTCTGCAACTTGCGGGCGGCCTCGGTAATGCCTTCACGCCGCACACCGAGCATGTTGCCAATGAGCTCTTGAGTCATGACGAGTTGGTTACCCGGCAGGCGATCCAGCGACAACAACAGCCAACGGCACAGGCGCTGGTCGATTGAGTGATGACGATTACAGACCGCCGTCTGCGCCATTTGCGTGATCAACGCCTGGGTGTAACGCAGCATCAGACGCAACATTTCGCCGTGACGATTGAACTCGTCCTTGAGCAGTTGCCCTCTGAGCCGGAACGCGTAGCCGGCGCTCTGCACGACCGCCCGGCTTGAGGTGCTCTCGCCGCCCATGAACAAGGCGACACCGATCAGCCCTTCATTACCCACCACCGAAATATCAGCCGCCGCGCCGTTTTCCATGACGTAGAGCAATGAAATGATGGAGTCAGTCGGGAAATAGACGTAGCGCAAAACGTCTCCGGACTCGTAAAGGACTTTGCCCAGCGGGAATGACACCAGCTCCAGTTGAGGCAGCAGGCGATGCCGAATCTCGACCGGCAGCGCGGCAAGCAAATGATTTTGCTGAGGGTTTGGTAACTCGGACATGTCAGTCGCCTTTTGTTCAGAGCCAGATAAGCCTGCCTGTCTGTCTCTATCAAAATGGATGGGGCCATGGCTGCGCCTGTGAGGGCCGGCAACCACTGCCAGGCATTCGGCAAAAACGCCAAAGCGCCCGCCCTGGCTTTGCATTGCGATGACTTCAATCTAGGCGTCTGAAGGGTTGATGAGTAGCCTCGGAAACTACCTATACGCACCGTATCTCGAGTGCCTGGGCAGCCAAGGTGATTGGCAAAAGGTTCGGAAACTACTCAGGGGCAATTGCAGGTCTTGGCGCGCGGGGGCCTGACGTTATTCGCATTGCGCTCCAGCGAAATCAGCAATTCAGCCTTCAAACATGATTTTTTGCCTAGACTTGTGGTTGGCCGTATAACGAATGCGCGTCAGAACATTGAACTGTACAAAAACTAAAAGAAGAGGAATTCCCCCAAATGTTCAAATCCCTATGCAAGGCACTCGCCTGCACGCTTGCTTTAGGCAGCATGGGCACGGCCATGGCCGCTGATCCGATCATCATCAAGTTCTCACACGTTGTCGCCGAGCAGACCCCGAAGGGGCAAGGCGCGGTGCTGTTCAAGAAGCTGGTCGAGGAACGTTTGCCCGGCAAGGTCAAAGTTGAGGTCTATCCGAACTCGTCCTTGTTTGGTGACGGTAAGGAAATGGAAGCCCTGCTGTTGGGCGACGTACAGTTGATTGCGCCATCGCTGGCCAAATTCGAGCAGTACACCAAGACCCTCCAGTTGTTCGACCTGCCCTTTCTGTTTGACGACATCACCGCGGTAGACCGTTTTCAAATGAGCCCGCAGGGCCAGGGTCTGCTCAAATCCATGGAGAGCAAGAACATCACGGGCCTGGCCTACTGGCACAACGGGATGAAGCAACTGTCTGCCAACAAGCCGCTGCGTGTTCCTGGCGATGCCCGAGGCCTGAAATTCCGGGTACAGGCCTCGGCCGTACTTGAAGAGCAGTTCAAGGCCTTGCGCGCCAATCCGCGCAAAATGAGCTTTGCCGAGGTGTATCAGGGCTTGCAAACCGGTGTGGTCAACGGTGCGGAAAACCCTTACTCGAACATCTACAGCCAGAAAATGAACGAGGTACAGAAATACATCACCGAGTCCAACCATGGCGTGCTGGATTACATGCTGATCACCAACACCAAGTTCTGGAATGGCTTGCCGCCGGATATTCGCAGTGAACTGGACAAAATCATTGTGGAAGTCACCGCCCAGGTGAACAAAGAGGCCGAGCAACTCAATCAGGACGCCAAGCAAAGCATCGTTGCCGCCAAAACCACCGAAATCATCACCCTGACACCTGAGCAACGCGAGCAATGGCGCGTCGCGATGAAGCCGGTCTGGAAAAAATTCGAAGCCGATATCGGCCCTGAGCTGATCACTGCTGCCGAAGCCGCCAACAAGGCCAAATGACCGGAGGGTAGGTGCTGGCACGCCAGCACCTGCCTGTCATCACGCTACAGGAGATGCCATCCATGAATGCCTTTCGGCGCATATGGGAACACTTCGAGGAGGGTTTCATTGTCTTCCTTTTGGCCGCCATGACCCTGGTGACGTTCGTCTACGTCATCCTCAACAACCTCTATACGCTCTTCTACCGACTTGCCGACAACTGGGAAGGCGCCAGCGAAACACTATTCGCCATGGGCGATCAGGTCATGACAATGGCGCAGGCCATGACCTGGAGTACCTCGCTCACCAAGGCGCTATTTGGCTGGCTGATCTTTTTCGGGTTGTCCTACGGCGTGCGTACCGCCGGGCATATTGGCGTGGACGCCCTGGTAAAACTGGCCAGCAAACCCGTGCAGCGATTGATCGGCATTTTGGCCTGTCTGTGCTGCCTGACCTACGCCGGGCTGCTCAGTGTGGCCAGCTTCGAGTGGATTCATACCTTGATGACAGCAGGAATAGGCGCCGAAGATCTGGGCCATTTCGGCATCATGCAATGGCACATAGGGCTGATTGTTCCCGTGGGTTTTGCGTTGGTATTCATCCGTTTCGCCGAAATTTTCGTGCGCATCCTGTTGCACCGCCAGACCGGGCTGGGCCTGGCCGATGAAGCCGCTGACGTGATGAAACTGACCGAGCACGAGGACGACAAACAATGACCATTGCCTTCCTGTTCGCGACACTCTTTGCACTGATGTTCATCGGTGTACCGATTGCCATATCCCTGGGCCTGGCCGGTTCACTGACCATTGTGTTTTTCAGTCCGGACTCCGTCCGCTCTCTCGCGATCAAGCTGTTTGAGACCTCAGAACACTACACACTGTTGGCCATTCCGTTTTTCTTGCTGGCAGGCGCCTTCATGACCACCGGTGGCGTTGCACGTCGCCTGATCGACTTTGCCAACGCTTGTGTCGGTCATATCCGTGGCGGCCTGGCGATTGCCGCCGTATTGGCCTGCATGCTGTTCGCAGCCCTTTCCGGCTCCAGCCCGGCAACGGTGGCAGCCGTCGGGTCGATTGCCATTGCCGGCATGGTTCGCTCTGGATATCCGCAGGAATTCGGCGCGGGAATCGTCTGTAACGCCGGGACCTTGGGCATTCTGATACCGCCCTCGATCGTGATGGTGGTCTATGCGGCTGCCACCGAGACCTCCGTCGGCAAGTTGTTCATGGCCGGCGTCATACCCGGTTTGTTGCTGGGTGTATCGCTGATGGTGGCCATCTACATCGTCGCGGTGAAGAAAAACCTGCCCGCCATGCCGCGCGCCACACTGCGTGAGTTTCTCAGCACCGCACGCAAGGCGATCTGGGGCCTGCTGTTGATGCTGATCATCCTGGGAGGCATTTACAGCGGGATGTTCACCCCCACCGAGGCTGCTGCCGTTGCTGCGGTGTATTCGGCATTCATCGCCTTGTTCGTCTACAAGGACCTGACGTTTCGCGAAACGCCCAAAGTCCTGCTGGACTCGGCCAAGCTGAGCATCATGCTGATGTTCATCATTGCCAACGCCATGTTGTTTGCTCACGTATTGACCACCGAGCAACTGCCCCAGCAAATCACGGCCTGGGTCATTGAAGCAGGGCTGACGCCAGTGACCTTCCTGCTGGTGGTGAACGTGGTTTTGTTGATCGCCGGTGCCTTCATGGAACCCTCGGCCATTATCCTGATTCTGGCCCCGATCCTTTTCCCCATTGCCATGAAGCTGGGTATCGACCCGATTCACCTTGGCATCATCATGGTGGTCAACCTGGAGATCGGCTTGATCACACCGCCCGTCGGTCTGAACCTGTTCGTGACTTCCGCCGTGACGGGGATGTCAGTGCCCGCGACCATCAAGGCCGCGATGCCTTGGCTGATGCTTTTGCTGCTGTTCCTGATACTGATCACCTATGTCCCATGGATAACCCTGGCGCTCCCCAACTGGCTGGGCATGAATTAATCCCAGGTTCTCCCAATCCTTGACGAGGGCTCCCGACAGATCTTGCGATATTTGCCACTCGGGAGCTTCAATCAGCCTATCCTCGCGCTGACCGCTTTGGCGGCCAGCGCGACGGCCATCAGATGATCAGGATTGCATCGCGATCAACCTTCACTCCACACGCCCCTGTAAGGAGAGCGTCATGATCGACATGAACCACTTCACGCCGTTGAGCGCCTTGATCGGAGGCTTGCTGATCGGCTCGGGTGCAGTGCTGTTGATACTGTTCAACGGGCGCATCGCAGGCATCAGCGGCATTGTCGGCGGTCTGCTGCGCCCGATAACCGGGGATATCGCCTGGCGTGCGGCGTTTGTTTTGGGCCTGCTAATGGCACCACTGGCTTTTGGTCTGGTCGCCACTTTGCCCGCGATAGAGATCGATGCCGGGTATCCGCTGTTGATTGTCGCGGGCCTGATCGTCGGCATCGGCACGCGCTATGGCGCTGGCTGCACCAGCGGCCACGGTGTGTGTGGGTTATCGCGATTATCGACGCGCTCTGCGGTCGCGACACTGGTATTCATGGGGGCGGGTTTCGTTACCGTTTTCGTCGTTAAGCACCTTCTGGGAGGCCTTTGACCATGCCACTCTTCTACGCGTGGCTTGCCGGGCTGATTTTCGGTTTCGGTTTGCTGATTTCCGGCATGACAAACCCGGCCAAAGTCATTGGTTTCCTCGATCTGGGCGGGCGCTGGGACCCCTCGCTGGCCTTCGTCATGGCCGGCGCCATCGCGGTGGCGGCGGTAGGCTTCAAGTTCGCCAGAGCACGCACCCGATCACTGCTCGGCCTGCCCATGAACCTGCCCACCGCTCGACACATCGACCGGCGTCTGGTCATCGGCAGCCTCTTGTTCGGGGTGGGCTGGGGCCTGGCAGGCATTTGCCCGGGGCCTTCCCTGGTTCTGCTCGGTGCGGGCATCGGCAAAGGCGCCGTTTTCGTCATCGCCATGCTGGTCGGCATGGGGCTGTTTGAATGGCTTGAGCGACAAAAACGTCGCGGGTCGCCGATCCCGTCCTCCGTGAATAAACCCACCTGATTCCTGCGTCTTCAGCGTGCGCCAGCGAACAGACGTTGACGCCGCTAAAAGCACACCCTGTCCTTGGGCAGGTCGAATAATCGGCCTGCAGCCTTTCCATGTGCCGAGGACATCGATCGGTGCGCTACGAAGGACAGTCCTATGTTACGAAGCATGCGAGATCTCAAGGATTACACCATTGCGGCAACCGATGGTGACATCGGGGAAGTCAAAGACTTCTATTTCGACAGTGAGGCGTGGGTGATCCGTTATTTTGTCGTCGAGACCGGCGCCTGGCTTGCCAGCCGCAAGGTCCTGATCACGCCCCTTTCCATCCAGGACGCCGACTGGACGCAACGTCGGCTGCACGTAGCGCTCACCAAGGATCAAGTCAAAAACAGCCCAGGTATCGACGTCGACAAACCGGTCTCTCGACAACATGAAATGCAATACCTGGGTTACTACGGGTATCCGTATTACTGGGGAAACGCAGGCATGTGGAATGCCGGGATGTACCCCGGTGGCTACGGGCTGCCGGGTGGTCCCGCTCAAGATGAACATGCCCGCGAACAGAGCGCAAAAGCCGAGCGCGCGCGCCATGAAGATGACGACCCGCACTTACGCAGTTGCAAAGCCATCATCGGGTATCACATCAAAGCCACCGATGGCGAGGTCGGGCATGTCGACAGCGTGCTGATCAACGAACAGACCTGGGCGATTCAATACCTTGTGGTCAACACCAGCAACTGGTGGCTCGGGCACAAAGTGTTGATTGCTCCTGAATGGATTGACGATATCCGTTGGCTGGATAAATCCGTGTCGGTCGACCTCGAATGCGCCTCGATCAAGGCATCGCCGCCTTATGAGTCGTCTGAGCAGTTGAACCGGGAACAGGAATCGAATCTGCATCACCACTACGGACGGACCGGCTATTGGCTGGTTGAAACCGTTATCGAGCACAAGCAGTAAGTGCGCGACAAATCAAAGAGAAAACATCGTTTGCCCGTCAGATATCTGAACGGGCAAGTGACTCTGCGCAGTAGAACCCTAGCCACGCAAGCGCAGTGCATTGGTCACGACCGACAATGAACTCAGACTCATGGCAAACGCGGCAACCATCGGCGACAACAACCAACCCGTGAACGGAAACAACAAACCGGCAGCCAACGGCACGCCGAGCGCATTGTAGACAAGCGCAAAGCCAAGGTTCTGGATGACGGGTTCCAGCGTCATGCCACACTCAGGGCGGCATGACCCTGCTCAGAGGTTCACCTTCATCATCGATGCCTTGGAGCACTGCACGCTCAAATAACTCAGGCTTCCAGGCACTGGCATCGCCTACCAGTTTGGGCGCTTGAAGCCCCGTCATTCCCGAGCCGCCCTGACCGCCCATTGTGCCCATCCCATTCATCATGCCCTGCCCGCCGTTTGAACCTCCCATACCGGGTGTCATCGCGCCCATGCCAACCGCCCCACCCATTCCACGTTCGCCATGGCATTGGGCGCAGTTGCTTTGGTACAGGGCCGCGCCATCGAGTGGCGCGGCCAGGCAAAAGGTCGAACTCAAGAGCAACACAATCGCAAGATATGAACTTTTCATCGAAAGCTCCCGGTTGTGAGTGGGCCAAGCCCTGCGGTCTGGCCTTTTGCGTAGACACACGAGCCATTTTCGTCTGCGTGAGTGGGCTGCGCGCGCACAGATGAACACCAGGTTGCCGATTTTGCGGTGGCTGGATAGCGCCCGCTTGCCATGACTTTCCACAAAAAACCGGTAGCGCCGATATAGGCCGGAAATATCATCACGCCCGTGATGGAGATCATCATGTTCCAGGCGTTGTTGGAGAAATACATGAGGATCATCACGGCCTGCATCACTACAGTGGAAACCCATAGCGATACCAACGAAGTACTCGCCCCATTTGCCGGCAATCGACCCCAGGATCGCTGCCATGGACGGCGGCGCGATGACCGACAATTGCGCCTGCGTCATCAGCACGTCGGTAGGAATGTCTTCCCAAAATAGTCTGTCGCCGCCGGTATGAACCGCGTGCACGGGGCTATCGGGCCTCGACGGGTAGCTAGACGTCGAGCAGTCGACACAACACCTTTGGCAACAGGTCGGGCAGGTCCTCGGCCAGTAAGCCGGGACCGAATTCGGCGGCCGCCGCACCGTGTAGCCAGACCCCCGCCGCCGCGCTGGCGAAGGCCGGCATTCCTTGCGCAAGCAAACCAAGAATGATCCCGCTCAAGACGTCGCCCGAGCCAGCGGTGGCCAATGTCGGAGGCGCGTTGGCATTGATGATTGCCCTGCCGTCGGGCGCGGCTATCACCGTGTCGCTGCCTTTGAGCACCACGACGGCGCCGCAACGCAGGGCCGCAGCACGGGTGCGTGTGAGCTTGTCGCCGGCGAAGTCGAACACCCGTCGAAACTCCCCCTCATGAGGTGTCAGCACGCAGGGGCCGTGAATCGCTCGATCGAGTACACCGGGTTCGTCCTCAAAAGCGCTGATCGCGTCCGCGTCGATGACGGTCGGGCGTCCACTGGCAAGCATCGCCAGTACGTGCCCAAAGGTTTCCTTGTCCACGCCTGCACCGGGTCCTATCAACCAGGCAGAAAAGCGACTGCCGTTGAGCAGGTGCCCAAAATCTTCCGGAGTCACCCATGGACGCACCATGATGCTGTCCAGCGCTGTCGCATAAATGGCCAACGCCAGTTCCGGCACCGCAATGGTGGTAAGCCCCGCGCCCGCTCTGGCTGCAGCTCTTGCAGCCATTCGAGCCGCACCGGTCATTGGATACCCGCCAAAGATCAGGGCATGCCCACGACTGTGTTTGTCGGTACTCGCCTTGGGGCGGGGCAAACTGGCCAGCCATAACGCCGGGCTGTTCTCAAAGGTGCGGGGGGCGATGGTGTCGATCACCGCGTTGGGAGTGCCAATGTCCACAACAATGACTTCGCCGCACAGGTCCCGGCCTGGCAATAGCAAGTGCCCCGCTTTCTTGCACAAGAACGTGACCGTCAGCACCGCCGCGGCTGCCCCCAGCGTTTCACCGGTATCCCCCATGACCCCGCTGGGCATATCGATTGCGATGAGGGGCACACCGCCCTTGCTGGCGGCAGCAAGCGTCGCCAATGCCTGGCCTTCAAGGGGGCGGCTGAGGCCGGCACCGAAAAGCGCATCGACAATCAGTTCAGCCCCCTCAAGCACCGTGGGGCTCATGTCTTCAACGTCCCCTTCCCAGCGCTGGGCGTGTTGCCGGGCTTCGTCCTTCAGGCTGAATCGACTGCCCAGCATCGCCACCCGCACCGGCCAGCCGGCTTGCGCCAACACATGCGCCGTGACGAAACCGTCACCACCGTTGTTGCCCGGCCCGCACAGCACCAGCACCGCCCGTGGTGCCCAGCGCCGCTCGATTTGGTGCGCTACGGCTGCACCAGCGTTGGCCATCAGCTCGAAAGACGACACGCCGGCAACGACCGACAAGCGATCGGCCTCTGCCATCTGCCGAATCGTCAAGACCGAAGTCTGACGACTTTTCAGCGCCACCTCGCCAATCAAGATGTTCATGCTTTGGCACTCTTCAACCGGCACTGAAATCGATGACCACGCGCGATGGAACATCACCGTGTTCCAGCCGCTCGAAAATCTGGTTGATCGCCGATAACGGCTGCAACTCGATGTCGGCCTTGACCTTGCCCTGAGCGGCGAAGGCCAGTGCTTCGGCCATGTCCTGGCGGTTGCCGACAAAAGAACCGCGAACGGTGATGCAATTGGCAACCACATCAAACAGCGGCACCGGAAACTCGCCCGGCGGCAATCCCACGAGTACGCAAACCCCATGTTTACGGGGCATTGCCACACCCTGTTTGAACGCACTGAGCGAGGGGGCCGTGATGAGTACGCCATGGGCGCCACCGTCGGTAGCCTCTTTGACCGCCGCCGCCGGATCCCCATTTTTGGCGTTGACCACGGCATCGGCACCAAGCCGGGTGGCATGGGCCAGTTTGCGCTCATCAATATCCACGGCGCAGACTTGCAGCCCCATCGCTTTGGCGTACTGAACCGCCAGGTGACCGAGGCCACCGACACCGGAAATCGCAATCCACTGTCCTGGTCGGGCTCCGGTCTCTTTGATGCCTTTGTAAGTCGTGACGCCGGCACAGATGATCGGCGCAGCCTCCCGCGGATCAAGACCATGGGGGATGTGCGCCACGTAGTTCGGGTCGGCGAGGATGTATTGGGCAAAGCCGCCGTTCTTCGTATAGCCACCGAACTGTGCTTGGGCGCAGACCGTTTCCCAGGCCGAGAGGCAGTACTCGCAATGCCCACAGGCCGAGTAAAGCCATGGCACACCCACCCGTTCCCCGATTTTTACGTTGCTGACCCCTGCCCCGATCTGCGTTACCACGCCAATCCCCTCATGCCCGGGAATAAAGGGCAGCGTCGGCTTCAATGGCCAGTCACCACGCGCGGCGTGAAGATCGGTATGGCAGACACCACAGGCTTCGGTCTTGACCAGGATCTGCCCAGGGCCCACTGAAGGGACGTCAAACTCTCTGATGACCAGCGGTTGGCCGAACTGCTCGACCACCGCGGCCTGCATTTTCATCGTCATGAAATGTTCCTCTTGAGGTGCCCCGTAAGCCCCCAGAACGATCCGCACAAGGCACCCATGCCACCCCAGGCCATCACCTTGTCACCGAGTTGGTAGAAGCCAATCGGATGCTCTTCAGTCTGGTAGCCCTTGCCCACGAGGGAGAGTTTCTTAACGTCAAAATCTGCCTGATTCAGAGTACGGATTGCTTCTTCAGCGTCGGCGTGGGTCTTGAAAATGTAGAAATTATTACGGCTGATGCTCATGGTCGCAGGCCTGATCGTTGAAACATGTCTGAAAACGCTGCAAGACACGTGTGCTCATCCGTCGCGCACCGCCTGAACGTCAGAAGGAGACGAGGATGCTGACGTGTCGAGCCAACGTCACAAACCTCAACTTAGGCGCCTGACCCGCTAATGAGTAGCCTCGGAAACTACCTACACTCCGTGCTGAAACCATCGCGCAAAAGGCCAAACACAATGATCAGGTTCACACGCCGTCATGCCGAAACCCATAACAGCGACCGTATCGGCTGGCTCAGAGCGGCCGTGCTGGGGGCAAATGACGGGATCGTCTCAACCGCCAGCCTGTTGATAGGCGTCGCCGCCGCCGGCGCCACGCACAACACGCTGATGGTGACCGGCATGGCCGGCCTTGTAGCGGGCGCCATGTCGATGGCCGCAGGCGAGTACGTTTCGGTGCATTCTCAGGCCGACACCGAGCACGCGGATCTGGCAAAAGAGCAAAAAGAGATTGATACCAAACCTGCGGCAGAACACCGGGAGCTGGCGCAGATCTACATCCATCGAGGGGTTGAACCCGAGTTGGCCAGCCAGGTCGCCAGTCAGCTAATGGCTCACGACGCATTGGGCGCACATGCCCGCGACGAGTTGGGTATTTCAGAGACGCTCAGTGCCAAACCCCTTTCTGCCGCTTTCGCGTCGGCGACGAGCTTTGTCGTCGGCGCCGTTTTGCCAGTGGCGGTCACGCTGATCGTGCCGCTTCAGAACGTGATTCTCTGGATATCGATCATGTCGCTGCTTTTCCTGGCCTCCCTGGGCGCAGTCGCCGCGCAGGCCGGAGGCGCCTCTTTGCTCAAAGGCGCCTGGCGTGTGACCTTCTGGGGGGCGTTGGCGATGGTCAGCACCGCTGTGGTTGGGCATTTGTTCGGTGCGGTTGTCTAGGGCCGGTCAGTCTTTGTCAACGCCCCATCGGCGGCGCTCAGCCGGACTGCGTCAATGGGCTCGGAAACTACTCAGCGCTAAGCGAAAGTCGTTGCGCAAAGCCTCAAGCGACGACCGCCGGTCGGAGAGAAATGTCTGACGCCGTCCTGCGCCCAATCATTGCGTCCGTTCACGTCGTTGAACCGCCCCTCGCGCGCCAGCGAGCATTGCCTGGTGATTAAAGGGGTGTAGGATCCAAGGACGTGTTCACCCGGAATGCACTCACGCGGAAAGTCACAATGGCAGTTCGTCCGCCACTCGACACTGGAACCGCCACGCCCAGGATGATGACTCCATCTCCTTTGGCTGATGCTGCAACGTTGGGCTCCAAAGCGCGAATGGCCCCCAATGAAACAACAGACGCCCTCGATCAGTTACGTTTGCTCAATGGCCAGTTGGCCGAGATGAATCATGAGCTTCGTAGCAAGCTCGACCAGCAACGGGACGCTGCGCTGGACTGCCAGAATGTGCTGAACGGCATCAACATAGCGGCTGTCTTGCTGGACGAGCAGTTGAACATTCGTCTGTTCACACCGGCCACCCAAACCTTGTTCAGCATGCGTGCCGCCGACATTGGACGTCCGCTGGCCGAGCTATGCTCGTTGGCAACAGACGCCAATCTTCTGGAAGACGCCAGAGCGGTGATGCGTGACACGACGCCGCTGGAGCGAGAAGTCCGATCACAGAGCGGTATGAGTTTTACTCGGCGGATTTCCCCTTACATCAAGCACGACCATTGTGTGGAAGGGGTCATCATCACCTTTACCGACATCTGCGACAAAAAGCAGGTCACCCAGGCACTTGAAGAAGCGACGCATAACGCGCAGTTGGCAACGGCTGACCGTACACGGTTTCTGGCCTGTGCCAGTCATGATCTGCGCCAGCCTTTACAAACGCTCAAGTTGTTGCAAGGCCTGTTACTGAGCCTGTTGAAAGAGGAACAGCCTCGAAAACTGACCATCAGAATTGGCGAAACAGTGGGCGCCATGTCCGGCATGTTGAATGCACTACTGGATATCAACCACATTGAAACCGGTGCCGTTCAGGCAAACCCCGTTACTTTTCGAGTGAGTGATCTGCTGGACCGACTCGCCGACGAATTCAATTACAAAGCCTCTGCCCAAGGGTTGAGGCTGAAGGTCGTGCCCTGCCATCTCTCGGTCGAAAGTGATCCGCGCCTATTGGAGCAGATCCTGCGCAATCTGCTGTCCAACGCGCTGCATTACACCCATGAAGGTCGGATACTCCTGGGCTGCCGGCGACATGGCGGGTGGCTGAGTATCGAAGTTTGGGACACAGGCCTGGGTATCGAGCCGTCCCATCTGGAATCCATCCTTGCGGCCGATCCGCCAGGCAAAGAGCCTGTCGCTGGATTTGAAACGGGTTTGCCTGCCGTCAAACGCTTATGTGCCCTGCTCGGGCATCGACTGCGTGCGCAATCGCGCATCCAAAAGGGGTCTGCCTTCGCCATTGATGTCGTCTTGACGCCTGAAAGTGCAGCGTTGCCAGGTGCCATGCATCCAACGGATCAGTCGACGCAAGGCTGCACGGCAAACGGTGAAATGATCCTGGTTGTCGAGGATGACGTCGAACTGCTCGAGTTGTTGGGGACATTGCTCAAATCCGCAGGCTATCAAGTGGCAATGGCCAAAGACGGGATGACGGCACTGGAAAGTGTCACGCGTGGCGGCGTACAACCCGATCTGATTCTGGCCGACTTCAATCTGCCCGGGGCGATCAACGGCTTACAGATGATCACTCAGTTACGCATGGCACTTCATCGCAGCATGCCTGCCATCATTCTGACGGGAGATATCTCGCGCCTGACCTCCCGCGACGTAGCGTTCGAACACTGCGTTCAACTGAACAAACCGGCGAAGCTAAAAGAGGTCACGTTCGTCATTGCGTCGTTGCTTGCACAGCAACGCGCCGCAAAAAACGAAAGTGAGCGACCCGAACAATTCGCCCCTGGCATTGCGCGCTCATCGATCATCTTCGTAGTCGATCGCGACGATCTCTTTCGCCACACGATTCGCGGCGTGCTTGAATCCCACGGCTACGCGGTTCACGACTACGCGACCAGTGAAGCGTTTCTTGCAGACTATGCCCCCGGCCCGCCCGCCTGCCTGCTGATCGATGCCCACCTGCCAGGAATGGAAGGCGTTGAACTGCTGCACCAACTGAGAAAGAACGGCGATGACTTGCCCGCTGTCGTGATCAGCGGCAGCAATGAAGTGTCGATTGCCGTCGATGCCATGAAGGCCGGCGCTTCAGATTTCATTGAAAAGCCATTCGGTCGTAGTGAGATGCTTCAGAGCATTGCGCGAGCCTTGGAACACTCGCAGGACGCCAATAAAAAACTGGCGTGGATGCAGGAAGCGACTCATTGCATCGATAGCCTGACCTTGCGGCAGCGACAAGTCATGGACATGGTACTGGCAGGATTTGCGAGCAAACACATTGCAGCGCAACTCGGAATCAGCCAGCGCACGGTGGAAAACCACCGCGCCGCGGTCATGACTCGAACCCACTCCAAGTCCATTCCCGCCCTGGCGCGTGTGGCACTGGCCGCCGATTTGAGAGTTTGAATGAGCGGCGGGCTCCCGGGTTGCGCACAGTGGTCGTGCACGTTGTTCGCATTCTGGTGTGGGTCACAAAGGACTTTGCTTCGCTACGCCATGGGTGAACGCTTGAGCGTCTCGCTTGGCAGTTCCTTGAACAGCGACCGGTAACTGTTGGAAAACCGCCCCAAGTGCCAGAACGACCAATTCATCGCCACTTCGGCGACCGTCGTTTGCGTCGGTGTGCACTTGAGTAATTCGCGGTGAGCACTGTTCAACCGGCGCAGACGCAACCATTGACTCGGGGTCATCCCGGTGTAGGCCTTGAACGCCTGTTGCAACTGCCGCAATGACACCCCTGCCACTTGGGAAAGCTCCAGCAAATTCAACGTCTCTTCCGGTGAATCGGCAGCCCACTCCCCGATCCGTTTCATGAGCGTTCGCTCTTCGGTACGACGCTGCAATTCACCGTGATCCAGGCCTATACGTGCGTTGTCGAGGATAAACAGACAATCCTCTAAAAGCTGCCGAGTAAGCGCGTCTTTTTCTTTTGAATCAATGGGTTGCGAAAGCTTCGTGAGAATCGAGCTTAACCAGCGACTGAACAGCGCGTTCTGCCCGCCCTTGAGTTGCGTCATGAACAAGCCTTCGAGTTTCGCCAGATCCAGACCTTGCTGACGGACAAACTCCGGGCCGAACACCACGGCGATTTCCTGGTAGTTCTCCGGGGTGATCCAGATGTTGCGACTGTCTTCATTGAGCAGATACAGCGCGTTGTCACTGCGATCAAAACAGAACGCCAAAGCCCCTTGCGGCGCGCTGAAATTCTGCTCGACCCGGGTGTTCATCTGCTCTTCGTAGACCTCGACACCCTGCAGATCCAGATAACGAATCTGCCCGGCGAAATGCCCCGGCGACATCTGTTGGTAATGCTGAACCCAGCCCGGTGTGGCGCGGACTTGCTCGGCCACATCGGCGGTGTTGAATGCTTGAACCTGTAGCGGATTGCACGTTGTCATGGGGTGACCTTGCGCACTCTTTTGGTGCGCTTTGGTGCTGCTTAAAGTGGATAGATGGAACCGCAAAGCTCGCCCAAGATAGTCGTCAATGCGCCACAGGGGAAGGGGCGGAAGATGAAACCCGCCCTGCCCGGCGTCTCTAAAACCAATAACGAGGTCTTTATGAATGCCCCTTTCGATCAGCTGTTCACTTGGCTGAAAGATCACAAGATTACCGAAGTTGAATGTGTGGTCAGCGACCTGACCGGCATCGCCCGCGGCAAGATCGCACCGACCAACAAGTTCCTCCAGGAGCGCGGCATGCGCCTGCCGGAGAGTGTGCTGCTGCAAACGGTAACCGGGGATTTTGTCGACGACGACATTTACTACGACCTGCTCGACCCGGCCGACATCGACATGATCTGCAAACCGGTGAGCGATGCGGTCTACGTGATTCCATGGGCCATCGAGCCGACGGCCATCGTCATCCACGACACCTTCGACAAGTTCGGCAACCCGATCGAACTGTCGCCGCGCAACGTGCTGAAGAAAGTCTTGCAGCTGTATACCGACAAAGGCTGGAAGCCGATTGTGGCGCCGGAAATGGAGTTCTACCTGACCCAGCGCTGCGAAGACCCGGACTTGCCGCTCAAGGCACCGCTGGGTCGTTCGGGGCGCGCCGAGAGCGGCCGGCAGTCGTTCTCCATCGATGCGGCCAATGAATTCGATCCGCTGTTCGAAGACGTCTATGACTGGTGCGAACTGCAAGGTCTGGACCTCGACACGCTGATCCACGAAGACGGCCCGGCGCAGATGGAAATCAACTTCCGTCACGGCGACGCCCTGGATCTGGCCGACCAGATCACCGTGTTCAAACGAACCATGCGTGAGGCGGCGCTCAAGCACAACGTCGCGGCGACGTTCATGGCCAAGCCCATTGGTGACGAACCGGGCAGCGCCATGCACATCCACCAAAGTGTGGTGGATATCGCCACCGGCCAGCCGATCTTCGCCACCGCCGATGGGCAAATGAGCGAGTTGTTCCTGCATTACATCGGCGGTTTGCAGAAGTACATCCCTAAAGTGCTGCCGATGTTCGCGCCCAATGTGAACTCGTTCCGCCGTTTCCTGCCGGACACCTCGGCACCGGTCAACGTCGAATGGGGCGAAGAGAACCGCACCGTTGGTTTGCGTGTGCCGACCTCCAGCCCGCAAGCCATGCGCGTTGAAAACCGCCTGCCGGGTGCCGATGCCAACCCGTACCTGGCAATTGCCGCGAGTCTGCTCTGCGGTTACATCGGCATGGTCGAGGGCATCGAGCCAAGTGCGGCAGTACAAGGCCGCGCCTACGAACGCCGCAACCTGCGTTTGCCGATCACCATCGAAGAAGCCCTGACGCAAATGGAAGAGTGCGACACCGTTGCGCACTACCTGGGCGACAAATTCGTACGCGGCTACGTCGCGGTGAAACGTGCCGAGCATGAAAACTTCAAGCGCGTGATCAGCTCGTGGGAACGCGAGTTCCTGATGCTGAGCGTTTAAGCCAATTCCACAAATCCTCTGTGGGAGGGGGCAAGCCCCCTCCCATAAGGGGAATAGCGAACCACCTGAAAAATCCAATAATTCGAAGAGGTGTCGATATGCGTCTATTGAAATCCGTACTTCCGGTTGCTCTGAGCGTGCTGTTCAGCGCCGTGGCCCACGCCGAACCCCAGGTCAGCGTCTACAACTGGACCGACTACATCGGTGAAACCACCCTCGCCGACTTCCAGGCCAAGACCGGAATCAAGGTGATCTACGATGTTTTCGACTCCAACGAAACCCTCGAAGGCAAGCTGCTCGCCGGTCGCACCGGTTATGACGTCGTGGTGCCGTCCAACCATTTCCTCGCCCGTCAGGTGAAGGCCGGCGCCTTTCTCAAACTGGATCGTTCGCAGTTGCCGAACTGGAAGAACATCGACCCGAAATTGCTCACGCTGCTGGAAAAGAACGATCCCGGTAACTTGCACTCAGTGCCTTACCTGTGGGGCACCAACGGCATCGGTTACAACGTCGACAAGGTCAAGCAAGTGTTGGGCATCGATCACATCGACTCCTGGGCCGTGCTGTTCGAGCCTGAGAACATGAAAAAACTCAGCCAGTGCGGCGTCTCGATGATGGACTCGGCCGACGAAGTTTTCCCCGCCGTACTCAACTACATGGGCATGGACCCTCGTAGTGAAAACCCGAAAGACTTTAAAAAGGCTGAAGCGAAGCTGCTGAGCGTTCGCCCTTACATCACCTATTTCCACTCATCGAAATACGTCTCGGACCTGGCCAACGGCGACATCTGTGTAGCCTTCGGTTACTCCGGCGACGTGTTCCAGGCTGCCAACCGCGCCAAAGAAGCCAAGAACGGCGTGAACATCGCCTACGCCATTCCCAAAGAAGGCGCCAACCTGTGGTTCGACCTGCTAGCCATCCCGGCAGACGCCAGCAACCCGAAAGAAGCCCACGCCTTCATCAATTACCTGCTCGATCCGCAAGTGATCGCCAAAGTCAGCACTTCGGTCGGTTACGCCAATCCGAACCCGGCCGCCAAGCAATACATGGATCAGGACCTGGTCAACAACCCTGAGGTTTATCCCTCGCAGGCCGTGCTCGACAAACTCTACATCTCCTCTACCCCGCCCCAGGCGATCATGCGTCTGATGACCCGCTCCTGGAGCAAAGTGAAGTCCAACAAATGAATCAGTACAGCCAAGAACACGCCCGCTCCTATTACGCTGCTTCAGCGCGGGCGACCACGCCCTACCCGATACTGGACAGCGATCTGAGTGCCGATGTCTGCGTGATCGGCGGCGGGTTCACCGGGGTCAATACCGCCATCGAACTGGCGCAGCGCGGACTCTCGGTGATCCTGATCGAAGCCCGGCGCATTGGCTGGGGCGCCAGCGGGCGCAATGGCGGTCAGTTGATTCGCGGGATCGGCCACGAGGTCGAAGGTTTCGCCCGTTATGTCGGTCAGGAAGGCGTGCGCTACTTGCAGCGCTCCGGCATTGATTCGGTGGAGCTGGTGCGCCAGCGCATCGGCGACAACAGCATCGATTGCGATCTGCACTGGGGGTTCTGTGAGCTGGCCAACACGGCCGCGCAATTTGCTGCCTTCAAGGACGAACACGTTGGCCTCGCCGAACTCGGTTACACCCATGAAACCCGGCTGGTCGGCCCCGAGCAGATCCGCCAGCAAGTGGTCAACGCCGAAGGCTATGCGGGCGGTCTGATCGACATGGGCTCAGGTCACCTGCATCCGCTTGATCTTGTACAGGGCGAAGCGCGGTTGGCCGCGTCCCTGGGTGTGCGCATCTTCGAGCAGAGTCCGGTGCTGGAAATCATCCACGGCACAACCGTGCAAGTGCGTTGCGCCACCGGCACCGTACGTGCCGGCAGCCTGGTACTCGGTTGCAACGCGCACCTGGATGAGCTCGAAAAACAGCTCAGCGGCAAAGTGCTGCCGGCGGGCAGTTACATCATCGCCACCGAACCATTGTCCGACGAACGTGCCGCGCAACTGATCCCGAACAATTTTGCGCTGTGCGACCAGAAGGTCGGGCTTGATTATTACCGGCTCTCGGCGGACCGGCGCCTGCTGTTCGGCGGTGCTTGCCATTATTCCGGACGCGATCCGGCGGACATCGCCGCCTACATGCGGCCGAAGATGCTCAAGGTCTTCCCGCAACTGGCGGACGTGCGCGTGGAATATCAGTGGGGCGGCAAAATCGGCATCACCGCCAACCGCTTCCCGCAGGTCGGCCGACTCAAGCAGCACCCGAACGTGTTCTACGCCCAGGGGTATTCCGGCCATGGCCTGAACGTCACACACTGGTGCGCGAAACTGCTCGGCGAGGCGATTGATGCCGGTCACAGCCAGGGCATGGACGTGTTCAGCGGCGTGCCGCACATGACCTTCCCCGGCGGCCCGGCCTTGCGTTCGCCGCTGCTGGCACTGGGAATGTTCTGGTATCGGTTACGCGAGATGCTCGGCTGAGGTCTTTCCCTTCCGCACATTTGCTCTATCGCCCAGCACTTCTATATTGATGAAGTGCTTTTGCGTTCCTGACGCTCAGTGCCCAATTATTGAAGGAGGACACGGATGAAGTCGTCAGCCACCGACGAGCCGCGAGCACCAGGCCAGGCGCCGATAAAGACCCGACGCTTCAGTGTGTCATTGGTCTGGATCGTGCCAATCGTTGCGGTGCTGGTGGGGATTTCGCTGGTGGTGCACAACCTTCTGCAGGAAGGGCCGACCATCGCCGTCAACTTCAAGACCGGCAGCGGCCTGGTGGCCAACAAGACCGAGGTCAAATACCGCAACGTGGTGATCGGTCAGGTGACCGATGTCGAACTGAGCGATGACCAGAAAAGCGTCAACGCCACCATCAAACTGGCCAAGCGTGCCGAATCCTTCACCCGCGAAGACTCCCAGTTCTGGGTGGTGCGCCCGCGTATTGGGGCCGGCGGTGTGTCGGGTATCGATACCCTGCTTTCCGGCGACTACATTGGTGCCGATATCGGCCAGTCCAACACCCGAGCCAAACACTTCAAAGGTCTGGAAAACCCACCACCGATCACCTATGGCGAACCCGGCAAGCGCTTCATGTTGCACGCCCCGGATCTCGGTTCGCTGGACATCGGCTCGCCGATCTACTACCGCAAGATCCCGGTCGGTCAGGTCGTCAGCTACGCACTGGCATCTGACGGCAAGGGCGTGGACATTGAAGTGTTCATTCATGCGCCCAACGATGCTTTTGTCACCGAAAACACCCGTTTCTGGAACGCGAGCGGTATTGACGTCAGCGTCGGCGCCAACGGCTTTCAGTTAAAGACCGAATCGTTGTCGTCGATGCTGGTCGGTGGTATTGCCTTTCGGGCGCCGGACTACAGCCCCAATGACGTTGCTGCGGCCGATGACAAACACTTCGAACTGTTCGAAGACCAGCAAACCGCCCTCGCCCCACCCAGCGGCAAAGCGCAATACCTGAGCTTGCGTTTCGACCAGTCCTTGCGCGGGCTCAAGGTCGGCGCTCCGGTGGAGTTCCTCGGCATAGAGATCGGCCGGGTGGTGGCGATCAATCTGGATTTCGACGCGAACAAAAGCAGCTTCCCGCTGAATGTCGGCATTGTCATATACCCGCAGCGCCTCGGTCTGGCCTACGGAAAAATGCTCAAGACCTTCAAGCACAACCCCGATGACGAAGCTGCCGGCATACGCCTGATCGGCACCTTCATCGACAAGGGCCTGCGTGCGCAAGCCCGCAGCGGCAACCTGCTGACCGGACAGTTGTACATCGCCCTGGACTTCTTCCCGAAAGCCGAAAAAGTCGCGTTTGACCCGACGCAGCGCCCAGTGGTGATTCCGACGGTTCCCGGCAGCCTCGAACAGCTACAGGTCAAACTCGAAGCCATGATCGACAAGCTCAACAAACTCCCGGTCGGCAGCATCGCCAGCAACCTGGACAGCAATCTGGTCGAACTGCGCAAAGGTCTGACCCAGTTCAACGCCAAGACCCTGCCGGGCGTGCAGACCACCCTCGCCGACGTCAGCAAAACCTTGCAGTCCGCCAACTCGACCCTGGCCGAAGATTCGCCGCAGCGCGAAAAACTCAACCAGACCCTCGATGAACTCGCACGCATGTCGCGCTCCTTGCGTGAGCTGTCGGATTATCTGGGCCGTCACCCGGAATCGCTGATTCGCGGGCGCCCCGACAACGCCGCGCCACTGGACCTGAAAGGACCGCCACGCAATTGAGCACAGGAGCTAACCCATGGCTTTACCACTGAAGATCACCGTGCTCGCTGCGTTCATGTTGCTGGGTGCTTGCCGCAGCGACCCGATCAGCTTTCACACCCTGACGCCGGTGCAACCCGGTAGTCACCGGGCGGGCACACAAATCCCGATTGAAGGGATCACCGTGCCGCCCCAGGTGGATCGTCCGCAAATTGTCGTCCGCGAGGGCAGCAGCGGCCTGGCGATTCTGGAAACCCACTGGTGGGGCGCGAGTCTGGCGGATGAGTTGCGCAGTGCCTTGACCGACCAACTGAGCAACATCAGCGGGCGGGGCACTGTCTCGGTGCGTATCGATGTACAACGCTTCGACTCGATTCCCGGCCAGTACGCGTTGATCGATGCAACATGGCGACTGCGGCCGCTCGGCGATACCGACAACGGCCTGTTGACCTGCCGTTCCACGCTGCAAACGCCGTCAGGCCCCAGTATCGATGAACTGGTCTCGGCCCAGCAGAACAACGTCAAACGTCTGGCTGCCCTGATCAGTCAGACCGCCGGCGATCTGCACAGGTGCCCAGCGTCTTCCTGAGTCAGCGTCACGGTAAAACGACACCCGTTGGGCTCACGGCTGGTGAGTTGCACCTGCCAATGCTGCTGGTTACAGATTCTCTGCACCAGTGAAAGCCCCAAGCCGAGGCCCTCCCCGCGTTGCTCATCGCCGCGCACGAATGGCTGGAACATCGCATGGTGTTGCTCCTCGGGGATACCGATGCCGCTATCCTCGACCACAAAGCTGTTTTCGTGGAGGGTCAGGCGGACAAACCCTTGATCGGTGTAGTGCCAGGCGTTGCGCAACAGATTGCCCATGACCGACTGCACAAAGGTCAGGTTGTAGAGTGCCGTTCCTGCGTGTTGCGCGTCGTAGATAAATTCCAGGCCCTTTTCACGAATCAACCGCCCCCAGACTTCAACCAAAGCATCGGCGACCTCCCTGAGCGAGCAGGCAGATTCAGTGCCGGCTTCCTGTTGCTTGCGGGCCAGCAGCAAGAATGTCTCGACCAACTGGCGCATTTCGTCGCTGGCCCGGGCGATGCGGTTGACTTGCGCCGAGGAGCGCGCGTCCAGTGAAGGGTTGGCCAGCAACAGTTCGCAGGAACTGGCGAGCACCATCAGCGGTGTGCGCAATTCGTGGCTGACGTCGCTGGTGAAGAGTTTCTCCCGGCTCAGCGTTTGCCTTAACCGGCCCAGCGTCTGATCGAACGACAACGCCAGTTCGCCGACTTCGTCGGCGGCATAGTCCGGATGCAGAGGCGGAGCCAGTTCAATGAGTTGGTCGCGATGCCTGACCTGGTTCGCCAGGCGGATCACCGGGGCCATGACCCGCCGCGCCAGTAGACGGCCCAGCCCAATGGCCAGCAACACGCTGAGCATGAAACCGACAATCACCACGATGAACAGCAAGCGCTCACGCTGCTCAAGGTTTTCCTGGTCCCGCAACAGTACGTATTTTCGTCCGCCAACAGCTTCCACCATCGCGTAGAAGTCATCGCCGTCAAACTGGATCTCCTGAAAGCCCAAAGGCAATGCTGCCAGTTGCGCGGTGAGCGCCATGGCCCCTCGTCCGCCCTCAAAAAAAAACAGCTCACTTTTTTCAGGTTTATGGTTCCAGTGGCTGATGTCATCCATCGCCAGTAACCGGTGCAACCCTCCGCCGAGCGTGGTACGGGTCAAATTGCGCTCGACCACGTGCACGGTGGCGACAATCCCTAGCGCAAACACACCGGCGACCAGGGCGCTCATCGAGGCGAAGACGACCACAATCCGTTTGGTGAGGCTTTGCTTAAAGTCCATTGGCTAGAAATGACTCCACGACTGCTCAGTTCAATCGCAAAAAAAGGGCGCTGCACGGTTGTGTTCATGCTTGCAGCTTTACCGGCACTGGCAACTTTTGTTAAGGGGGCTTCACGAATAAAACAGCAATTGAGTTTGGTTATCAAATAGCCGTTTTAGTTTGTTTGCTGATGCGCTCGCAAATTTTTCACATGTTCTTCACCACACCGCCATGATCATCAGCGCAATGTTCAGCCTCCATTCAAGTAAACAATCGTGAAGCTGGTTTAATCGTCATCCCTCCATTGCACCAGCGAGACTTCAAGTATCTACACAAGGGGCAGTAACTTGATTGAATCATTACAATTAAAAAGACCTGCCAAACAATGGCGTTATTCCCGTCTGCGTCTCTTGCTAACGGCTTTTGGCCTGGTGCTGGTCACCGCATTGGTCAGCGGTTTTGTCTGGTCACAGCGTTCCCCAAAGGATTTGGGCAACGCTGCGAGCACCGTCACCGCCCAATGGATGAAAGCCTGGCAGGCTGGAGAAGTTGTCGCACTGGTGCGACATACCGAACGGTGTGACCGGTCAACCAACCTTTGCCTGGGGCCGGCAGATGGCATTACTCAGGTAGGACGTGACGCGGCTGTTGCCGTCGGACAAGGGTTCGTGCGGCTGGGCATGAAGCGGGCCGAAGTGTTCAGTAGTCCGCTCACCCGTACCGCACAAACCGCCCACTCCATGTTCGGCCAGGACGCCATCACACAGGACTGGCTGGAGGTGTGTGGGCCGACGATGCGCAATGACGTCGTGGCGCACAAGACGGCAGGTCATAACCTGGTGCTGATCACCCACAGCGGCTGCATCAGCGATTTTGAAAAGCAGACCGGTTACCCCCACGCGGTGACAGCTCAATACGGCAGTGCATTGTTGGTACGCATAGCCCCCCAAGGCGAACTTAAAGTCCTGGGCATTTTGAATGAAAACGCGTGGTCGAAAATCGCCCAGCAATAAACCGGTCAATGAATGCAGCGAACATAAAAGTCTCTCCGACTTGCCCCTGACTTTGTAATAATTGATTTTGTACATATTTGAACGCTGGACATTCGCGTTTTTTTAGCTTGTCTTAGCAAGGCGAACTTTGTACTGGAAGCAGAAAAGTTCGCTGAATACAGGAAATGTCTGTCGGACTTAACTTACTTGCATTCATCCACCAATAACACGCTCGCCTCGGATTGTGCCAAGTGCGTTATTGAAACAAACACCCTGCTCTGCCCCAAGGTCCAGTCATGACGTCTGAGAATAATCCACTGCGCCACACTGCCCGCAACTCACCGCTACACAATGCACCCTCCCTCGCCGAACGCCTGGCGATCCCGGGCCTGATACTCGCCTTCGTGGTGTTTTACCTGCTGCCGCTGATGAGTCACGGCTTGTGGATCCCCGATGAAACCCGTTACGGCCAGATCAGCCAGGAAATGCTGCTGAGCGGCAACTGGGTTGCACCACATTTCATGGGCATTCGTTATTTTGAAAAACCGATTGCCGGTTACTGGATGATCGCCATCGGTCAGGCGATTTTCGGCGACAACCTGTTCGGCGTGCGGATCGCCTCGGCACTGAGTACCGGCGCAAGCGTCTGGTTGGCCTATCTCATAGCGCGCCGTTTGTGGAATAACCCGCGAATCAGCGCAGCCGTCGCTCTGCTGTACATGAGCTTCGGCCTGATCGCCGGGCAAGCCGGTTATGCCAATCTCGATCCGCAATTCACGCTATGGGTCAACCTGAGTCTGGTCGCGGTGTGGTTTGCCATCGACAGTTCCACTCCCCGCGCCCGCCTCGGCAGTTGGGCCCTGTTGGGGATCGCGTGTGGCATGGGCCTGATGACCAAGGGCTTTCTCGCGTTGCTATTGCCGGTGCTGGTCGCCCTGCCCTACATGGTCTGGCAACGCCGGTTTGGCGAACTGTTGCGTTACGGCCCGGTGGCGGTGCTGGTCGCAGCCATCGTCAGCGTACCTTGGGCATTAGCCGTTTATTACCGTGAACCGGACTTCTGGCGGTTTTTCTTCTGGCATGAGCACATCCGCCGTTTTGCCGCTGGCGCCGCCGCGCAGCATGCACGTCCGTGGTGGTTCTACCTGCCGCTGCTTTTCGCTTGCAGCCTGCCGTGGGCCGTGCTCCTGCCCTCGACCATCATCCGCACCTGGCGCGAGAGGCACGACCCGAAAATCGCCTTCGTTGCCCTGTGGTTTCTACTGCCCCTGGCATTTTTCAGCCTGAGCAGCGGCAAACTGCCGACGTACATCATGCCGTGCCTGTTGCCTTTGGCTCTGGTGATGGGGCGCACGGTGGTCAACTGGCTGGACGAGCGAAAGGCGCGGGTACTGCGCCTGAACGGCGTGATCAATACCGTGCTGGCGAGTGTTGCGCTGATTGCGCTGCTCTACCTGCAGGGCACCAAAGAGATTTACCAGAATACCGAGATGTTCAGCCTGTCGTTGGCCTACATCGTGCTGATCGGCTGGATCATCGCCAACGCGCTGCAGGTGCTGCGGCCACTGACGTTGTGGGCAATGCCGGCGTTGGGGATAGGCTTGTTGATCGCGCTGCTGCCTGCGGCGATGCCCGCGCAGATCGTCGACAGCAAGATGCCGGATCAGTTTATTGCCGAGCATCAGCAGGCGCTGAGCGAAACCACCTCGCTGCTGAGTAACGACCTCGGTGCGGCGTCAGCCCTGGCGTGGCGCTTGAAACGACCGCAGGTGGATCTGTTCAACACGGTCGGCGAACTCAAGTACGGCCTCGACGACCCGGCCATGGCCTCACGCAAGGTCAGTCTCGACGGCGTCGGCCAGTGGATGACCGAAGCGCGCAAGAAAGGCTCGGTGGGGGTGGTGATGCGGGTCAACAGCGCCCAGGAGTTCCAGGAAATTGAGTTGTTGCCGGTGGACGGCAAGCACTTTCAGCGGGGCAACCTGCAAATTTTCATCTTTGCGCAGAGCCAGCCATGACATCGAGTGCCAATGATCGGCGTGCCTTGCTGATCCTTCTCGCCGCCACCGCGCTGATGTTGCTGCTGGGGCTGGGCAGCCGTGAACTCTGGGGCGCGGAGACCCGCTGGGCCAACATCGCCTTGCAGATGCTGCAAAGCGGTGACTATTTCGACCCGTATCTCAAAGGCGATCCGTACTACGACAAGCCGCTGCTGTCGTATTGGCTGATCACCGCTTCAGCCTGGCTGATGGGCGGTTTGGGCCACTGGTCGTTACGGCTGTCTTCGGTCATCGCGGCATGGCTGAGTGTTTGGCTGGTGTATCTGATCGGCGAGCAGCTATTTCGCAAAGGCACGGGATTGATCGCCGGGTGGATGCTCGCCACGACCTTCTATTTTGTTTTCTGGGCGCGGGTCGCCACCGCCGACATCCTGACGGTGTGCGGCGTACTGGCTGCGTTCTGGTGGTATTGGCGCGGGCCGGAGGACACAAGGCTCTGGCGTTACGTCGTCTTCTTCGGGCTGCTGTCGCTGACGTCGCTGTTCAAGGGGCTGATCGGATTCATCCTTCCGGGCCTGCTGCTGTTGCCGCACCTGCTCAGCGAAGGCCGCTGGAAACGTCATTTGAATGGACGTCTGGCGGTAGCGCTGGTGATCGCCGGGGCGTTTTACATGCTGCCGTTCCTGCTGTCCCACCTCTATGGCGCGCCGAATTACAGCCAAAGCGGTCTGGGCCTGGTACTGCGTGAAAACGTCGTGCGGTTCTTCGAGCCGTTCGACAACATGGGCCCGATTTACACTTATCTGCTCTATCTGCCGGTTTATACCTTGCCATGGGCGCCATGCTGGATCATTGCGCTGTGGGTCGCGGCGCGGCGCTGGCGCCACATCGAACCCGACGCCCGCTGGCTGATCCAGGGCCTGGCCCTGCTGATGCTGTTTTTCACCGCCAGTGGCAGTCGGCGCAGTTACTACGTACTGCCGCTGGTACCTTTCGCGCAACTGCTCGGTGCGTGGTGGATCACCCGGCGCATGGCGGCGCGCAATACCCAGGGGCGCGGATGGATGAGAGGATTCGCTGCGGCCACCGTCGTGCTGGTCGCCGTGCTCGGCGTCATCTATCCATGGACCAATAGCGGTGGCGGTGCGATTCGCTTTGGCGAAACCGTGCGCGAGCAGGCCAGCCTGCAGGCGCCACTCAATCAGTGGCGCATGGTGATGGTCGAGGTCGACAACAAAGTGCCGATGTACCTGCAAACCGGTGGCGCGCCCTTCTACTATGTGCCGCAAAGCCGTGATTTTCCGCGCACCGGCAGTTCGGCGCAGATGATGGCGTGGCTGGAACGCACCAGCGGCGAGCACTGGAAGCCGCAACGCACAATCATCGTTGCCCAGTACCGCAAAGGCGACCCACTGCCGCTCCAATACCTGAGCGCCGATCACCAGATCGTCACCACCACCCCCACGCGTGGCGAGCAGTTTTTCCACGGGCGCACAGACCAAAGCATCGCGTACATCCCCAATCCCTCCTGAATAACCTGACGTTGAATGACGCACGGCAATCGTGCGTCTGCGACGCCGCTGGCAATCTGAATAGAAATGACATGTATTAACGGTGCGTTTGACGTTTTTTTCTCATTTGTTTCTCTACATTGCCGACGGCCCAACATATGCAAATCATTCGCATTGAAGTCTGCGCGCGAGTGCTTGCCCATAACGTCTGAAAATCAGGAGCGTTCTCGTCATGAATCCACAGTTTCCGTCCTTTCTGAAACGCGCGTTGCTCGCCACCGCCCTGCTCGGTGCGGGCCAGACGTTCGCCGCTGATAGCGTTGGCCTGCTGGTCTACAACGCACAGCACGAAAGCCTGACCAAGGCCTGGGTCGCCGGATTCACTCAAGAGACCGGTATTCCCGTGACGATTCGTAATGGCGATGACACCGAGATGGGCAATCAGCTCGTACAGGAAGGCTCAGCCTCACCGGCAGACGTGTTCCTCACCGAGAACTCACCGGCGATGGTGCTGGTCGACAACGCCAAGCTGTTCGCCCCCGTAGCGCCGAAAACGCTGGAACAAGTGGATTCGGCGTACCGCCCGGCTCACGGGCGTTGGGTCGGTATCGCTGCGCGTTCGACGGTGTTCGTCTACAACCCGGCCAAACTCGCGGAAAAAGATTTGCCCAAATCCCTGCTCGATCTGGCAGAACCCGGCTGGAAAGATCGCTGGGCCGCCTCCCCTGCCGGTGCCGACTTCCAGGCGATCGTCGCCGCCGTGCTTGAGCAGAAAGGCGAAGCCGCCACGCTCGATTGGCTCAAAGGCATGAAAGCCAATGTCTCCGTGTATCGTGGGAACAGCGCCGTGCTCAAAGCGGTGAACGCCGGGCAGATCGACAGCGGCGTGATCTATCACTATTACAGCTTCGTCGATCAGTCCAAAACCGGCGAAAACAGCAAGAACACCCGACTGCATTACTTCAAACATCAGGATCCGGGTGCATTCGTGAGCATTTCCGGCGCAGGCGTGCTGGCCTCCAGCAAACACCAGGAGGAGGCCCAGCAGTTCCTCAACTACATCACGGGCAAACAAGGTCAGGAAATTCTGCATAGCGGCAATTCGTTTGAATACGCCGTAGGCAAAGGCGCACCGTCCAATGCCAAGCTGACGCCGCTGAAAGATCTGGATGCGCCCAAAGTCGATGCGTCGAAACTCGACAGCCAAAAAGCCGTCGAGCTGATGACCCAGGCAGGACTGCTGTAAGTGCTGCCGCAAACCTTACCTGCACAAGTTGCCGCGACCACGGGTGCCCACCGCCCGCGCAGAGCCCGCGCCGTGACGGGGCGTCGGGGCTCGTGGGTGGTCGCCCTGGCGATCGGGGTTTCATTGTTGTCGCTGCTACCGATTGCGTTTGTGGTCGGTGTGTCGTGGGCCACGGGTTGGGCGACCATCGAAGCGTTGGTGTTTCGCCCTCGGGTAGCCGAGTTGTTGATCAACACGGTGCTGCTGGTGTTGATCACTCTGCCGCTGTGCATCGTGATCGGCACCGCGCTCGCGTGGCTGACTGAGCGCACTGACCTGCCCGGTCGGCGCTTTTGGTCCTTATTGGCCGTCGCGCCGCTGGCGGTGCCGGCGTTCGTTCACAGTTATGCGTGGGTCAGTCTGATTCCATCGATTCACGGACTGCCGGCCGGTGTGCTGGTCTCGGTGATCGCCTATTTCCCGTTTCTTTATCTGCCGATTGCGGCAACGTTGCGTCGACTGGATCCGGCCATTGAAGACGTCGCCGAATCCCTGGGTCTCAAACCGTGGGCGGTGTTTTTCAGGGTGGTATTGCCGCAGTTGCGCCTGGCGATTGGCGGCGGTGCCTTGCTGGTCGGCCTGCATTTGCTCGCCGAATACGGCCTCTACGCGATGATCCGTTTCGACACCTTCACCACGGCTATTTTCGATCAGTTCAAATCGACCTTTAACGGCCCGGCGGCAAACATGCTGGCCGGGGTTCTGGCGTTGTGTTGTCTGGCGATGCTGACGGTCGAATCTGCCGCCCGTGGTCAGGCGCGTTATGCCCGCGTGGGTTCAGGCAGTGCGCGTGAACAACGCACGGTGCTTTTGGGCCGCGGCACCGTTGCACTCGGGCTGACCCTGCAAACCGTGATCGCTCTGCTCGCCCTCGGGGTGCCTTTACTGACGTTGGGGCGTTGGCTCGTCACTGGCGGCGTTGAGGTCTGGCAAGGCGGTGAGTTGTTGCCCGCTTTACTGCAAACCCTGTCATTGGGCGTGGCCGGTGCACTGTTGACCAGCCTGGCGGCAATTCCGATTGCCTGGCTGTCGATCCGCGCACCGGGCAGGTTGCAGCGCCTGCTTGAAGGCTGCAATTACATCACCAGTTCATTGCCAGGAATCGTTGTGGCGCTGGCGTTGGTGACGATCACTATCCATTTCGCCCGGCCGATCTACCAGACCACCATCACTGTGCTGCTGGCCTATCTGCTGATGTTCCTGCCACGGGCGCTGGTCAGCCTGCGTGCCGGTTTCGCCCAAGCGCCGGTGGAGTTGGAAAACATCGCGCAAAGCCTCGGCCGCTCGCCGTTACGCGCCGTGTGGCTGATCACCTTGCGCCTGGCCGCACCGGGCGCAGCGGCAGGTGCCGCGTTGGTGTTTCTGGCGATCACCAATGAACTGACGGCGACCCTGCTGCTCGCTCCCAACGGCACGCGGACATTGGCCACGGGCTTCTGGGCCATGACCAGCGAAATCGACTACGCCGCTGCGGCGCCTTATGCACTGTTGATGGTGCTGCTATCGCTACCGCTGACGGCCATTCTCTATCACCAATCCAGGCGCACCGCTGGCCGATGAACGCACTCGAACTGATTACCCTGAGCAAATCCTTTGGCGCACAGAAAGCGCTGGATAACATCTGTCTGTCCGTCCCCACCGGCAGCCGCACGGTCATCGTCGGCCCTTCCGGCTCCGGCAAAACCACGTTGCTGCGAATGATCGCCGGATTCGAATTTCCTGATGCCGGCAGCCTGTTGCTTAACGGTCAGGTGCTGGTAGACAGCACTCATGCGGTGCCGGCGTATCAACGCCAGATCGGCTATGTGCCGCAGGACGGGGCACTGTTTCCGCACATGACCGTCGCCGCCAACATCGGCTTTGGGCTGACGCTGACGGGTGAGGCTCGAAATGAACGCATCGCACAGCTGATGGACAGCGTATCGCTGGAGGCCAACATGGCGGGTCGATGGCCCCACGAATTGTCCGGCGGCCAGCAACAAAGGGTTTCACTCGCCCGGGCACTGGCCCAGCAGCCCCGACTGATGCTTCTCGATGAGCCGTTTTCTGCCCTCGACACCGGCCTGCGCAGCGCCATGCGCAAAATGGTCGCGCGGCTGCTCGAAGACGCTGGCGTCACCACGATCCTGGTCACCCATGACCAAGGTGAGGCGCTGTCGTTTGCCGATCAATTGGCGGTCATGCGTGCAGGGCGTCTGGTGCAATCCGGGCATCCCATGGATCTCTACCGATACCCGGACGATGAGCAGACCGCGCATTTTCTCGGTGAAGCCGTCGTGATGCCGGCGCGCATCGAATTCGGCTGGGCCCATTGCGAGTTGGGCGCGGTGCCGGTCAACAGCGACGGTTTCATCGGCCATGCACAGATCATGTTGCGCCCTGAGCAATTGCAGTTGTCCGACGCCATGACCAGCACCAAAGGCTGTCATGCGGTGGTCACTGAGCGGGAGTTCGCGGGTAACACCTGCACATTGACGGTCGAACTACGCGCAGAAACCAGCCATGGCCCTGGCCGTTCACTGTTGGTGCGCAGCTCCGGCATGCACGCGCCGCCGGCCGGTAGCGAGGTTCATCTGTCGGTACTCGGCGCGGCCCATGTGTTGGCGATGGCCTGATCACAGATCGAAGCGATCCACCGCACGCCGCCGCTCGTTGTCATCACGCACGTCGTAGTTGGCGGTCGTCTGGATATTGCTGTGGTGCGCCAGTTTCTGTGCAATCGACAGATCATGTTCTTCGATGACGCGGGTGATGAATGAGCGCCGGAAGTCGTGGGGCATGATTTTTACCCCGACCTGCGTGCCACGCTGACGGGCGATGTAATAGATCGCGTGTTTGGTGATGCGCTCGCGGGTGATATGGCTGCCACGGCGGATGCGGTTGAACAGAAACGCATCGTCGCTCTCGCCTTCCTTGAGTTGCGTACGGCGCAATTCCAGCCATGCATTGAGCTTGGCAAACGCCCAAGCGGGGGCGTACTTGATCAGTTGCTTGTTGCCCTTGCCCACCACGGTCAGGCTGCGCTCGCTGAAGTCGACCTGGTTCAGATCCAGGTCCACCGACTCTGACTTGCGCATGCCGGTGCCGTACAGCAACGCAATCACCGCCGCGTCGCGCAGCCCTTGCGGACGAGGGTCGGCGGCGCAGACTTCCATCAACTCATGGATCAGCGTGCGCTTTAGATTTCGGCCCTGAGACAGTCGCGTGCCGGCAATACCTTTTACCGAACGCATCTTTAACAGGTGATCCTGACTAATCAGGCTCATGCGCCAGGCTTCGTTCATGACGCCGCGCACGGCATTTACATAAAGCGAAGACGTATTCGGCGCATAGTTGTCTTCGCGCAATGCTGCGACTAACGCAACAACATCTTCCGGTTGTAAAGCGTGCCAGGGAATGTCCTCGACATTCATGTCTTCGAAGCCGAGACGGTCAGCGGCGTCCTGCAGAACATAGCGCATGGTCAGTTGGCTGGAGGGGGCCAAGCGCGCCAGATACAGAGACATCGGGTTGGTTTTTGGCGGTTCTGTCGGTGTAAGGGGTAAGTCAATCAAACGAAATGCCTTGAGTAAAAACTGTTCAACACAACAACTTTAAAATGTAATGTTTTTAATATAAGCCGATTAATTCCGTAAGACTTTTCCTGTAAAAAAATCAATAAAAGGCAGAAGTCTGAACAGTGCCTTAATGAACTTTAGATAAACGAATCGCCGACTACTTTTTCATATTCCTTTCACAAAATCGGGCATAACCTTAAGCCCGATAGAGCCAGCGGCGGCAGTGAACAAACTGCCGGGCGAGGCTCGAAAAGTCAACCAAAGCCCGACGTCAGGTTGTTCTAACAACCTGTTGATGTAGAAAAGAATTCTGCGTCTACGCTGGTACTGGATCCGATGAAAATCGTGAGGCTTTCTTTTTTTCTCATTGAGGTGCCCATGAGTCAGGCGTTTCTCCCCTTCTCCCGCCCGAGTATCGGCGATGAAGAAATTGCAGCCGTCGAGCAAGTATTGCGCTCGGGCTGGATCACCACCGGACCGAAAAACCAGGCACTTGAAGAACAGTTCGCTCAATACGTGGGGTGCCATCATGCCGTGGCACTGTCTTCGGCTACCGGCGGGATGCATATTACGTTGCTGGCGTTGGGCATCGGCCCGGGCGATGAAGTCATTACGCCGTCGCAAACCTGGGTGTCGACCGCCAACATGATCTCGCTGATCGGCGCCAAACCGGTGTTTGTCGACGTCGACCGCGACACCTTGATGACCGACGTTGTGCGCATCGAAGCGGCCATCACCCCACGCACCAAAGCGATTATTCCGGTGCATTACGCCGGTGCCGCGTTCGATCTCGATCCGCTGTACGCCCTGGCCGACAAGCACGGTATCGCAGTGATCGAAGACGCGGCCCATGCCGCCGGCACCCGCTACAAGGGCCGCCACGTTGGCGCGCAAGGCACAGCCATCTTTTCCTTCCATGCGATCAAGAACATGACCTGCGCCGAAGGCGCGATGTTCGTCACCGACGATGAAGCCCTGGCCAGTCGCGTGCGCATGCTCAAATTCCATGGTCTGGGCGTCGATGCCTACGACCGCCTGACCGGCGGGCGCAAGCCACAGGCGCAAGTGATGGAGCCGGGTTTCAAATACAACCTGGCCGACATCAACGCAGCGATTGCATTGGTGCAGTTGCAGCGCCTCGAAGCGATCAACGCCCGCCGTACCGAGTTGGCCACTGCCTACCGACAAAAACTCGAAGGCCTGCCGGTGCAGCCACTGGCCGTGCCCGACTACGCGCAACAGCACGCCTGGCACCTGTTCATCCTGCGCATCGACAGCGAGCGTTGCGGCATGGACCGCGAAGCCTTCATGAAAGGTTTGCAGGATCAGGGCATCGGCACCGGTATCCATTTCATCGCCACCCACCTGCACACCTGGTATCGCCAGCGTGACCCCGACCTGTACCTGCCCAACACCGAATGGAACTCGGCGCGGCTGTGCTCGATTCCGCTGTTCCCCGACATGACCGATCAAGACCTTGATCGCGTGGTCGGCGCCATCGCCACCCTAATGGACAAACGCCTGTGAAACCTTACCCAATCCGTTGCGTGTCGATCGTTATCCCGGTCTACAACGAACAGGAGAGCCTGCCGGAACTGCTGCGCCGCACCGAAGCGGCCTGCCGGCTGCTGCGTCACGACTTTGAAATTGTCCTCGTGGACGATGGCAGTCGCGACGACTCCGCCATGCTTCTTGAAGAAGCCGCCACCCGCGAAGACAGCCCGTTTGTGGCGGTCATCCTCAACCGCAACTACGGCCAGCACGCGGCGATCATGGCCGGTTTCGAACAGTGCAAGGGCGACGTGGTCATCACCCTCGATGCCGACCTGCAGAACCCGCCAGAAGAAATCCCGCGACTGGTGGCCGAAGCCGAAAAGGGTTACGACGTGGTCGGCACCGTGCGCGGCAACCGTCAGGACTCGGCCCTGCGCCGCTATCCGTCGAAGCTGATCAACCTTGCCGTGCAACGCTCAACCGGCGTCGCCATGAGCGACTACGGCTGCATGCTGCGCGCCTACCGCCGCACGATCATTGACGCGATGCTCGCCTGCCGCGAACGCAGCACGTTCATTCCGATTCTGGCCAACAGCTTCGCCCGCCACACCACGGAAATCGTCGTCGCCCACGCTGAGCGTGAGCATGGCGATTCGAAGTACAGCCCGATGCGCCTGATCAACCTGATGTTCGACTTGACCACCTGCATGACCACCACACCGCTGCGTTTGCTGAGCATTGTCGGCTTCGCGATGGCTGGGCTGGGCGTGCTGTTTGCGGTGGCGTTGATCGTACTGCGGCTGGCCTTCGGCGCCGGTTGGGCCGGTGACGGCACGTTCGTGCTGTTCGCCGTGCTGTTCGTGTTCACCGGCGGCCAGTTCATCGGCATGGGCCTGCTCGGCGAATACCTGGGCCGCATGTACAGCGATGTGCGCGCCCGCCCGCGTTTCTTCATTGAAAAAGTGTTGCGCAGCCACGCCGATAGCCCGGCGCCTGCCGTCACTGTTGATGGTCTCTCTTCTTCCTCTACTACCGGTCAGGTTCACTCATGAGTGCAAAAACTGTTGTCTTCGCTTACCACGATATTGGCTGCGCCGGCATTCAAGCCCTGCTCGACAGCGGCTTTGACATCGCAGCGGTGTTCACTCACGCCGACGACCCGAAAGAAAACGCCTTCTACAGTTCTGTGGCGCAACTGTGCGCCAACAAAGGTATCCCGGTTCACGCGCCGGAAGACGTTAACCACCCACTGTGGATCGAGCGCATTGCCAAACTCGACCCTGAGTACATTTTCTCGTTCTACTACCGCAACCTGCTGAGCGAGCCGCTGCTGGCCCTTGCCAAAAAAGGCGCGTTCAACCTGCACGGTTCGCTGCTGCCGCGCTACCGTGGCCGCGCTCCGGCGAACTGGGTGCTGGTCAACGGCGAAACCGAAACCGGGGTGACCCTGCACCGCATGGTCAAACGTGCCGATGCCGGCGCCATCGTGGCTCAGCAACGCGTCGCCATCGAACGCAGCGACACCGCACTGAGCCTGCACGGCAAACTGCGTACTGCCGCCGCTGATCTGTTGCGCGACACCTTGCCAGCGATGCTTCAAGGCAAGATCAGCGAAACGCCGCAAGACGAATCCAAAGCCACGGTGTTTGGGCGTCGTACGCCGGCGGACGGCAAATTGGTCTGGGCCAATCCGGCCGAGCAACTGTTCAATCTGACTCGCGCCGTGACTCAGCCGTATCCGGGCGCTTTCTGCGCCGTGGGCGAACACAAGCTGATCGTCTGGAGCGCCGAAGTCGTCAAAGGCAACGAAGGCCAGGCCCCGGGCCGGGTGATCAGTGTCGATCCGCTGCGCATTGCCTGCGGTGAAGATTCGCTGGTGATCCTCTCGGGTCAGCGCAACGACAACGGTCTGTTCCTCAGTGGCCCGCAACTGGCCAGCGAACTGGGTCTGGTCGACGGCTCGTTGCTGCGCGGCGCTGAATCCGGTCGTGGGCCACGCCGTACTCGCGTGCTGATCCTGGGCGTCAACGGGTTCATCGGTAATCACCTGTCCGAGCGCCTGCTGCGTGATGATCGCTATGAAGTCTACGGTCTGGACATCGGCTCTGATGCCATCGACCGTCTGCGCAGTCATCCGCACTTCCACTACGTTGAAGGCGACATCAGCATTCACTCCGAATGGATCGAGTACCACATCAAGAAGTGCGACGTGGTGCTGCCACTGGTGGCCATCGCCACGCCGATCGAATACACCCGCAATCCGCTGCGCGTGTTCGAGCTCGACTTCGAAGAAAACCTGAAACTGGTGCGCTACTGCGTCAAGTACAACAAGCGCGTGATCTTCCCGTCGACGTCGGAAGTCTATGGCATGTGCCAAGACAAGAACTTCGACGAAGACACTTCAAACCTGATTGTTGGCCCGATCAACAAGCAGCGCTGGATCTATTCGGTGTCCAAGCAACTGCTGGACCGGGTGATCTGGGCTTATGGCGCCAAGGGGCTGAATTTCACCCTGTTCCGCCCATTCAACTGGATGGGGCCGCGCCTCGATCGTCTGGATTCGGCGCGTATCGGCAGCTCCCGTGCAATCACCCAACTGATCCTCAACCTGGTGGAAGGCACGCCGATTCGTTTGTTCGACGGTGGCGAGCAGAAACGCTGCTTCACCGACATCGCCGACGGCGTCGAAGCGCTGGCGCGGATCATCGATAACGACAACGACGCCTGCAACGGCCAGATCATCAACATCGGCAACCCGGACAACGAAGCGAGCATCCGTCAGTTGGGCGAAGAGCTGCTGCGTCAGTTCGAAGCCCACCCGCTGCGCGACAACTTCCCGCCGTTCGCCGGTTTCCGCGACGTCGAGAGCAAGGCGTTCTACGGTGCCGGTTATCAGGACGTCGAACACCGCAAACCGAGCATTGCCAACGCCAAGCGCCTGTTGAACTGGGAGCCGACCGTTGAGATGCGCGAGACCATTGGCAACACGCTCGACTTCTTCTTGCGCGAGGCCATGCTCGAAATCTCGGAGAGCTGCGATAAAGAGGCACGCTGATGCAGGCAGGTCTTCGTATCGATGTCGACACCTACCGCGGCACCCGTGAAGGTGTGCCGCGACTGTTGGAGATGCTCGACGAGGCGCAGGTCAAGGCAACGTTTTTCTTCAGTGTCGGCCCGGACAACATGGGCCGGCATCTGTGGCGCCTGATCCGCCCGCAGTTCCTCTGGAAAATGCTGCGTTCCAACGCGGCTGGCCTGTACGGCTGGGACATTCTGCTGGCCGGCACGGCCTGGCCCGGCAAACCGATTGGCCGCGATCTCGGGCACCTGATGCGTCAGGCCCGGGACGCCGGTCATGAAGTCGGCCTGCACGCCTGGGATCACCATGGCTGGCAGGCCAATGCCGGGCGCTGGAGCGACAAGCAACTGATCGAGCAGATTCGTCAGGGTGTCGACACCTTGAGCGACATTCTTGGCCAGAAGATTGAATGTTCGGCCGCCGCCGGTTGGCGTGCGGACGAGCGCGTGATCGAGGCCAAGCAAGCTTTCGGTTTTCGCTACAACAGCGATTGCCGTGGGCAGCGGATGTTCCGTGCGCTGTTGGCTGACGGCACACCGGGCACGCCACAGATACCGGTGGACTTGCCGACCTTCGACGAAGTCGTCGGCCCGAGCGTGGCTGCGCAGGACTTCAATGCGTACATCCTCGATCGCTTGCGCCCGGAAAACCTCAACGTCTATACCATTCATGCCGAAGTAGAAGGGATTCTGATGGCTCAGGATTTTCGTCAATTGCTGGCCGAGGCACGCCAGCGAAACATCGAGTTCAACCCTTTGGGCAACTTGTTGCCCGAGTTCCTCAACACCTTGCCCGTAGGCCGCGTAGAGCGCGGCGTCCTCGATGGCCGTGAAGGCTGGTTGGGAGTGCAAGGCGCATGACTCAACGCTGGACATTGCCGCTGCTGTTGCTGGTTTTTTTCCTGCTCGCTTATTTGCTGCCGCTGGGCACTCACGGTTTGTGGATTCCAGACGAAACCCGCTACGCACAGATCAGCCAGGACATGCTCCTGAGCGGTAACTGGGTGTCGCCGCACTTCATGAGCCTGCGCTATTTCGAGAAGCCGATTGCCGGGTACTGGATGATCGCGCTGGGTCAGGAGTTGTTCGGGCAAAACCTGTTCGGCGTGCGCTTTGCCTCGGCATTGAGCACCGGTTTGAGCGTGTTGTTGTGCTTCTTGATCGCTCGACGTTTATGGAATGACCCGCGCAAAAGTTTTGTCTGCGCCCTGCTCTACATGAGTTTCACCATCGTTGCCGGGCAGGCCGGATACGCCAACCTCGATCCGCAATTCACTTTCTGGGTCAACCTGAGCCTGGTGGCGCTGTGGTTTGCTGTCGACAGTCACACCGGCGGCAAGCGCCTGGCCGCCTGGGCGTTGTTGGGACTGGCCTGCGGCATGGGGTTCATGACCAAGGGTTTTCTCGCCTGGCTGCTGCCGGTGCTGATCGCCTTGCCGTGGATGCTCTGGCAAAAACGCTGGCGTGAATTGCTGATGTACGGCCCGATGGCGATTGCCGTCGCGATCATCGTCAGCCTGCCGTGGGTGCTGTCGGTGCATGCGCAAGAGCCGGATTACTGGCGGTTCTTCTTCTGGCACGAACACATCCGCCGCTTCGCCGGTGACGATGCCCAGCACGATGCGCCGTGGTGGTTTTACCTGCCGCTGCTGGTGGCGTTCAGTCTGCCGTGGGTCGGTCTGTTACCGACGGCATTCAAGCAGGCGTGGCAAACCCGCGCTCAGCCCCAAGTCGTGTTCCTGCTGCTGTGGCTGCTGATGCCGCTGCTGTTTTTCAGCTTGAGCAACGGCAAGTTGCCGACTTACATCCTGCCCTGCCTGCTGCCAATGGCGTTGCTGCTCGGTCATGCGCTGGCCGACCGTTTACGTCTGGAGCAAGGCCGGGCGCTGAGCATCAATGGTCTGCTGAACCATTTGTTGGGGCTGGTGACGCTGATCGCAGTGGTCTACCTGCAACTGAAAAAACCGCTGTACGACCACGAATTGCACAGCATGGTGCTGGTGTTCATTGCCCTGACCGGCTGGATCATCGCCAACCTGCTGCAAGCCTTCCTGCCTCTGCAATGCTGGGCGGCGCCGGCATTCGGCAGCCTGTTGCTGATTGGCGTGTTGCCCGCGGCGCTGCCCAAATCGGTGGTCGCCAACAAGATGCCCGATCAGTTCATCCGTCATCACGTCACTGAACTGGCACAAACCACGCACTTGTTGAGCAACGATCTGGGCGCGGCCTCGGCCCTCGCCTGGCGCCTGAAACGCCCGCAGGTTGCGCTGTACAACACGATAGGCGAACTGAAATATGGTCTTGCCTATCCTGACGGCATTCAACAACGGGTCGATTCCGATCAAGTGCAACAGTGGATGCACGAGGCTCGCCGCAGCGGTTCGGTCGGCGTGGTGATGCGCGTCAAGGGGCAGGAAGAACTGGACGAAATCGACAAACTGCCCAAGGACGGCATTCGTTACGAGCAGGGCAATCTGGTGATCATGATCCTTCCCAAGGAGGCGTCATGAGCCTGTTGCTGCTGTTGGTCGCGTGCCTGCTGACCTGCCTGGGTCAGGTGGCGCAAAAATACGCGGTGGAGAGTTGGCGCGGCGTCGATTCCTCCTGGGCTGAAAAACTGCGTTCGCCGTGGTTGTGGCTTGCACTTTTGGCGCTGGGCAGTGGCTTGCTGGTCTGGCTGTTGGTATTGCAGCGTCTGGAAGTCGGCATTGCCTACCCGATGCTCAGCCTCAACTTCGTGCTGATCACGTTGATCGCCCGCTTCGTTTTCCGCGAACACATTGACCGCCGGCATTGGCTGGGGGTAGCGCTGGTGATCGGCGGTGTCGTACTGCTGGGGCAACAATCATGAGCCAACGTCGTGGGATCGCCTTCGCCATGGGCAGCGTGTTGTTGGTCAGCGCGGCGCAACTGGGCATGCGCTGGAGCATGACGCGCCTGCCAGCGCCTGAGCAATGGCTGGCGCTGGACGGCATCGACCTGCACGCATTGGCGGTCGTGTTCACGGCCATTTTCGCCTACGCCCTGTCGATGCTGTGCTGGCTCGCCGCGCTGCGCGATCTGCCATTGGGCCGCGCGTATTCACTGCTGAGCATCAGCTATGCGCTGGTGTACCTGCTGGCGGCCAGTCTGCCGCTGTTCAACGAATCCTTCAGTTTCGCTAAATCACTGGGCGTGGCGCTGGTCATGCTCGGGGTCATCACCATTAACACTCGTCCGGCTCGTGCGCCCGAATTCAGGAGTGCTCCATGAAAATCACAGTGTTTGGAAGCGGTTACGTCGGTCTGGTACAAGCGGCTGTGTTGGCCGAGGTCGGGCATGACGTCGTGTGCATGGACGTCGACCAGAAGAAGGTCGATCTGCTCAAGCAAGGCCATGTCAGCATCTTCGAACCGGGGCTGGCCAGCCTGGTGCGCGAAGGTCTGGATTCGAAACGCCTGCAATTCACCACCGATGAACAACTCGCCGTGCAACACGGTCGCGTTGCGTTCATCGCGGTCGGCACGCCGTCCCGTGAGGACGGCTCGGCCGACCTGCGCTACGTGCTGTCAGTCGGTGACGCGATTGCCCGTCATCGTGAGCAACCCCTGATCCTGGTGGAGAAATCCACGGTACCGGTGGGCACTGGCGACAGGCTGCGTGCGCACCTCGAAAAGGCGCTGGTCAAGGCAGGCCGGTTGCTGCAGTTCGATATCGTCTCCAATCCGGAGTTTCTCAAGGAAGGCTCGGCCGTTGCCGACTGCCGCCGTCCGGACCGGATCGTCATCGGCTGTGAAGGTGACGAAGTGCGCGACGTGATGCGCGATCTGTACTCGCCATTCAACCGCAACCATGACCGCATCATGTTCATGGACCTGCGCAGCGCCGAGCTGACCAAGTACGCCGCCAACTGCATGCTGGCGACGAAGATCAGCTTCATCAACCAGATCGCCGAACTCGCCGAGCACCTGGGCGCCGACATCGAGTCGGTGCGTCAGGGCATCGGCGCCGATACGCGTATTGGCTACCACTTCATCTACCCGGGCTGCGGTTATGGCGGTTCGTGCTTCCCCAAGGATATGCGTGCGCTGATCCACAGTGCCGAAGAGGCGCATTGCTCCAGCGACTTGTTGCAAGCGGTCGAGGCGATCAACCAGCGGCAGAAGCACAAGTTGTTCGAGCGCATCAACGCGTTCTACAAAGGTGATCTGAGCGGCAAGACCTTCGCGCTCTGGGGCTTGGCGTTCAAGCCCAATACCGATGACATGCGCGATGCGCCGAGCCGGGTTTTGCTTGAAGAGTTGTGGGCCGCAGGTGCCAGCGTGCGTGCGTTCGACCCCGAAGCCATGCAGGAAACCCAGAACCTGTACCCCAACGAACTGAAACTGATGCTCATGGGTACACCGGAATCGGTATTGCCGGGGGCTGATGCGCTGATCATCTGCACCGAATGGCAGCAATTCAAGGCGCCGGATTTCGACTTGATCAAACAGCGCCTCAATAATCCGGTGATCTTCGACGGACGCAACCTGTACGACGCGGAACGTCTGGCACGTAACGGGTTCCACTACTTCCCGATGGGCCGTGGTGAATCGCGCACATTGCCGATCCCGCTGCAACAGTGGCCTCACACCTCAGACGTCGCTTGAACACGCTGTCGCCTGCCATCCGCCAGCAGTCCCTGATCGCGGGACTGTTGGCATTCTTGTTGTTCGTCGCCGGGGTCTACGGGCAGGCCCCTATCGGTTTTGACTCGCGTTTTGTGCTGTTCGCTCAGGAGATGCTGCGCCACGGGCCGACGGTGTTTCCCACGACGTATGGTCAGCCGTATGCCGATTACTCGGCGCTGTCGACGCTCTTTATCTGGTTTTTGTCGTTGCCGTTCGGTGCGGTCAATGCGTTCACGGCGTGGGCACCGAGTGCTGTCGCCGGCGCGGTGATCGTGACGTTGATGTACCGGCTACTGGCGCCCTATTCGCACCCCTGGGCGCTGATCAGCATTTTGTTGCTGATGCTGACCGGCACTTTTGTCACCGAAGTGCGTGCTGTATCTCAGGACTTGATGCTAGCCGCCGTGGCGTTTGCGGTGTTCTACCTCGGTTACGCCCATGAACATTTCGGCGGCGGACAACGTTGGCCGCTGATTTTTGTGCTGCTGTTGCTCGGTTTCGGCATTCGCGGGCCGATCGGGTTGGTGGTGCCGACCGGCATGTTATGCAGTTATTACCTGCTCAACCGACAGTGGTCGCGGTTGTTCGTGTTTGGTCTGTTGGCCTCAGTGCTGCTGGTGGCGTGTGTGGGCCTGCTGCTGTGGTTTGCCAGACTCAGCGGCGGGCCAGCGTTTATGCAGGATGTGATTCGCATGCAGTTCATGGGGCGCATGGACGGCAGTGAAGGCGTCAGCGGTTCGCTGTATTACTTCACCAGTTCGCTGGGCAACTATGCGCTGGCATATCCCTTGGCCTTACTGGCGTTGGCGGCTGCCTGGCTGAGCAAACCACAGCAGCGCGGGCCGGCCTTGCGGCTGGTGCAGTATTGCGCGGCGGCCGGGCTGATCGTGATCGTCGGCTTGTCGATTCCGCAGGCGAAAAAGGCACGGTATCTGCTGCCGATGTTGCCGATGGCGGCGATCATCGCGGCGTATCCGTTTCAGGTTGCTCAAGGTCGGGGGTTCGCGTGGCTGCGCGGTTTGATACTTGGCCTCTGGCTGGTAACGCCCGGATTGTTGATATTGGCCTTGCTGGTCGCAAAGAAGCGTTTCCCCGAGCAACTGGGCGAAATCACCCTCGTTATGATCGTGTTGGGCGCCCTCCAATTGGCGGCGTTGTGGCGGTTGTTGCGGCCCCGCTGGCGCGCTGAAATATTGGCACTGTGTTCAGTGCTGGCGTTGTGGACGGTGTATGCGTCAGTGTTTGAGCCGGTTGAGCGGCGGCTGTATGACACACAGACCTTCAGTCGTGCCGCGTTTGCCCAGGTTCAGCAAAACCCTGCACCGTTGGTGCTGCACGGGATGGGCAAGGACGCCAAGGCGATCAAGTTCATGGTCAACATCGAACAGGATCTGCAACCGCAGTTCACCGACACCGCACAGGCGCTGGAAGCGCTTAAAGGCCCGGCGTGGCTGATCATGGATCGCAGTGATTTTCTGACATTGAAGGGGTCGTCACTCGATTCGTTACAACCGGTACTCAGCGGCGCGTTTGATAAAAACAACTACGTCCTGTTGTACCTCAAGCCCTTGTAGCCGCTAACCACCCTCCCCGCCATCGGGAGGGTTCAGCTTGACCGGTGGCCTGTGCGCGGCGAGGATGGCCGCGCGCCAACCGAGCGCTGAAATAAGGACATAGAGATGATGGGTGTGGTGATTGCCGGTATCCAGCCACAGGCCCCCTTCATCGTTGCCGGCATGATCGCCATTGGCAGCATTTTTTTGCTGCTCGGTGTCTCACTGGAGGCAAAGCCAATATCAACGGTCGGTCAGCCACAAAGCTTTGTGAAGACCCTGATCATCCTGAAGAACGACCGCACGATGATCCTGTTCACCCTCGGTTGCCTGCTCAGCACGCTGGTACCTGCACTTCTGGATTGCGGCGGGCACTGCATTGTTCATCGTTGGCCTGATCGGCTTCAGTCTGGCTGACAGCCTCGTCGGCTGGTGCGTGGCGATGTTCATCTTCACCCTCGGCGAGATGATCATTTACCCGGCGGATTTCCTCTTCGTCGACACCCTGGCCCCTGAAGAACTGCGCGGCAGTTACTACGGTGCACAGAACCTGGCGGCACTGGTCGGCGGTGCGAGCCCCGTAATGTGCGGTTTTCTGCTAATGCACACACCCGCGCCGAGCATGTTTTATGCCTTGAGCGCTCTGGCCGCATTAGGCGGTTACCTCTGTTACATCAGTGGTCGTCGTGTCGCTTCAGTGCAAAAATAATGCACTAAAACTGCATTAATATGAATTTGTCAGCATAGAGATTGATCGGCACACTGTGCGCGTTCCTCCCCCAATGTTGGAACAACTTCGAGGGCTTTCCGGATTGCCGGACAAGTCCTTTTTTTTGCCCGGACTTTTTACAGGATCGGTTTCACATGCTCGCTCGCTGGTTGCCCGCCGCCATCAACACCCGCCCCACCGAATGGAGCCGCGCCGCTATCGGCATGGCGTTGGGCACGTTGTTCAGTGTGTGGCTGTGTGCGCAGGTGTTTGGCCATGAGGTGGCTTATCACCTGATCGGGCCGTTGGGTGCGTCGGCGGTGTTGCTGTTTGCCGTATCGTCCGGGGCGCTCGCCCAGCCGTGGTCGATCATCGGCGGTTATCTGTGCGCAGGTGGGGTGTCGATATTGGTTGCCCACGTACTCGGGCGAACTTTGGGTAGCGCATGCCTGGCGGCGGGCATGGCGTTGATCCTGATGTGCTGGCTGCGGTGCCTGCACCCACCGGCCGGTGCGTTGGCACTCACCTTGGTGCTGGCCGATCCCGCCACCATTGCCATGGACTGGAAAGCCATGGCGCCCGCGATGCTCGGCGCGGCGTGCATGCTGCTCAGTGCGCTGGCCTACAACAACCTCACGCGTATTCGTTATCCAAAACGCCCCGCTGAACTGGCGCCAGCGGTCGCCCCGGTCGACAGCCAGGCGATCACCGCCCAAGACCTGAAACGGGCGCTGGCCGACATGGACGCGTTCATCGACGTCACTCCTGAGGATCTTGAACGGCTGATCCACGCCAGTGAACTGCATGCCAAACGTCGCAGTATTGGTGAAGTTTTCAGCTGACAGCCACCTGCATCAATGGCGCGAGGGGGCCACTTCCCTCGCCACAACGGCAATCTTGTACCCAAGGCAAAAACGCAAACTCCCCCTGCACATATCCCCGTTGTACACGGCAAATTTGCACTGTTACGATCCGGTAACGCTCGCGCGCGAGCTTCTCGAATAAAGACAATAAAAGCAGGGAGTTAGTGATGACTGCTCAGGCTTCATCCCCGAGGACTTTGTCCATGGATGCCACGCAAAACGAAGTGCTGGCCGAGGTTCGCAACCACATCGGTCACCTGACCCTCAACCGCCCCGCCGGCCTCAATGCCATCACCCTCGACATGGTTCGCCTGCTGCAACAGCAGCTCGATGCCTGGGCCGCGGACGCCAATGTCCATGCCGTGGTACTGCGCGGTGCCGGTGAAAAAGCTTTCTGCGCCGGTGGCGACATTCGCTCGCTGTACGACAGCTTCAAAAGCGGCGACACGCTGCACGAAGATTTCTTCGTCGAGGAATACGCTCTCGACCTGACGATCCACCATTACCGCAAACCGGTGCTCGCGCTGATGGATGGTTTTGTCCTTGGCGGCGGCATGGGGCTGGTGCAAGGCGCCGATCTGCGGGTCGTCACGGAGAAGAGCCGTCTGGCGATGCCGGAAGTGGCCATCGGTTATTTCCCGGACGTCGGCGGTAGCTATTTCCTGTCGCGCATTCCCGGTGAACTGGGGATTTATCTGGGCGTCAGCGGTGTGCAGATTCGCGCCGCCGACGCACTGTATTGCGGGCTGGCCGACTGGTACGTCGACAGTGACAAACTGGCGACCCTCGATCAGCAACTCGATCATCTGCAATGGAGTGACACGCCGCTCAAGGATCTGCAGAACCAGCTCGCCAAAATGGGCGTACAAACCCTGTCCGATGCGCCATTGCAAAAACTGCGTCCGGTCATCGACCATTTCTTCGCCCTGCCGGACGTGCCGAGCATGGTCGAGCAATTGCGCGCTGTGACCGTGGCCAACAGCCACGAATGGGCGACCACTACGGCTGATCTGCTGGAAACCCGTTCGCCATTAGCCATGGCCGTGACCCTGGAAATGCTTCGTCGTGGCCGGCATCTGAGCCTGGAACATTGCTTCGCGCTGGAACTGCATCTGGATCGCCAGTGGTTCGCACGCGGTGATTTGATCGAAGGCGTGCGCGCCCTGCTGATCGACAAAGACAAGACACCTCGCTGGAACCCACCGACCCTCGCCGCGCTGGACGCTGCGCATGTCGCGAGTTTCTTCCACGGTTTTGATGAGAGCGGGAGCTGAGCCATGCACGATCTCGAACTGACTGAAGAACAAGTCATGATCCGCGACATGGCCCGGGACTTTGCCCGCGGCGAAATCGCACCCCACGCGCAAGCCTGGGAAAAGGCTGGCTGGATCGACGACGCTTTGGTGGCGCAAATGGGCGAACTGGGTTTGCTCGGCATGGTCGTGCCAGAAGAATGGGGCGGCACTTACGTCGACTATGTGGCGTATGCGTTGGCGGTCGAAGAAATCTCCGCTGGCGACGGCGCGACGGGTGCATTCATGAGCATTCACAACTCCGTCGGTTGCGGCCCGGTGCTCAATTACGGCAGTGACGCCCAGAAGCAGACCTGGTTGGCGGATCTGGCCAGCGGTCAGGTCATCGGCTGCTTCTGCCTGACCGAACCCCAGGCCGGCTCCGAAGCGCACAACCTGCGCACTCGCGCCGAACTGCATGATGGCCAGTGGGTGATCAACGGCGCCAAGCAATTCGTCAGCAACGGCAAACGGGCGAAACTGGCTATCGTGTTTGCGGTGACCGATCCGGATCTTGGCAAGAAAGGGATTTCCGCGTTTCTGGTACCGACCGATACGCCCGGTTTCATCGTCGATCGCACCGAACACAAAATGGGCATCCGCGCCTCCGACACCTGCGCGGTGACGCTGAACAACTGCAGCATTCCCGAGGCCAACCTGCTCGGTGAGCGCGGCAAGGGTCTGGCGATTGCCCTGTCCAACCTTGAAGGCGGACGCATCGGCATCGCTGCGCAGGCGCTCGGCATCGCCCGTGCGGCGTTTGAAGCGGCGCTGGCTTACTCGCGTGATCGGGTGCAGTTCGGCAAACCGATCAACGAGCATCAGAGCATCGCCAATCTGCTGGCCGACATGCACATGCAATTGAACGCAGCGCGGCTGATGATCCTGCATGCGGCGCGGCTGCGCACGGCGGGCAAGCCGTGCCTGTCAGAGGCTTCACAGGCCAAGTTGTTTGCTTCGGAAATGGCCGAGAAGGTCTGTTCGTCAGCGATTCAGATTCATGGCGGGTATGGGTATCTGGAGGATTATCCGGTCGAGAAGTATTACCGCGATGCGCGGATTACCCAGATTTATGAAGGGTCGAGCGAGATTCAGCGAATGGTGATTGCCCGGGAATTGAAGAACTACCCGCTATAACCGTGCGGGCCTCCTCCCGGTGGAGAGGCGGCCCAATGGTCAAACCCCCAAAAGCTTCGCGGGCAAGCCCGCTCCCACAAGGTTCTGTGCAGCCCTGTGAGGGCGGGTTTGCCCGCGATAGCGTCAGTAATTACTTGCCCTGGAACTCCGGCGCCCGCTTGGCCACGAACGCCGCCATCCCTTCCTTCTGATCCTGTGTGGCAAACGCGGCATGGAACACCCGGCGCTCAAAACGTACGCCTTCCGTCAGGTTGACCTCGAACGCTCGGTTGACGCTTTCTTTGGTCATCATTGCAATCGGCAGCGACTTGCTGGCAATGACGGCGGCCACCTTCAGCGCTTCATCCAGCAGTTCATCACTGGGCACGATCCGCGCGACGATGCCGCAGCGCTCGGCTTCCACGGCATCGATCATGCGCCCGCTCAGGCACATTTCCATGGCCTTGGCTTTGCCCACGGCACGGGTCAGGCGCTGGGTGCCGCCCATGCCCGGCAGGACGCCGAGGTTGATTTCCGGCTGGCCGAACTTGGCGTTGTCGCCGGCCAGAATAAAGTCGCACATCAACGCCAGTTCACAGCCCCCGCCAAGGGCGAAGCCGTTGACCGCTGCGATGATCGGCTTGCGTCGATTGGCGACACGGTCGCTGTCGCTGAACAGATCGTCCATGTAGATCTGCGGATAGGTCAGCTCGGCCATTTCCTTGATGTCGGCACCGGCCGCGAAGGCTTTCTTCGAACCGGTGAGGACGATGCAACCAATGTTCGCGTCAGCTTCCAGCCCATCGAGCGCATGGTTCACTTCGCTGACCAGTTGCGCGTTCAGCGCGTTCAGCGCCTGCGGGCGGTTCAGGGTGATCAGGCCAACGCGGCCGTGGATTTCCAGCAGAATCGTTTCGTAAGTCATGAATAAAAACTCCTTCTCAAAGATTGCGCGAAATGACCATGCGCTGAATATCACTGGTGCCTTCGTAGATCTGGCAGACACGCACGTCGCGGTAGATGCGCTCCAGCGGGAAGTCGTTGAGGTAACCGTAACCGCCCAGGGTTTGCAATGCCATCGAGCAGACCTTCTCGGCCATTTCCGAGGCGAACAACTTGGCCATCGACGCCTCGACCAAGGCCGGTTGACCACTGTCACGCAGGGCGGCAGCGTAATGCACCATTTGCCGCGCAACGGCGATCTGCGTGGCCATGTCAGCGAGGCGGAACGCCACGGCCTGATGCTCGATGATCGGCTTGCCGAAGGTGTCCCGCTCGCGGGCGTAATCGCGCGCGGCTTCGAACGCGGCGCGGGCCATGCCCACCGCTTGCGAAGCAATGCCGACGCGCCCGCCCTCGAGGTTGGCCAAGGCGATCTTGTAGCCCTCGCCCTCCTCGCCCAAGCGGTTCGCGACCGGGACTTTGACGTCTTCGAAGAGAATCTGGCAGGTGTCCGAAGCATGCTGGCCGAGCTTGTCTTCAACGCGGGCCACTTTGTAGCCCGGCGAATCGGTCGGCACGATAAGTGCGGTGATTCCGCGTTTGCCGGCACTCGGATCGGTCACTGCAAACACAATGACAATCCCGGCGTTTTGCCCCGACGTGATGAACTGTTTGCAGCCATTGAGCACGTAGTGATCACCTTCCAGGCGTGCACGGGTTTTCAGGCTGCTCGCATCGGAACCGGCTTGCGGCTCGGTCAGCGCGAACGCACCGAGCATTGCGCCGCTGGCCAGCGGTTTGAGGAAGCGCTCGCGCTGATCGTCGTTGCCAAACTTGAGAATGGGCACGCACCCCACCGAGTTGTGCACGCTCATGATGGTCGAGCAGGCGCCGTCGCCGGCCGCGATTTCTTCCAGGGCCATGGCATAGGCCAGGTAACCGGTGTCGCAACCGCCCCACTGCTCCGGCACGAGCATGCCGAAGAAGCCCAGTTCGGCCATTTCGCCGATGGCTTCCTTGGGAAACCGGTGTTCGCGATCCCACTCGGCGGCGAACGGTTTCAGCCGCTCCTCGGCAAACTGCCGGGCCATGTCGCGGATCTGGTTTTGGTCTTCGTTGGCAATCATGGTGAATCCTTAAATCCGGGGGTGACTACACAGAACCCTGTGGGGGGGGCTTGCTCCCGAAAGCGGTGTGTCATTCAAAAGTGATGTGCCTGACACAGCCACTTCGGGAGCAAATCTCCTCCCAGCGTTGGGAATGGTTGGCCTTAGTAGACGCATTCCACGGCCATGGCCGTCGCTTCGCCGCCGCCGATACAAATTGCCGCGATACCGCGTTTGAGGTTTCTCTGGCGCAAGGCCGAGAGCAAGGTCACCAGAATCCGCGCGCCGGATGCACCGATCGGATGGCCCAAGGCACAGGCGCCGCCGTGCACGTTGAGTTTGTCGTGAGGAATTTCCAATTGAGTCATCGCCGCCATGCCGACCACAGCAAACGCTTCGTTGACCTCGAACAGATCAACGTCGCCCAGCGACCAACCGGTTTTCTTGATCAATTTCTTGATCGCACCAATCGGCGCCACCGGGAACAGGCCCGGGGTGTCGGCGAACGCTGCGTGGCCGTGAATCACCGCCAGCGGTTTCAAACCGAGTTTCTGCGCCTGCGACTGACGCATCAGCACCAGTGCAGCGGCGCCATCAGAGATCGAACTGGCGTTCGCCGCCGTCACCGTGCCGCCTTCGCGGAACGCAGGCTTCAGTGAGGCGATCTTGTCGAGTTTGGCTTTCGGCGGTTGTTCATCGTGGCTGATCAGCACCTGCTCTTTGCCAACGGTCACGGTCAGCGGGACGATTTCGGCCTTGAAGCTGCCGTCCTTGATCGCTTGCTGGGCGCGGGTGGTCGAAGCGATAGCGAACGCGTCCTGGGCTTCACGGCTAAAGTGATGGGTTTGGGCGCAATCTTCGGCGAAGGTGCCCATCAGCCGGCCTTTGTCGTAGGCATCTTCGAGCCCGTCGAGGAACATCGAATCAAGCACGCGGCCATGGCCCATGCGGTAACCGGCGCGGGCACGATCCAGCAGATAAGGCGAGTTGGACATGCTTTCCATGCCGCCGGCAATGACCACATCGGCGCTGCCAGCGACCAACATGTCGTGGGCGAGCATGGTGGTTTCCATGCCTGAGCCACACATTTTGTTGACCGTGGTGCAACGGGTCGACTTATCCAGCCCGGCGCCGAGTGCGGCCTGACGCGCAGGCGCCTGACCGAGGCCGGCCGGCAATACGCACCCGAACAGCACTTCGTCGACCGAGTCGCTGGCAACACCTGCACGCTCCACCGCCGCCTTGATCGCGGCAGCGCCGAGTTGTGGCGCGGTGAGGCTTTTCAGTTCGCCTTGAAAGCCGCCCATGGGGGTGCGGACAGCGCTGACGATGACAATCGGATCGTTGGAAAGGGTCATGACAAATCCTCCTTACTTGGCGGCCATGCGCAAGGCACCGTCGAGACGGATCACCTCGCCGTTGAGCATGCTGTTTTCGATGATATGCCGAACCAGCGCGGCGTACTCGGCTGGCTTGCCCAGACGCGGCGGGAACGGTACGCCGGCGGCCAGCGAATCGCGGACTTCCGGGGTCATGCCGGCCATCATCGGCGTTTCGAAAATGCCCGGGGCGATGGTCATCACGCGGATGCCGAAGCGCGCCAGCTCACGGGCGGCCGGCAGGGTCAGGCTGGCGATCGCGCCTTTCGAAGCGGAATACGCCGCTTGGCCGATCTGGCCGTCGAACGCTGCGACCGAGGCGGTGTTGATGATCACGCCGCGTTCGCCGTCGGCATTGGCCTCGGCTTCGGCGATGGCCGCAGCGGCCAGGCGCAACATATTGAAGCTGCCGATCAGGTTGACGTTGATCACTTGGGCGAAACTGCTCAGTGCATGCGGGCCGTTCTTGCCGAGGATCTTCTCGCCACGAACGATGCCGGCGCAGTTGACCAGACCGTTGAGGCTGCCGAAGGCTTTGACGGTCGCCTGCACGGCAGCTTCGGCGGCGGCTTCGTTGCTGATATCGGCCACCACGCTTTGCGCGCCCAAACGCTGCGCCTGTGCGGCGACTGCTTCGGCATTCATGTCCACCAGCATCACTTTGGCGCCGGCACTGACCAGCAATTCAGCCGTGGCGGCACCCAGGCCGGACGCGCCGCCGGTGACGATAAAAACCTTGTTTTCGATCTGCATGACTGTACTTCCTGATTCAAGCTGAAACGTTATGCGCCGCGGCCTCTTGAGCCTTGGCGATTTCCTGGTTGCGCAAGATAAAGCGCTGCAATTTGCCACTCGGGGTTTTGGGCAACTCGCTGACAAATTCGATTTCACGCGGGTAGGAATGCGCGGCCAGACGCTTGCGTACGTGTTGGCGCAGCTCTTCGGCCAACTCCGGCGCGGCGCGGTATTGCGCACTCAGCACGACGAACGCTTTGACCAGTTCAGTACGCTCCGGGTCGGGCTTGCCGACCACCGCCGCTTCGACCACGGCCGGGTGCTCAATCAGCGCACTTTCGACATCGAACGGGCCTACGCGGTAGCCCGATGTGGTGATCACGTCATCGCTGCGGCCGACAAAACTGATGCTGCCGTCCGGGTTCCATTCCACGGTGTCACCGCTCAGGTAGTAGTCGCCGACGGACGCCTTGGTCGGCGCGCCTTCGTAACCGCCGAACCAACACATCGGCGATTGCGGACGGTCGATGGCGAGAATGCCCGGCTGGCCGACACCAAGTTCGTTGTACTGATCGTCGAGCACCACAATGCGATGACCCGGCGAGGTAAACCCGGCAGCGCCAACATGAACAGGGTGTTCGAGGCCGTGGTGATTGCACAGGACCATGCCCAGTTCGGTCTGGCCGTAATGGTCGTGTATGACCACGTCGAGGTGGTCGGCGAACCAGCGGATCACTTCCGGGTTCAGCGGCTCGCCGGCGCTGCTGACGATGCGCAGTTTGCCCTTGATCGACTTGGCGAACTCGTCACCGCCGGCAATCAGCAAGCGATACGCCGTTGGCGAACCGGTGAGGTTGGTGATGCCGTACTTGTTGATCACCCTGCAGGTACTTTCCAGGGTAAACGGGCCGTCGTAGAAGGTGATCGGGTGGCCCATCGACATAGGGCCGGTGACGCCGTAATAGATGCCGTAGGCCCAGCCCGGATCGGCGACGTTCCAGAACGCATCTTCCGGGCGCAGATCCACGGCATCGCGAGTGTAGCTCTGGAACGCGACGATGGCTTTGAGCGGCACCGACAGCGCTTTCGACGGGCCGGTGGTGCCCGAGGTGAACATCAACAGGAACGGGTCTTCGCCAGTCAGCAGCACCGGTTCGCAGGCATTGGAATAATGAGCCAGTTCGGCCCAGAAACTGAAATCGCCCCGGACGATGCCCTGCCCTTTGGCGCCACTGACGGTGACCAGCGTCGGGCAGTCTGCAACTTCCGTGAGTTTCGGTCGGTTGACGGCGTCAGTGACCACGATTTTGGCGCCGGAGCTGTTCAGGCGATGTTCGAGGGCTTTGGGGCCGAACGCGGTGAACAGCGGCTGATACACCGCGCCGATGCGCCAGGTGGCGAGCACGGTGATGAGCAATTCGATGTTGCGTGGCAGCAGGCCGGCGACCTTGTCGCCCTTCTGCACGCCCTGGGCGAGGAGGAAGTTGGCGAAACGCGAGGCTTTGTCCTGCAGGTCGCTGAAGGTGTACGTCGCACTGGCGCCGTCGCGGCCTTCCCAGAACAGCGCAATGCGCCCGGGCAAGGCATGACGGTCGCAACATTCGACGCAGGCGTTGAGCGCCGCCAGCGTACCGCTGAGCGCGGCATCCACGGTGTGCTGATAGTTGAACTGTTCGGTGGCAGACAAGTAATCGCGCATTGCCAGAATCCCTCTGTGTTTTTATTAGGCTGGGAACCGTAAACAACACAGCGATAGTCGCGCTGTGGTGGGCTTGGGGCAATGGTCAAAGCCATCAAAGTGGCTGACTGGTTTGGCCAAGCGCTGGTAAGTGTGCTGCCCGTTCCGGCCTCTTCGGGAGCGGGTCTGTTTCCACAGGGGAATGCATTTCAAGCTGAGGGAGCTGATCTGAACTGTGGGAGGGGGATTGCTCCCGAAGGCGTCGGGCCGGGCGACGGATGATCTGGATCAGACCGCCTCATTCAGGATCAACGTGCGATAGTGCCCAGGATTGGACCCCGACCACTTGCGAAACGCTTTGTAGAACGAACTGGCATCGGCAAACCCTAGCCGCGCTGCGATCTCGACAAAACTGATCGAAGGCTCCGCCAGCCACATAATCGCCAACTCCTTGCGCACACTGTCCTTGAGGCCTTGATACGTCTGCCCCTCCTCCGCCAGGCGTCGGCGCAACGTTGAAGCCGACATGCACAATTGCTGCGCCAGCGCTTCGGTTTCAGGCCAGCTCTCGGCGGGCAACTGACGCAAATCCTGTTTGATCCGACTGGCAAAGCTTTGTGGGTCGCGGTACTTCACCAGGATGTTGGCCGGCGCGTGGGCCAGGAAACGTTGCAACTCCTCGACACTGCGTTTGATCGGTAGATCCAGCACGTCGGCCGCGAAGATCATCCGTGTGCGAGGTCGGTCGAACCGCAGGTTTTCCGAAAACATCACTCGATAATCATCGGTGAAGTCCGGTTCCGGGCAGCGCAGTTCGATGGCCATGATCGGGATACGTCGCCCGGCCAGCCAGCAGGCAACACCGTGGACGATCATCCAGTAGGTGAAATAGGTAAAGGCGCGGGCGGGTTCAGGTTCGTCTTCAAGCAAAACGATTTCCGCGAGGCTCTGCTGATGCACCAGTTGCGCAGGCAGACGTTCAAGCATCAGCGACAGAAATCCCAGGCCGCTGCTCAAACCGGCAGCAAGTGTCGGTTGCGCCATCGCGCTACGACAGAGGAACTCAAGGCTGCCTGACTTGAGCTTGCGCGGGTCCATGCCGAAAAACTCGTCATCGCCGCGCCGCGCCAGCAAGCGCCAGAGTTTGGCGTATTGCGAGGCCGCTACTCGGCCATCGCCTGCGTGCAGCAAGGCTGGAGCAATGCCGACCTTGTTCAAGACGTCTTCAGTGGCCGCGCCCGGGGCACAGCTCTGCAGCAGTGCTTCACGCACCAATTGAACGGCGATGGTGTCTTTTTCCGACATGGAGCGAGGCAGACCTGGTTGTTTTTGACTGTGCGGCATCTTAACGCAGGACTTGAATTCAACACGAATCAACCGTGGTTGCGAGCAAGCCCGCTGCTCCAGAGACCTGCGCAGCACAAAAATCAGGATTGTTCAGCTAACGTTCAGGTTTATGCCAATCAGTTTCATTTGCGAATGAGTGTCATTATGTTACAACTTGTAACTTCTTCGAACGACCTATTGGATACCGAATGCTTGTCCCCTTCCTGATCATGCTGCGCGAAGGCATTGAAGCCGCGCTGATCGTTGGCATCATCGCCAGCTACCTGCAACAGACCGGCCGTGGCCAATGGATGCCCGCCGTGTGGATCGGCGTATTTCTCGCCGCCGCGCTAGCGCTGCTGGTGGGTGGCGGGCTGGAACTGGTCAGTGCCGAGTTCCCGCAAAAGCAGCAGGAGCTGTTCGAAGGCATGGTCGGGCTGGTGGCCGTGGGGGTTCTAAGCGCCATGGTCTTCTGGATGCGCAAGGTCGCGCGCTCGATCAAACACTCGCTGCACGCCTCGCTGGACGAAGCGCTGACCTCTTCCAGACACCAGGTCATCGCGCTGATCGCCATGGTGTTCTTCGCCGTGGCCCGCGAAGGTCTGGAAACGGTGTTCTTCCTGCTCGCCGTGTTCCAACAGAGCGAAGGCCCCGGCGCGCCGATTGGCGCCCTGCTCGGCCTGATGCTGGCCATCGTTGTTGGGTTCCTGATCTACAGCGGCAGCATGCGCCTCAACCTTTCTGCGTTTTTCAAGTGGACCGGGCTGTTCATTCTCGTCGTCGCTGCGGGGATTCTCGCCAACTCGGTGCAGGCGCTGCATGAAGCCGGGCTGTGGAATCACCTGCAAACCGTAGTTTTTGACTTCAGTGCCACGCTGCCGATGGGCGGGCCGCTGGGTTCAGTGCTGGCCGGCATGTTCGGTTATCAGGACACCCCAACCCTCAGCACCCTTGGCGCTTATCTGATCTACCTGATGGTGGCGCTGGTGGTGTTTTTCCTCCCGGCTGCACCGACCCAACCCGTCGCACAACCGAATTCTGTTTCCAGCCAATAAGGGCACCCATGTCAAAGCCTAATACTCCCCAGGCCTCGCCTCCCCGCGCCTTGCGTTGGGCGGTGGCCGGCTCGGTGATCGTGATGGTCGCCGCCGGTGGCCTGTTCTATTACGCCTCGCAATTGGCGGCGGCCAAACGAAAGCACAACCTCAACGAAGTGGTGGTCAACATTCATCCGGGCAACTGCGAGCCCAATGAATTGAGCGTACCGGCCGGCCGCGCCAGTTTCCGTATCGTCAACCGCTCCGAGCGAGCAGTGGAATGGGAAATCCTCGACGGCGTGCTGGTGGTCGAGGAGCGCGAGAATATTGCGCCGGGCCTGAGCCAGGCAATCAACGCCAACCTGCAACCCGGCGACTACGCGATCACGTGTGGCCTGCTGAGCAATCCGCGCGGCACTTTACATGTCACGCCCACAGCTGCTTCTGACGCCGCGGCCAAAGCCAAGCCCTCGATGATCGCCTTTGTCGGGCCGTTGTCGGAGTTCCGCGTGTATCTGGCCAGCCAGGGCAGCGCGCTGATCAAAGCCGTGACCGTGCTTGATCAGGCGATCGCCAGCGGCGACTTGAGCCAAGCGCAAGCGGCGTATCTGCCGGCTCGTGCGGCCTATCAACACCTGGCTCCTGCTGCGCAGCGTCTGGCCGAACTGGATAACAGCATCAACGCCCGCGCCGATTACTTTGAAAAACGCGAGCAGGATCGAGCCTTTGTCGGTTTCCACCGGATCGAATACGGCCTGTTCCAGCAAGGAAAACTCGACGATCTCGCACCGGTTTCTCAGCGCTTGCTGACCGACGTCACCACGCTCATACAGCAATTGCTCGCCCAGTCGCTACCACCGGAACAACTGGTCAACAGCGTCGTGCGCAACCTCAGCACACTCGCCGACGTCCGCGCCGCCAGCGGTGAAGAAGAGCGCTACAGCCACAGCGACCTCAACGGTTTTGCCGCCAACCTGCAAACCGCACACAAAGTCGTGGACCTGCTGCGACCGATGCTGAGCAAGTCTGCTGCCGATCTGTTACCGAAAGTCGACAAGGCTCTGGCGGACTTCGATACCGAACTCAACACCTACAAGATCAAGGACGGCTACGCCCGCTACGACACGGTCAGCGGCGAACAACGCAAACAGATTGCCGACAAGGCTCAGGCTCTGGCCCGCGCGCTTGATGGCATCGATCCCGCCCTCGGCCTCTCCGGCCTGTAAGCAGAAGACGAGTACCGATGAAAGATTCAGAACAACTCAACCTGCAGCGTCGCCGTGTCCTGATGGGCATGGGTGCCGCCGGTGTCGCCCTCGCAGGTTCGGCCCTGAGCTGCCCGGCCATGGCCGCCGCAACGGCACAAGTCACCGAAGCCCCGAGTAGCGAAAAGACTGAAGACCGCCACGACTTCCACGGCATGCACCAGACCGGCATCGTCACCCCGCGCCCGGCGTCGGGCATGCTGGTGTCGTTCGATGTACTGGCCAGTGATCGCGAAGACCTTGAACGACTGTTTCGCACCCTCAACGAGCGCATCGCCTTTCTGATGAAGGGCGGCCCCGTGGCACAGATTGACCCGAAACTGCCGCCCCCGGATTCCGGCATCCTCGGCCCGGTGGTCACGCCGGATAACCTGACCATCACCGTTTCGGTGGGTGAGTCGCTGTTCGATGAGCGCTTCGGCCTAGCCGACGCCAAACCCAAGCGTCTGATCCGCATGGTCGGTTTCCCCAACGATGCACTGGACGCCGACTGCTGCCACGGTGACCTCAGCCTGCAGTTTTGTGCCAACACCGCCGACACCAACATTCATGCCCTGCGCGACATTGTGAAGAACCTGCCTGATCTGCTGCTGGTGCGCTGGAAACAGGAAGGTAGCGTGCCGCCACAAGCCCCGGCCAAACCCGGTGTGCCGGCGCAGTCGGCGCGCAACTTCCTCGGTTTCCGGGATGGCTCAGCCAACCCCGATTCCACCGACGGCAAAGCCATGGACCGCGTGGTCTGGGTGCAACCGGACAGCGATGAACCTGCCTGGGCCGTGCATGGCAGCTATCAAGCGGTGCGGATCATCCGCAACTTCGTCGAGCGCTGGGATCGCACGCCGTTGCAGGAACAGGAAAGCATCATCGGTCGGGTCAAAACCACTGGCGCGCCGATGGGGGCCCGACATGAAACCGAAGTCCCGGATTACAGCAAAGATCCGGCCGGCAAGCTGACCAAACTCGACGCGCACATCCGCCTGGCTAACCCGCGTACCGCTGCGAGCCAGGCCAACCTGATCCTGCGTCGGCCGTTCAACTATTCCAACGGGGTAAACAAGAACGGTCAGCTTGACATGGGGTTGCTGTTCATCTGCTACCAGGCCGACCTGGAAAAAGGCTTTATCACCGTGCAGACCCGCCTCAATGGCGAACCGCTTGAGGAATACCTCAAACCCGTCGGCGGCGGTTACTTCTTCACGCTTGCGGGCGTTACGGGCGACAAGGACTTCATCGGTCGCTCGCTGCTTAATGCCACACAACCGAAAACCGCTGCCTAAAACAATCAAGACACTGGAGCCGCCCCATGAAAAAAACGCCACTCGCGCTATTACTGACCCTTGGCTTGCTCAACACCCCGCTGTCGGCTTTCGCAGCGACCTCTGCACTGGATCTGGTCGGGCCGGTGTCGGACTACAAGATCTACGTCACCGAACAACTCGATGAGCTGGCCAGCCACACTCAGCAGTTCACCGATGCGGTGAAGAAAGGCGACCTGGCGACTGCGCAAAAGCTCTATGCACCGACCCGCGTTTACTACGAGTCGATCGAACCGATTGCCGAGCTGTTCAGTGACCTTGATGCGTCTATCGATTCGCGTGTCGACGACCACGAAAAAGGCGTGAAAGCGGAAGATTTCACCGGGTTCCACCGCATCGAGTATTCGCTGTTCTCTGAAAAGAGCACCCAAGGCCTGGATACGTTGGCGCATGGTTTGAACAAAGACGTCAAAGACCTGCAGAGCCGCGTGGCCGGTCTGACCTTCCCGCCTGAGAAGGTGGTGGGGGGGGCTGCGGCGTTGCTTGAGGAAGTTGCCGCGACCAAGATCACCGGTGAAGAAGATCGTTACAGTCACACCGACCTGTACGACTTCCAGGGCAACATCGACGGCGCGAAGAAAATCGTTGATCTGTTCCGTCCGCAGATCGAAAAACAGGACAAGGCGTTCGTCGCCAAAGTGGACAAGAACTTCGCCTCCGTGAATAAAGTTCTGGCCAAGTACAGGACCAAGGACGGTGGTTTCGAGACGTATGACAAGGTGAAGGATAACGACCGCAAAGCGCTGATCGGGCCGGTGAATACCTTGGCTGAAGACCTGTCGACCTTGCGTGGAAAGCTGGGTCTGAACTGAGTTTTTATAGCGTTTGATACGGCCCGCTCGCGAGCAAGCCCGCCCCACACTGGATCTGTGTCGATCACCTTATTTGTGGTGAACACAGCCTTCCTGTGGGGGCGGGCTTGCTCGCGAAAGCGGTTGTGGCCGCACCGAATAGCTTGAAGCCTTACAAAATCCGGTAGAGCAACCGCTCAATCCGCACCCGGCTCACGCGCTTGAGAAACTTCGCCACCCCGCTCGGGTACTCCGGCAAGGTTTCCAGACTCTGGAAACTCTCGATACGCGTGGTATGGCGAAATATTTCCTCCAGCTCCTTCGCCCGCGGTTCCAGCCACTCGCCTTGCTGATCATCCATCAACAGCGCGTTTTCCAGATCCAGACGGAACGCCCGTGGATTGAGGTTGTTGCCGGTCAGCAGCGTATAGCGCTGATCGATCCACATGCCCTTGAGGTGATAGGTGTTGTCACCGTCACGCCACAGGTGCAGGTTCAACTGGCCGCTGTCGATGTTGCGCTGATGCCGTTTGGCAAAGCGGCGCAAGCTGATCTCGTACAGGTACGGCAATGCCGCGATGACCTTGAACGGTTCGCTTGGCGGGATGTAAAAGTCGTTGGCGGTCTTGTCGCCCACCACGATGTCGATCTTCACGCCGCGAGCCAGCGCACGGTTGACCTCACGGATCACGCCCAGCGGCAGGTTGAAGTACGGCGTGCAGATGGTCAGTTGCGTTTGCGCGCTGGCGATCAACTCGAGAATCACCCGGTTCAGCGGGTTGTTCTTGCCGACGCCAAGCAACGGACTGACCGATAGGCCAGTGTGCGCCGTACTGCCGGCGCTGGTGTCGTATGCCGCGTATTTGAGTCGACTGCGCAGATCGCCAATATAGTTGCGCAGGCTTCGGGTGGTCGGCAGGTTCGGCAAATCAAGACGGTGCACCGCTTTGGATTCGATCAGGCCGTGCTTGACCAGGTGATGCATCGAATCCGCCAGCTCAGGGCTGCGCAGGACGTGATAGCGGTCGAAACGGTACTTGTCGAACTTGTGCAGATAAACGTTGTTCAGGCTCGCACCGCTGTAGACCACACAATCGTCGATCACGAAGCCCTTCAAATGCAGCACGCCAAACAACTCGCGGGTCTGCACCGGCACACCGTAAACCGGCACTTCGCTCTGGTGGGTGCGGGTCATCTCCTGATACCACGCCGAGTTCCCCGGCTGCTTGCCGGCGCCGATCAACCCGCGCTGGGCGCGCAGCCAGTCGACCACCACAGCAATTTCAAGCTCTGGACGCTTGAGTTTGGCGGCGTGCAAGGCATCGAGGATTTCCTGACCGGCTTCGTCTTGCTGCAAATAAAGCGCGACGATGACGATACGCTGGGTCGCCTCGGCGATTTTCTCCAACAGGCAACGACGGAACTCGGCGGCACCGGACAGAATGGTCACGGCCTCGGCGGTCAGCGGAAAGCTGCGCAATTTAGGCAGCAGAGAACGTTTGAAAAGCAACGGCATAGGGCTCGCAATGGGTCGAATCCGAAGAACCCGAGAGCTTACACCATCGACTCGTTCGGGTCTTGTTACTGGCTGCAATATCCCCTTCGTGAGCAGGCTCACTCCCGCCTTTGAAAAACGATCCACGGCGAGGGCGGACTTGCTCGTGAGCGCCACTTTGAAATCAACGCTTGACCAAGGAGAACGATCATTCTACTGTTTGCCACATGAACCTGACTACTGACCCATCGACTCGCGACATCATTCTGGATGTCACCGAAAAGCTGATTTACAGAAGCGGCATCGCCGCCACTGGCATGGATCTTCTGGTGAAAACCGCCGGTGTCTCCAGAAAAAGTATCTACCGCTACTTCGCCAACAAAGAGGAGCTGACCGTCACCGCCCTGCAACGCCGTGACGTGCGCTGGATGCACTGGTACCGAAACGCCGTCGATCAGGCCGAAACCCCCGCCGATCGCTTGCTCAACCTGTTTACCGTGCTCAAGGGCTGGTTCGCTTCGGAAGGTTTCCGCGGCTGTGCGTTCATCAATACCAGCGGCGAAACCGGCGACCCTCAGGACCCGGTGCGCCAGGTCGCCAAAGAGCACAAACAGAAGCTGCTCGACTATGTGTGCGAGCTATGTACCGAACATGGCGCCAAGGATCCGCAACTGCTGGCCAAACAGATGCTGATCCTGATTGATGGCGCCATTACCGTAGCGCTTGTGATGGGTGATCACAGTGCCGCCGATAATGCGCAATGCATGGCGCGAAAGTTGTTGGACCTGTAACACCTTAATGAGCCTGACAAGTTGTTTAAACGTTGAATTTATCGGGAGACTTAACATGTCTACTGCAGCCCAGGTACGTCCACCATTGCCGCCCTTCAACCGAGATTCGGCGATCGAGAAAGTTCGTTTGGCCGAGGATGGCTGGAATTCTCGCGATCCGGAAAAGGTATCGCAGGCCTACACCCTCGATACAAAGTGGCGTAACCGCGCCGAGTTCGCCAGCAACCGCGAAGAAGCCAAGGCCTTCCTGACCCGTAAATGGGCCAAGGAACTGGATTACCGTTTGATCAAGGAACTCTGGGCCTGGTCTGACACGCGCATTGCCGTGCGTTACGCCTACGAGTGGCACGACGATTCGGGTAACTGGTTCCGTTCTTACGGCAACGAAAACTGGGAGTTCGATGAGAATGGCTTGATGTTCCAGCGCTATGCCTGCATCAACGACATGCCGATCAAGGAAAGCGATCGCAAGTTTCACTGGCCGCTGGGGCGTCGCCCGGATGATCATCCGGGGCTGTCTGATCTGGGTTTGTAATTTCACGAAGACCGCGGTGTAGACGCGAGCCTGCTCACGAAGGCGTCTTGTCAGCCAGAATTTCTGTCGCTGGCACCCCGCTTTCGCGAGCAGGCTAACGGCTCGCGGCAACACTTGGAAATGAGTAACATGGCGATCCTCCCCGCAGCCTAGAACTGCGCCCTGCCGAATAAGCCGATTCCATGCCTTTCGAACTCAGTGTTGACCTCACCACCCTGGCCATTCTGGCCCTCGTCGCTTTCATTGCCGGATTCATCGACGCCATCGCGGGCGGGGGCGGCCTGTTGACCACACCTGCGTTGCTGACCGCCGGCCTGCCGCCGCATCTGGTGCTGGGTACCAACAAACTCAGTTCGACCTTTGGTTCGGCCACCGCCAGTTTCACCTTTTACCGACGCAAGCTGTTTCATCCACGGCAATGGGTACACGCGATTATCGGTACCTTGGTTGGCGCGCTGGCGGGCGCCATCGTCGCCCATTACCTGCCCGCAGAATGGCTGAACAAAATGCTCCCGGTGATCGTCTTCGCGTGCGGCTTGTACCTGTTGTTCGGCGGCACACCAAAAGCGCCGCTGGACAGCGACGCACCGATCAAAAAGAAATGGCAATCAAGCCAAGGCTTCAGCCTTGGTTTCTACGACGGTGTGGCCGGCCCCGGCACGGGTGCGTTCTGGACCGTCAGCAGCCTGCTGCTCTACCCCATCGATCTGGTCAAGGCCAGCGGCGTGGCGCGCAGCATGAACTTCGTCAGCAACATTGCGGCGCTGTCGGTGTTCGTGTTTTCCGGGCAGGTGGACTGGATCATCGGCCTGAGCATGGGCCTGTCGGTGATGGTCGGCGCGTTCTTTGGCGCGCGCACCGCGATCAGCGGCGGCGCCAAGTTCATTCGCCCGGTGTTCATCACCGTGGTACTGGGTTTGACCGTGCGTCTAGCCTGGCAGCACTGGTTCAGCGTGGCCTAAGCGCCGCGCCACGTAGACGTCGATCAGGTAACGGGCAATCGATTTTGACGCCGGTAACGGCGGCAGATCATGCACGTTGAACCATTGGGCGTCTTCGATCTCGTCTTCCTGACAGACAATCTCACCGCCGGCGTATTCAGCATGGAAACCCAGCATCATCGAATGCGGAAACGGCCAGCACTGGCTGCCCATGTATTGAATGTTCTTCACCTCGATCTGCACTTCTTCACCCACCTCTCGAATCAGGCAATCTTCGGCCGACTCGCCCGGTTCGGCAAACCCGGCAAGCGTGCTATAGACGCCGGTAACGAAGCGCGGTGAGCGTGCCAGCAAAATCTCGTCGCCACGGGTGATCAGTACGATCATGCTCGGCGAAATGCGCGGGTAACTGCGCAAATCGCACAGCTGGCAATACATCGCACGCTCACGTGGCACCTGCGTCATCGCTTTCCCGCAATTGCCGCAGAAGCGATGTTCTCGAGCCCAGGTGCCGATCTGCGCGGCGTAGCCCAAGACTTTATAGATCGTGTGATCGCCATCGAGCATGAACGCCCGCAGACCTTTCCAGTTGCAACCCGGCACCTCGCTGGCACTGCGTAATTCCAGCAGGTACACCGGCTCGCCATCGAGATGGCCAATGCCATGTTCGGCGAGGGTCGACAGGTCCTGACGCTTTAGCCATTCCCGGGGGAATAGTGCGCCGTTGTCATCGAACAGAAAGCCTTCGGGGCTGCGCGCCACCGCCCAACCGCCGGGTTGATCAGTGTCCAGTACTGCAGTGGTCCAGCGAGATGTCATGGTTTCTCAATCCAGAAATTCGGGTTTCTGTTTGCTCATATGGGCGGCCATGGCCACGCGCAAATCGGTGGATTGCAACATGGCGGCGTTCCAGGTGGCAACGTATTCGAGACCGTCGTCGATGCGATGGTCGCGCATGTAGCTGATCATTTCTTTAGTGCCAGTGACCGCGATAGGCGACTTGGAAGCGATGTCGCGGGCGATATCGAAAACGCCTTCGAGCAGCACATCCTTATCGCTGTAAACACGATTGACCAGACCGATGTTACGCGCCTCTTCAGCGCCGAATGTGCGACCGGTGTAAGCCAGCTCACGCAGCATGCCGTCTCCGATGATCCGCGGCAACCGTTGCAATGTGCCAACATCAGCGGCCATGCCGATATCGATTTCCTTGATCGAGAATTGCGCGTCTTCGGCGGCGTAGCGCATGTCGCACGCGGCGATCAGGTCAATCGCGCCGCCCAGGCAGTACCCCTGAATGGCTGCCAGCACTGGTTTGCGGCAGTTGTCGACGGCGTTGAACGAGGCTTGCAGGGTCAGGATCTTGCGGCGCAGCAGGCGCGCATTGCGACCGACGTCCTTGCCCAATTCATTGGCGACGCCGGCGAGCATCATCAGGTCAATGCCGGAGGAAAAGTGTTTGCCATTACCGCTGAGCACCACCACGCGCACTTCGTCTGTGTCGTCGATCCACTGGAAGATCTCGACGATCTCGCTCCAGAAAGCGGCGTTCATCGAGTTGATTTTTTCCGGACGGTTGATCTGCACATGAGCGATATTGTTGGCCAGTTCGACACTGAAGGCGGTGTATTGAGACATGGCAGTGATCCTTTACCGGGCTGAAAATGAAGCCCGAACTATAACAAGGCATCGCGGTGGCGGTTCGGCCAAATGCGGGACTGAGTTGAGTTCTGCGGCCTCTGCGCCGGTGTGTGGCGAGGGAACAGGCTCCCTCGCCACAGCGGGTTACTTCAGACCGATTCTGTACAGCGAACCATTCTCCTCGTCCGTCAACACGTACAGGTAGCCATCCGGCCCTTGCCGTACGTCACGGATGCGCTGCTTGAGTTCGCCGAGCAAGCGCTCCTCATGCACCACCTTGTCGCCATCAAACTGCAGGCGAATCAGCTCCTGTGTCGCCAGCGCGCCGATAAACGCGTTGTGCTGCCACGGTTTAAAACGGTCGCTGTCGTAAAACGCCATCCCCGATACGCCTGGCGACTTCTCCCACACATGATGCGGCGCAATCGTGCCTTCAGCGGTTTTACCCTGAGCTTCCGGGATCGGCTGCATGGAATAGTTGATGCCGTGAGTCGCCAGTGGCCAACCGTAGTTTTTCCCCCGCTCGATGATGTTGATCTCATCACCTCCGCGCGGCCCGTGTTCATTCTCCCAAAGCGTGCCGGTCCACGGATTGAGTGCTGCGCCCTGTGGATTGCGCTGGCCGTACGACCAGATCTCGGGCCGCACGCCAGACTGACCCACGAATGGATTGTCGTCCGGTACTTTGCCGTCGGGGTAGATACGTACGACTTTGCCTTGCAGCTTGTCGAGATCCTGCGCGGTGGGCCGGTCGTTGTTTTCGCCCAGGGTGATGAACAGATAACCGTCGCGATCAAACACCAGTCGTGAACCGAAATGGTTGCCGACAGAGAGTTTCGGCTCTTGGCGGAAGATCACTTTAAAGTCCTTCAACGTTTTCAGGTCGTCCGACAGCCGCCCACGCCCTACGGCCGTCCCGGCCTTGTCCCCGACGCCGCCGCCTTCGGCGTACGACAGGTAAATCAGCCGGTCCTGTTTAAAATCTGGTGAGAGCACGACATCCAGCAAACCGCCCTGCCCTTTGGCCCAGACCTTCGGTACGCCGCTGACAGGCGCAGACAATTGACCTTCTGTACCGACCACCCGCAGGTTTCCCGGTCGTTCGGTCACCAACATACCCTGGCGGTCCGGCAGAAAGGCCAGCGCCCACGGATGCTCGAGTCCTTGGGTAATCGTGGTGACTTCAAGGGTGCCCTGCTCGCTTTGCAATTCTTGGGTAGCGGCCAAGACCGGAGCATTGATCAGTGCGCTGACGCACAGGCTGGCCAGGAGGGTTTTACGCAACATGCACGAGTCCTTTTGTTCGTTTCAGAGGCTGGCAGAACAGCAGTCCTGCCGTTCAGCGGTTACTGCCGGAATCCCGCGAGGGAGGGTTGGGAATGAACGCGGGCGGTTTACTTGGCGACGAGCGAATCGGCTGGCCGTTGCCAATGCCACGATTCTCAACGGTGGGCTGGCGTGGCGTCGGTACGGTGTTTGGCCCTCGCATTGGCGGGGCATTGGGATGGGTGCCCTGCATGCTGTTTGGGTTGGCCCGGCGGATTGGGCTGTTGTAGGGGTTGTTGCTGTTGCCGGCAGGGCTTTGCGCCAGCAGGACATCCGCATGAACCAGACCGCCACTGAGTGTCAGGACGGTGATGCCAAGCAGAATTCGGTTCATGGGGCGGCCTCTCGATGGGCATGGAATAGAGCCTTCGAGTCCACGCTACGCCCAGGGTTCGGATTTGTTAACCCATGACCTTTAAACAACATGTAACACGGCTTGACCGAACCCTCGGAAGCCGCCAAATGACGGGGAAGTTTCGCCCTGAGCCGCGGGCACCTGAAGATCACCCGGGTAAATCAGCCTGGCTCTTACACTCTGCAAAGGCGCAGGCTTGCTCGCGAAGGCGTCGGTGGCGGCTTTATATTCATCAGATCAAGATGAAGACAGCCAGTAAACCACCGAAAATCGCCCACTTTTCCATGTAGTACCGCTTGCGGTTGCGCTTTTTCAGCTCTTTGCCGCGCAAACGAATCTTGTAGATTTTGGTAAACAACCGGTTGATCCCGCCAGTACGGTCCCCCGCATCATTCGGCGCACCCGCTGCCGACATCACAGTGCGGCTAAACCAGCCGTTGAACGCTGCGGCCCATCGATACTTCAGCGGCCGCTCGATGTCACAGAACAGGATGATCCGGTTCTTGTCGGTCTTGTTTTCAGCATAGTGAATGAACGTTTCGTCGAACATCACCGCTTCGCCATCGCGCCAGTGATAGTTCTCACCGTCGACATTGATATAGCAACCCTCATCGTTCGGCGTTTCCAGGCCCAAGTGATAACGATAAGAACCGGCATACGGGTCGCGGTGACGCACCAGTTTCGATCCCGGAGGCAACTCGGCAAACATTGCCGCCTTGATCGAACCGATGCTTTGTACCAGTTCGGTCGTTCTTGGGCACAACTTCATCGCCGACGGGTGACTGTCGCCGTACCATTTCAGGTAGAACCGCTTCCAGCCGGTTTTGAAAAACGAGTTGAATCCCACATCGTTGTATTGATCGGAACGTTTGATCTCGCCAGCGCGCAGCAGATTCTGCCCTTCTTCGCGAATCTCCTTCCAATGGGCTTGCAATGGGCTCAGATCAGGAAAGTCTGCCGGATCGAGATAAGGCTTGTTCGGCTTCTTCGAGAACAGATAGAGGAAGCAATTGATCGGCGCGAGAAACGTCGAGTGATCACTCAGTTGCCGGCCCAGTTTGTGGCGCACACGGCCACGCAGGTGTACGTATGCAATGGAAATGACATAAATAGCAGCAATGATAAGTTTCACGAAAAATCGTCACACGTCAGAAGTGAACAAACTGCGCGCACCCGGGAGCATGAACTCTGGCGTCTTATGCAGTGGTCTGAGTACACATGGCGCGTCCTTGAGCCCACGCCGTTCTAGGGCGCTAGGTGAATGGATGGCATTTTAGCCACACTTTGTAACCGATAGTGAGCCTTCATCTGTGAAAAACTGTCCCGCGATTGTGCCAATCGGCGTTCGTGGCGTGTTCGCCCTATCGTTTAAAGAGCTAGACCAGTACAATCGCCGCCAAACTTTACGCGCCCCCCTTGGTTGATGACGGGACCTCCCCGCTTCAGCGCACTTTGACTCGGGCCAAGCGCTCCGGCCGCACCCTCGCAATTCAGAATGCTTCGCAGGAAAAACTCTTGATCTCTACAGCTAACATCACGATGCAGTTCGGCGCCAAGCCGCTCTTCGAAAACGTTTCGGTCAAATTTGGCGCGGGCAACCGTTACGGCCTGATCGGCGCCAACGGTTGCGGCAAGTCGACCTTCATGAAAATCCTTGGCGGCGACCTTGACCCGTCCGGTGGTCAGGTCATGCTCGAGCCGAACGTGCGCCTGGGTAAATTGCGCCAGGATCAGTTCGCCTACGAAGAATTCACCGTGATCGACACCGTGATCATGGGTCACGAAGAGCTGTGGAAGGTCAAGGCCGAGCGCGATCGCATCTATTCGCTGCTGGAAATGACTGAAGAAGACGGCATGGCCGTGGCCGAGCTGGAAACCGAGTTCGCCGAAATGGACGGCTACACTGCCGAATCCCGTGCCGGCGAGTTGCTGCTGGGCCTGGGCATTCCACTGGAACAGCATTTCGGCCCGATGAGCGAAGTCTCGCCAGGCTGGAAACTGCGCGTATTGCTGGCTCAGGCGCTGTTCTCCGATCCGGAAGTGTTGTTGCTCGACGAACCGACCAACCACCTGGACATCAACACCATTCGCTGGCTGGAAAACATTCTGACCCAGCGCAACAGCCTGATGATCATCATCTCTCACGACCGTCACTTCCTCAACAGCGTGTGCACCCACATGGCTGACCTGGATTACGGCGAGCTGCGTCTGTTCCCGGGCAACTACGACGAGTACATGACCGTGGCGACCCAGTCCCGCGAGCAACTGCTGTCGGACAACGCCAAGAAGAAAGCGCAGATTTCCGAACTGCAATCGTTCGTCAGCCGCTTCTCGGCCAACGCCTCGAAAGCCAAGCAGGCCACTTCCCGCGCCAAGGCGATCGACAAGATCCAGTTGGCCGAGGTCAAGCCTTCGAGCCGTGTCAGCCCATTCATCCGTTTCGATCAAAACAAGAAGCTGCATCGCCAGGCCGTCATGGTCGAAAAAATGGCCAAAGGCTTCGACGGCAAGCCGTTGTTCAAGGATTTCAGCTTCCAGGTCGAAGCGGGCGAGCGCGTCGCGATCATCGGCCCGAACGGTATCGGCAAGACCACCCTGCTGCGCACCCTGGTCAACGAACTGACCCCGGATGCCGGTAGCATCAAGTGGACTGACGCCGCGGAACTGGGTTACTACGCTCAGGATCACGCGCACGACTTCGAAGACGACGTCACGCTGTTCGACTGGATGGGTCAGTGGACTCAGGGCGAGCAGATGATTCGCGGTACTTTGGGCCGCATGCTGTTCTCCAACGACGAGATCCTCAAGTCGGTCAAAGTGATTTCCGGTGGTGAGCAAGGTCGCATGCTGTTCGGCAAGCTGATCCTGCAAAAGCCGAACGTGCTGATCATGGACGAACCGACCAACCACCTGGACATGGAGTCGATCGAAGCGTTGAACCTGGCGCTGGAAAACTACCCGGGCACGCTGATCTTCGTCAGCCACGACCGTGAGTTCGTATCGTCCCTGGCTACGCGCATCATCGAGCTGAGCCCGGATGGCGTGACCGACTTCAGCGGCACCTACGATGATTACCTGCGCAGTCAGGGTGTGGTGTTCTAAGAACAGCTATTCGTTTTGAGCTGCCAGTGAAAAGCCCTGTCCTTTGTGACGGGGCTTTTTGCAATCTGACGTGAGGAACATGGCGGTTCAGATGCCTTCGCGAGCAAGCCCGCCCCCACAGGGGAGCGCATTGAACCTGTAGCGCGCCGCAACGAAATCAGCGCTCAGGAAAATAGTTAGCCTGCTTTCTTTTGTTCTGCGCCCACGCCATGATGCGAACTCTCCCACCGCCGCCCGCGAACGAGTCCTCATGTCTGCTCCGCAAAGCTCTATGGCGATCACCCTGCAGATCGTATCCATCGTTTTCTATACCTTTATTGCCTTTCTCTGCATCGGACTGCCGATTGCGGTGCTGCCCGGTTATGTTCACGAACAATTGGGTTTCAGCGCCATCATTGCCGGGCTGGTGATCGGCTCGCAGTACCTGGCCACGCTGCTCAGTCGGCCGATGGCCGGACGCGTGTCGGACACCATCGGCACCAAACGGGCGATTGTTTATGGGCTGCTGGGGATTGTGTTCAGCGGTGTGCTGACGCTGGTGTCGACGCTGCTGCAAAGCTTTGCGCTGCCGAGCCTGCTGATTCTGATTGCCGGGCGTTTGCTGCTGGGCATCGCCCAAGGCTTGATCGGGGTGGGCACCATCAGTTGGTGCATGGGCCAGGTCGGGGTCGAACATACGGCCCGATCAATCGGCTGGAATGGCATCGCCTCTTACGGCGCGATTGCCATCGGCGCGCCGCTGGGTGTGGTGATGGTCGCCGATTACGGTTTTGCCAGTCTCGGCATCGCACTGTCGGTGCTGGCCATCGGTGCGCTGCTGTTGATCCGCAATAAACCTTCAGTGCCGGTGGTGCGCGGCGAACGGCTGCCTTTTTGGGCTGTGTTCGGACGCATTGCACCGTTTGGCGCCAGCTTGAGTCTGGCTTCGATCGGATACGGCACGCTGACCACCTTTATCACCCTCTATTACCTTAATCGTGGCTGGAGCGGCGCCGCGTATTGCCTGACCGTTTTCGGCGTGTGTTTCATCCTGTCGCGCCTGCTGTTCATCTCTGCCATCAGTCGCTTCGGCGGTTTCAATTCGGCCATTGCCTGCATGACCATTGAAACCGTTGGCCTGGTCATGCTTTGGCTGGCGCCCTCCACGGCGTACGCGTTGATGGGGGCAGGCATGGCCGGGTTCGGCCTGTCGCTGGTGTATCCGGCACTGGGGGTCGAGGCGATCAAACAGGTGCCCAACTCCAGCCGTGGTGCCGGGTTGAGTGCTTATGCGGTGTTTTTTGATCTGGCGCTGGCGATTGCCGGGCCGTTGATGGGCGCGGTGGCGTTGAATCTGGGGTATTCGTGGATTTTCTTCAGTGCGGCGCTGTTGTCGGTGACCGGGCTGGGGTTGACGCTGCTGCTCAAGCGGCGGGCAGAATCTCAGGTCTGAAGTGCTTCGATCGTGATGAACCGACGATATTTATTGATCCGCTGTCTGCATCCCCGCTCGGCTCGGTTTGCCCAAGGTATGGGCGAAGAATCGTCCGGCCTCGGAAATCAGGTTGCGGTGGATGTCTTCACGATCCACGCCATCAGCATCGGTACACAGCGCCGGCATGGCGAGAATCTGCTCTTCGCTGCACGGCGCCATGAACACAAAGTGCCCTGCTCCGGCCAGTAGCTTGAAGTCCGGTGCAGTCGGCAGTTTACGCGCCAGCGCCGCCGCGTTTTTATCGAATGCGACGAGTTTGTCGCCATCGCCGCTGTACAGCAGCACGGGCACATGCACGTCGGCCAACGTTTGACGACCGAATTTCAGACTCAACGGCGCCATCAGCAACAAGGCATGAACACGCGGGTCGGCCACCGGTTGCAAGTCGTCACGATCAACAATGAGCTCGCCCTTGGTGTTGCAGGCGTCCCGATCATCCGGGCGCTCCTGGCAATAGCGGCGCAGGCGATCCAGATCCGGTTGTGCGCCAGAGAGAATCAACGCTGTCTCACCACCCGCCGAATATCCGATGACTCCGACCTGATCCGCATTGACGAACGGCGCCAGCATGCGGTCGCCAAGGGTGGCGGTGATCGCTTCGGAAATCTGGATAGGCCGCCCATAGAGATTGCTCAGGGTGCCCAGTCGGCTGTGATCCTTGGAGTTGTCACCGGGGTGGATCACCGCGACCACCACAAACCCTTTGCGGGCCAGCGAGGTGGCAAGATCGTGCAGCGCCAAGGGGGTGCCGGTGTTGCCGTGGGACAGCATCAGCATCGGAAAACGGCCCATGGCGACCTTGGTGTCTTCGCCGGCTTCAATCGAGTAGCCCTCAAGCAGGCTCATGTGCTTGCGCTCACTGGAGGGATAGAACGCGATGGCGCGCATCGGTTGCAGATCCAGCGGATCGAGGAATGTCATCTCGTGGTAGCCAACGCTCCAGACCGGGTGAACCCCAGGCGCAGCTTGCACTGAGTTCAGGCCGCCCAGCAGGCAAATCAGTAACGCTGCACCAAGACGCATCATGGGGTGCCCCACCCTGTTGTTACTCAATCGAAAGATCCGTTGCTTTGTGAGGCCGGTACGCCGGGAATTCGACGAACTGTGACGACAATGCATCCAGACGCTGATCGTTTGACTGCATAACCTGGGCCAGATTATGTAACAGTCAGAAACAAAAAACTCCGTATTCGGCCCTTGCAGAACCAGAATACAGAGTTTTCGGGGGATTGCCTGAACTTGAGCAGTTCTTTATGCAAGCCTTACGCGGCGGCGAAAAGTTGCTCGCTGATCTTCGCTTGAGCAGCAGTCATGGCGTTGTTGCGCACTTCTTCACCATACGCCAGGCCTTCGGCACGGACGATCTCGATGTCTGTGATACCAAGGAAACCCAACACCAGTTTGAGATATTCCTCGTGGGCAATGCCGCTCGCCTGGCCGGCATGGATACCGCCAGACGTGGAGACGATGACCACCTTCTTGCCACCGCACAGGCCTTCTGGGCCGGCTTCGGTGTAACGGAAAGTCTGGCCGGCAACCGCAACGCGGTCGATCCAGGCCTTGAGTTGGGTCGGCACGGTGAAGTTGTACATCGGCGCGGCGATCACGATAGCATCGGCGGCGATGAACTCGGCCAGCGTCGAAGCGCTCAGATCGGCTTCATGCTGTTGTGCGGCGTCGCGCAGTTCAGCGGTCGTACCGGCAGCAACCAGCGTGGTCGACGAGAAGTGGCTGATGGCGTCAGCGGCCAGGTCGCGATAGGTCACTACGGCGCTTGGCTCTGCAGCTTGCCAGGCGTTGACGACTTGGCTGCTCAACTGACGGGAAGCCGAGTTGTCGCCCAGAATGCTCGAATCGATATGCAGCAGTTTCATGTGGAATCTCCTGGAATGAATCGCCGGTGGCGACGGAATGGAGACAATCCTACGCAACAAACCAATAGCTGATTAGCCGCCAACAATGCGATAGTTCGTCCCACTGATAGAACAGTCGGATCTCAACCATGCAAGACCTCAACGATCTCTACTACTTCGCCAAAGTCGTCGAGGCTGGCGGCTTCGCGGCGGCCGGGCGTTTGCTGGGCATTCCCAAGTCAAGGCTGTCGCGGCGCATTGCTGAACTGGAAGAGCGTCTCGGTGCGCGCTTGCTGCAACGCACCACCCGCCAACTCAATTTGACGGCCGTCGGCGAACGATATCTGCGCCACTGCCAGGCAATGCTGCTGGAAGCAGAAATGGCTGACGAAGCCGTGGCCAGCATGTCCAGCGAGCCGCGCGGCCGTTTGCGGGTGTCATGCCCAACCGGTCTGGCGCGGGAAATGCTGCCGTCGGTCATCAGTGAGTTTCTTGGCAAATTCCCTAAGGTCCAACTGGAAATAGTCCTGCTCAACCGCCGTGTGGACCTGGTCGCCGAGGGTTTCGACGTTGCCCTGCGTGTGCGTGAACCGGGTGATGAAGACCCGCTGTTGGTGACCCGACGCTTGCGCCAGGCGCAAACGGTGTTGGTGGCCAGCCCGGCGTTTATCCAGGGGCAAACAATCAACCACCCGCAGGACTTGAGAAACCTGCCGGTGCTGGGGGCGCTTGAGGCTGATCGCCTGGTGCATGTGCGACTGTTCGATCAGGATGGCGGAAGTTTCGAGTTGAACATGGAGGCGCGCCTGGGCATTGATGACTTTATCGTGCGCAAGACCTGTGTCCTGGCGGGCCAAGGCTTCACCTTGCTGCCAATGATGTACTGCGAAAACGAGTTGCAAAACGGCACGCTGGTGCAGTTGCTGCCCGAATGGTCGCTGACCGGCGGCTGGCTGCAAGCGGTGTATCCGCATCGGCGCGGCGTGATGCCGGCCGTGCGCGCGTGGATCGATCATCTGGTCGAATCGTTCAGTGCCTGTGGGGAGCGGTTGTTATGAAACAAGGAAAGATGAGCGAAGCTGACGTGGCCGCGTTCTGTCTGGCATTGCCGGGCGCGCGCGAGGACTACAAATGGGGTGGCGTTCGGGTGTTTTCGATTGCTGGCAACAAGATGTTTGCCTTGCAGGGGCTTCGCGGCGATTCGCTGGCGTTCAAGGTAGACAAGGATCTGTTTCTGGGCCATTGCGACCGACCGGGGATTCATCCGGCGCCCTATCTGGCACGGGCGCAGTGGATCATCATGCACCCGCCCTACCCTTTGGCCGCTGAGGAGTTGCGGGGTTTGCTGCAACGATCGCATCAATTGGTGGTGAGCAAGCTGCCGAAGAAAACTCAAGTCGGCCTGCGGTTGTAACCGAATCCGGCTGAAAACAACCCTTCGAAACTGTGGGGGCGAGCAAGCCGCTCCCACACGACTTCAACGTGTTGTTTAGAGCAGTGCCAGGAGGTTGGAGCCGAGGAAGATCTGGTCGATCCAGAACACCTGGTGCAACAGGACGATCACCCAGAACAAAATCTGATACGAGACCTTGCGTGTCTTGTGCCTGAACACCTGCTGGGCGATCAACGCACCGGGCCAGCCACCGGCCAGTTCAACCGCATGAAGAATGTTCTCCGGCGTGCGCCACGCATCGGCGCGGGCCTTGCGCTTGTCAGCCCAATACATGAAGAACGCCAGCACGCTGACGACGCCATAAGCCGCCAACGGCACCAGCGATATCCCGCGCCCCCCCATCGACAGCGAGCCGTACAACGGCAACGCACAGACGACAGCCAGAACAACCAGTTTCAGTTTCAGGTTCTGAATACCGCCGCCCGAAGGTCGACCTTCGGGGCGGCGTGCGCGGGTATCACTCACGGCTTGGCCGCCGACCAGTCCACCCAACCAAACTGCCACGTTGCCAGAATCACCAGACCAAAGACGATTCGATACCAGGCAAACGCTGCATAACTGTGGCTGGCAATGAACTTGAGCAAACCGCGTACCGCAATCATCGCGAAGATAAACGCAGTGACGAAACCGATGGCGAACACCGGAAAGTCGGCCGGCACAAACAGATGGCGGTACTTGAAACCGGAGTAAACCGCAGCACCGACCATGGTTGGCATGGCGAGGAAGAACGAGAACTCGGTGGCGGTTTTGCGTGACAGGCCGAACAGCAGGCCGCCAATGATCGTCGAGCCGGAGCGCGAAGTGCCGGGGATCATTGCCAGGCATTGCGCAAAACCGATTTTCAGCGCGTCGGTCCAGCGAATCTCATCGACCGTTTGCGCGTGCACTTCATGCTGTCGCTGTTCAGCCCACAACATGATGACGCCCCCCACCACCAACGCCGTAGCCACGGTGATCGGGTTGAACAGATACTGATGGATCAGATCGGCAAAGATCACGCCCAGCACAACGGCGGGCATGAAAGCGATCAGCAGGTTGGCGGTAAAGCGCCGCGCGCGGGGCTGAGTCGGCAAACCGACCACCACGTCGAGGATCTTGCGACGAAATTCCCAGACCACTGCGAGGATAGCGCCAAGCTGAATAATGATGTTGAACGCCATGGCCCGCTCGCCGGCAAAATTGAGCAGGTCGGCAACGATGATCTGGTGTCCGGTACTGGAAATGGGCAAAAACTCCGTCAGCCCTTCTACAACGCCTAGTATCAGTGCCTGCAAGGCAGTCCAAAGATCCATCAATCCCCCAAAGAGCGATGCGCTCAGGCATGCTCCGATAGTATTTTCTAACGTTCACTGCGATCAGCGTGGCCGGATATTGCGGTACCGATTTCGCGCGCTCAGGATCCACACGAAGGGGTCAAAATTCCGTGAAATATTAATTTGGATTCAGGTTTTCACACGCGGGGCCGAAATCCTAACAGACAAGCCTTATTAGCGCTGCCGCGTTATACGACTTGGGTCGCGTATGCCCGCTCACGAAATCGTGGTTGGATGCTGGCGGTCGTTTATTACAAGAAAAAGAATCAGGAGTGACAGCGTTATGAACAGCTTGCGCAGTGTGTCGATCAGCCGACGCTTGTGGCTCATCTTGATTGTGGCCGTGGTCATGTTGCTAACCTTGGGCGTGTTGATGCTCAAGCAGATTCACGATGACCTGTATCACGCCAAAGCCCAGAAAACCCAGCATGTGGTACAGACCGCCAGCGGATTGCTGACCTATTACCATGACCTGGAAACCGCCGGCACTCTGACCAGAGAAGCCGCGCAAAAACAGGCAGTCACCGCCATCCGTGGCCTGCGCTACGACCAGAGTGACTATTTCTGGATCAACGACCTCACGCCCGTGATGGTCATGCACCCCACCAACCCCAAGCTTGAAGGCCAGAATCTCTCGGCGATCCGCGATCCGGACGGTTTTGCAGTGTTCAACGAAATGGTCGCCATCGCCAAAGCCAAGGGCGCCGGCATGGTCGATTACCGTTGGCCAAAACCCGGTGCCACCGAGCCTGTTGCCAAAACGTCCTACATCAAGTTGTTTGAGCCTTGGGGCTGGGTGATTGGCTCTGGCGTGTATGTCGACGATGTGCAGGTCGAGTTCCAGGGGCAAGTCATCAAGGCGTCGGTCGTCGGCCTGGCGATTTCGCTGATCATGGCCCTGCTGGTGATTCTGATGGCCCGCAGTATCGTGCGGCCATTGCAGGAAACCGTAAGCGCCATGGCCAACATCGCCAGCGGCGAAAGCGACCTGACCCGCAGCCTCGATACCCACGGCAAGGATGAGGTCACGGAGCTGGCTCGTCATTTCAACGCGTTCACTGCCAAATTGCGCCGGGTCATCGGTGACTTGCAGGTATCGGCCAGCGCCCTCGGCCAGTCGTCCTGCGAACTGGGCAACGATGCCTCGCAGGCCCAGGAACGCAGCCAGCAACAATCGCAACAGATGGAACTGGTCGCCACCGCGATCAACGAGGTGACTTACGGTGTGCAGGACGTGGCTAAGAACGCGGAGCATGCCGCCGCCGAAATGCGCGACGCCGAGGCGCAGGCACAACAGGGCCAGATCAATATCGACGGTAGCCTGCAACAGATCGACAAGTTGTCCGGCACCATTGATCAAGCCGTTGAAGTGATTCGTACCCTGGCTGACGAAAGTACCCAGATCGGCAGCGTGCTGGAAGTGATTCGTTCGATTGCCGAGCAAACCAACTTGCTCGCGCTCAACGCGGCCATCGAAGCGGCGCGCGCTGGCGAACAGGGCCGCGGATTCGCCGTGGTGGCGGATGAAGTGCGCTTGCTGGCGCAGCGTACGCAGAAGTCGACAGCGGAGATCCAATCGATGATCGAGCGACTGCAAAATCACTCCGAAGCGGCGGTCAAGGTGATCGGCGACAGTAGCAAGGCTTCGCAACTGACCATCGAACAGGCCGGGCTGGCCGGTGCCAGCCTGAACGCCATTGGCCAGGCATTGCGCAATCTCAATGGCCTGAACGCGTCGATTGCCAGTGCGACGCTGCAACAGGCGCATGTGGTTGAGGACATCAACCAGAACGTCACGCAAGCAGCCGGGTTGTCTCACAGCACCGCAATGGCGGCAGAGCAGTCGAGTGCGGCGAGTGCGCGGCTGGGGCAATTGAGCGAACAACTGAACAGCCTGCTGCGCCAGTTCCGCGTCTGACAACCATGCCCCTGAGGGAGTGAGCTCGCTCCCTCAGGTCAGGCGGCGCAGCGCTTAATGCCTCGGTCGTGTTTTTGGGTACAATCCGCCCCCCTTCAACTCCCCCAAAGGAACCTACATGTCCGGGCTTGAACTGTTTGCTGCCGCCCTCGGTGTGATCGCCGTTTGGCTGACGGTCAAACAGAACCCGTGGTGCTGGCCCATCGGTTTGGTCATGGTGTTGCTCTATAGCTGGATCTTCTTTGAAGTGAAGCTGTATTCGGACATGTTGCTGCAAGTGATCTACGCCGCCCTTCAGATCTACGGCTGGTGGCAATGGACGCGTGCCGGGACGATGCATGACGGGCGCGAAGTGACCCGCCTCGACACCCGCTCGATTTTCCTTGGCCTGTGCGCTGGCGCGGTTGGCAGTGTGTTGCTCGGTGCGGCCATGGCCCACTGGACCGACGCTGCACAACCGTGGCTGGACGCAGCACTCACCGGTTTCAGCCTGGTGGCACAGCTGTGGATGGCGCAAAAACGCCTGCAATGCTGGGCTCTGTGGTTCGTGCTTGATGTGATCTTTGTCGGATTGTTTATCTACAAAGGGCTTTACCTCACCGCCGCGTTGTACGGCTTGTTCACCCTGCTGGCGGTACAAGGCTGGCGTGAATGGCGGGCTGATCCGGCGTTGCGCACATGAAAGTCGTGGTTCTGACCGGCCCCGAGTCCACCGGCAAGAGCTGGCTGGCGGCGGGCCTTCAGCAGCATTTCGGTGGCCTGCGCGTCGACGAATACGTACGCTTTTTCATCGAACAGAACCCTCGGGAGACGTGTCTGGCCGATATCCCCGAAATCGCCCGCGGCCAACTGCAATGGGAGGATCAGGCGCGGGCGCAGCAACCGCCACTGCTGATTCTCGACACCCACCTGTTGAGCAACATCCTGTGGAGCCAGACCCTGTTCGGCGATTGCCCACCCTGGCTGGAGCCGCAGTTGCTGGCCCGGCATTACGACTTGCACCTGCTGTTGTGCCCGGAGCAGATCGACTGGACCGATGACGGGCAACGCTGCCAGCCGGATCTTGGCGAGCGTTTAGGGTTTTACCAGGCTACCCACGACTGGCTTGAGCAGCACCGGCAACCGTTTCAGATCATTCAAGGCCATTGGACCGAGCGCCAGGCGCAAGCCTTTGCTGCGGTCGAGCGATTGCTGGCCGAATCAGCCGACTCATAGGGACGCCGGCCTCATGGCCGCCGTCTCGCGGGCCAAAGTGTCCGTTTCTGAAACACTTGCCTGAGTGCAAAGCGCCCGTCTCAGTGGCCTTCACCGCGTTGTCATCCCAGTTGTTAAGCGGCTGAAACACATTGGCGCAAACCCTTCTTCCAGAACTTTGTATCGACTTTGGTCGGATACTTGCCAGCCAGCCTGTTTCAACGCTGAAACAGTTCCTGTGTCAGCGTCGCATCCATTCCCAGTAACCCATTGAAATTCCAGAACAATCATAAAGCGGCACAGGATTCGCTATCTCCTTCACAACGCTGACTAGGGCCAGCCCACTGAAGAAGGAATTGCAGCCGTGGGGAATTTCAAAAAAAGCTTGACCTGCCTTCTGCTGATCGGATCAGCCGCCAGCACCATTCTCAGTTTCAACGTTCAGGCCGAAGGCAATGGCGTGATCGTCCTCAATCGCGATGTCCAGCCGATTCCTATCGGGCGCAATGGTGGCAAAGACCCCTACCCGACCACCGTCAACGCCAACCCATCGGCGCGAATCAACCAGACTCTGAGCAATACCGAACTGAGCGACGGTGACTTTGCCAGCGTCGCCAGCGGCTCGTCGATTCGCGGCAACATCACCGCACCCAATTCGAATCTGCCCGGCATGAACACCCTGACCAACCCCAGCGGTATGCCAGGCATGAGTGCCGGCCATGGCGGCGGTGCCGGCGGCTCGATCTCCAACACGGTCAACCGTGCGATGAGCACTGGACTGGCTCCTTTGACCCGCATGGCTGGAGGCCAATGAGATGAATCGCTCCCTGCTCCTGCTCGCCTTGATCGGCTGCACCAGCGCTATGGCCGCCGACCCTGGCTCGGTAAACAACGCCAACATCCAGGATTCTGGTGTGCAGTACCGCGGCAACTTCAACGTCAACCAGGCCGCCGGTGACCAGATGCAGCAAGCCAATACCAAAGCCATCGCGATTGGCACCGACGCCAGCGCCAGCACCATCGTCAGGCAGCGAATCGACACGCCGGCCGACCGGTCGATGAATGCCAGCGCCACCATTGGCGGCACCTCTTTCAGTAATGGCAACGGAATCCTGGGAGTAAACCAGGGCGCCGGGGCCAACAACCAGATGGCCAACGTGACGCGCGTCAGCATCAGTGCTGCCCCGCAGAGCGTTGACGATAGCGCCCTTTCTCAACAGAACGTGGCGTTGTTACCGAGCTCAGGAGCAACTGGTACCTCACCCGGCAGTCGCCAGGTCACGACAAGTGATCAGGCCTTCACCGGCAGCCGAGGGGTCATCCAGGTGAACCAGAGTGCCGGGGTGGGGAACCGTATGGCTAACACCCTGAGCATCCGGGTCGCAGACTGACCCAAACAAAAAAAGCAGTGCAATTAGAAAAGTCCCAACACTTAACCAACTAATAAGCACGGAGAAACACCATGAAACCTACAATGGCTCTTAAACCACTGGTTTTCGCTCTTGCAGCAGTAATGGCAATGGCAGCTCAGGCAGGCGGTAACGATCATGGTAACAACGGCGGTCATGGTCACCAGCCTCCTCCACCAAAAGGCCCAACCCTGGAGCAGCTCCTGCAAATCACTGCCGGTGCCGGCGCCGCTGTACTGGATACACAGAACAGCGACGGCAACGTGGTGAAAAACCAGGGCACCAAAAACAACGCCACCACCGACAACTCGCTCAACGGTTCCAACGGCAACATGGGTGCCAACACCGCAGCAGGCGACGGTAACCAACAAGACAACGCTGCCGCTCTGGCGACCGCCGACGAAAGCTTCATCTTCGGCACTGCTGTTGCTGCCTCGAGTGCAACTCAGGTCAACAACAACAACTACGTAAAAAATTCGTCGACCGTCAACAACGCCACACTTAACAATGCAGGCAACAACGGCTCCGGCAACATCGGCGTCAACGTGACGGCTGGCAACTTCAACCAACAGAAAAACAACCTGGCTATCGCTGTATCGGGCGGTCGTGTCGCTCAGGCCGCAGCCGCGGCCAACCAGTCTTCCACTGGCCTGGTGGTCGAAAACAAAGGTGTGCAAACCTACAAAAAAGACACCCTTACCGGCACTTTTGCAGCCGCTGGTGTGTTTAAAGCCAAAGGCACTGCAACCATCGAAGGCGATGACAGCCACCACGGTGGGTACGGCAACAAAGGTGGTCATGGTGGTGGCAATGACGATCAAAAAGCCAAGTTCGAAGCCGTGGGTACTTTTGGCCTCGCTGGCGTAACCACTCAGCAAGTGTTGACCAAAGATGGCTGGAAAAACCCAGTCACCAACACTGCCAACATGACTGGTTCGATGAACAACTTCTCCGGCAACGGTGGAGCCAACGTCTCGGCCGGTGTGGGCAACCAACAAAGCAACTCGCTGTCCATCGCTGCAGGTTGCAAAGCCTGCATGTAATCGCGATCGAAACGAAAGCCCCGGCAACGGGGCTATTCCTCAGTCCGCAAAGGCGTATCGATCATGCGTAAGACTGCCCTTATCGCTCTGCTTTGCCTGTCCGGCCTGTCCCAGGCTGCCCAGATGCCTGTGGCTGCCCTTCCTGGCGGCACACTCGTCTACAAGAACGTGCAAAGCATTCGTGAGCGCAAGTTTTCCGACATCGTCGAACAGAAAACCGATTTCAGTTGCGGCGCCGCCGCACTGGCCACGGTGTTACGCCAGGCCTATTGGCTCGACGTCGATGAGGAGCACATCATCAAAGGCATGCTGGTCAATTCCGACCCGGACCTTGTTCGCACTCAAGGTTTTTCCATGCTGGACATGAAGCGCTACGTTGAAAGCATCGGCATGCGTGCCAGGGGTTACCGGATTCCGCCCGAGAAACTCGAAGCGGTGACCATTCCGGTGGTGGTACTGATGGAGATTCGCGGCTACAAGCATTTCGTGGTGTTGCAGCGTGCGGACAAGGATTGGGTTTACATCGCAGACCCGGTTTTAGGCCATAAACGCTACGGCCACGATGACTTTGTCAAAGGTTGGAACGGCATTGTCTTCGCCATCGTCGGTCCCGGATATGACAAAACCAATGCGTTACGAAGCCCTCCGACACCGCTGACCGCCAAGAACAAACTCGATGGTTTCAACCCTGTCCGAGACGCCGAGTTGATGGATTTCGGATTCATACAGAGCGACTTCTTTTAATCGCCGATAAAAGAATGGGACTGGACGTCCCGGGAGCAGCAGATGAAAACCTCATACTGGCTGGCCGCTGCCTGCCTGGCAGCGAGCGTTTCAGGCTACGCCAATGCAGGATTCAAACCCATCGAAGTCAAGGACCAGGAGCTCGCCGAGCTGCGCGGTCGTTATGTCATGCCGGGGCGAATCATCAGCTTCGGTATTGTCATGAGCAGTACCTGGCGCAATGCCAGTGGTGACCTGATCGGGGCATCGACCTCAATGCAACTTCAAGCAGCAACCGTTAAACCCGAATTCTATGTTCAGACCATCAAGGAGCACGGCAACGGCAGCCCCCTGACAGCCGGCACCGGCACGATTACCGGTGGCGCCGCCCTCAACAGCAGCCAGGGCGTGACGCAAAGCGTGCGCGCCGCTGGCGACAGCAACACGGCCTACAATAACGTCGCAATCAATGTCTCAGAGGCTTCCAGGGCTCCAGCGCTGGTACCCGCTCAAGGGCAGGCGTTGATGGCCGGACAAACCATCACCGGTGGTAATGCTGCCGGGAATGTGGCCGTTTCGGCCACCGGCAGTGGCATTCAAATGGCTATTCAGGCCTCCGGAAATCAGGGTACATCCCTGCAACAGGTCGCCCAGGGTGGTTTGCTGCAAAACACCCGCTTGCTCGGCAGTGCCAACGTGGTCAACAACATGACCCAACTCAACGTAGTTCTGAACAACAACGGCATGAGCGCCGGCGCATTGGACTGTAACCTGAGTCAACTCAGGGCCCTACGCAATATCGGATATTGAACTACGCTTGGTCTCGATCATTGGGTTTAAAGGGACGGCTTATTCATGTATCGATCAGTATCACTGCGTACAGCGGTTTGTTTGAGTACGCTTCTTCCCGCCGCCATGCTGCAAGCAGCACCCGACGCGGACGTCGCGACACTCAAGCAAGAACTTCTGGAACTCAAACAACGATACGAAGTACAACAAAAGGCCCTGGCGGTACTCGAACAACGAGTCCGCCAGGTTGAGGAGCAACCCGTAGCCCCACCTCCCAAGCGCCTGGTCAAATCGCCTGCAGACATGAAACGCAATGCCGTTGCAAACCGCACTGGCTCTGCCACTGCATCCGGAGGCGCTGCAGGTGGCAGTGGTTACGGGCAGTCGCTGGCCGACGATTCACAACCGGCGCAAAGCGTATCCAACCTGTATGACGAAGCCAGTGGCTTTTTTGGCGGCGGTAAATTCAGTCTCGAAACCGGCATTACCTACTCGCGCTATGACACCCGTCAGTTGATCCTGAATGGTTTTCTCGCACTGGATTCGATTTTTCTGGGCAACATCAACCTTGACCGTATCAAGGCCGATACCTGGACGCTGGACGTCACCGGTCGCTACAACTTCAACAATCGCTGGCAGTTTGATCTGAACGTGCCAGTGGTGTACCGCGAATCGACCTATCAGTCCGGTGGCGGCAATCAGGGGGCTGCCGGCGTAACAACAGAGCAGGACGTTACGCGAGATCCCACCATTGGCGACGTCAACTTCGGTATCGCCTATAAATTCATGGACGAGTCCGTCAACACCCCGGACGCCGTGGTCACCTTGCGCGTGAAGGCGCCGACCGGCAAGGACCCGTTCGGCATCAAGTTGCGCCAGACCGACGCCAACACCAACCTGTTCGTGCCTGACACCCTGCCGACCGGCAACGGCGTCTGGTCGATTACGCCAGGCATCTCGCTGGTCAAAACCTTCGACCCGGCGGTGTTGTTCGGCAGCTTGTCCTACACACATAACCTTGAGGAGTCGTTCGACGACATCAGCTCGACCGTCAACCAGAAAACCCCAGGCAAAGTGCGAATCGGCGACAGCTTCCAGATCGGCGCCGGTGTAGCCTTCGCCTTGAACGAAAAGATGAGCATGTCGTTCTCGGTATCTGATCTGGTGCAACGTCAAAGCAAGCTCAAACAAGACGGCGGGGATTGGCAGTCGGTGGTGTCCAGTGATGCCAACGCCGGCTACTTCAACATCGGCATGACCGTTGCGGCCACCGATAACCTGACCATCGTTCCCAACCTGTCTATCGGCTTGACCGATGATGCCCCGGACTTTTCCTTCAGCCTGAAATTCCCGTACTACTTCTGACCGCTCGATCACGAACAAGGCCCGCTGCGATTACGTCGCAGCGGGCCTTGTTCGTTTCCCCCGCCCTAGCGGATCTGATGCTTGTGCAACAAGCGATAAAAAGTCGGCCGCGAAACTCCAAGCACCTTGGCCGCGATACTAAGGTTGTCGCTGTGCCGGTTCAACACATCGCACAGCGCCTGGCGTTCGGCACGGGTTTTGTAGTCTTCCAGCGTCCCCATCGGAGTGGCGATTGCGTGCTGGCTGATCAAACCCAGGTCGCGCGCTTCGATCTGCCGACCTTCAGCCAATACCAGGCCTCGACGCACGCGGTTGGCCAGTTCGCGAACGTTGCCCGGCCAGTCGTGTTTGCCCATGGCAATCAGCGCATCTTCACTGAAGCTGCGCGGCCGGCGTCCGGTTTCGTGACTGTAGAAGTGGGAAAAGTGGTTGGCCAGCATCGACAGATCGCCGTGGCGCTCACGCAGGGGCGCGGTGGCGACTTGCAGAACGTTGAGACGGTAATACAGGTCTTCGCGAAAGAGCTTCTTGTCGATGGCGGCTTCGAGATCGACGTGAGTCGCCGCCAGAACGCGCACATCAACCGGGATCGGTTGACTGCCGCCAACCCGTTCAATGTGTTTTTCCTGAAGAAAGCGCAGCAGATTGGCTTGCAGTTCCAGCGGCAGATCACCGATTTCATCAAGAAACAGCGTGCCACCATTGGCCGCTTCGATGCGCCCGACCTTTCGCTGATGAGCGCCGGTAAACGCACCTTTTTCGTGTCCGAACAGTTCGGACTGGATCAAATGTTCAGGAATTGCACCGCAGTTGATCGCCACGAACGGCTTGTTGTTACGCTGGGATTGACGATGCAGCGTGCGTGCAACCAGCTCTTTACCGGTGCCGCTTTCGCCGCGGATCAATACGGGCGACTCGGTGGGCGCCAGTTTGCTGAGGAGTTTGCGTAGTTCGCGTATCGGTTTGCTGTCGCCGAGCAGTTCGTGTTCCGGCTGATCGATGTGGACCGTGCCCTGCCCGCGCAAGCGCGCCATGCCGAACGCGCGGCCGAGGGTGACCTGCACCCGCGACACGTCAAACGGCAAGGTATGGAAATCGAAAAACCATTCACAGACGAAGTCACCGACGTTCTGCAAGCGCAGGACTTCCTGATTGAGCACAGCGATCCATTCAGTGCCGCTGCGACTGATCAGTTCCTTGACGGCTTCGGGACGTTCCAGGTGAAAAGGCTGCAAACGCAGCAAGCCGACATCACAGCTACGGTCGGCGGCGTTTTCCAGGCTGCAGCTGTCGACATCCCAGCCTGCCGCGCGCAAACCGGGTAGTAAGCGGTGACAGTCGTCGCAGGGATCGACCACCAATAAACGTCGTAATGCGGGCGCTTCACTCATGACTGTTCCTTGGCGCCAAATTTAAGGAATTTATTTTAAAAACAGTCATTTGGCAGACCTGGCTGTAACACTAGCAAGAATTTGACGGCGCCTTGTATCGATTGCTTATAGATCTACCGGCAAATACGTTATAAGAAATGTAATTATTAGCTAGCTATCGACTTGGTCTCTTTCAGCAAACTTTCAAGTTCTCCAGAAAATCCGAGTGCATAAAAGAAATTTGAAATTTCTTTGTTTCAAGTGTGACCTGCTCCCCGGTTGCGTGCATCAGTACAAGTAACCAGCCGATCGGTGAGCCCAACCGACGGCCTATCACTTGACTGGGCACTAAAGAGAGAAAACCCCATGACCGCCCCGCTCCGTATCAACGAAGCTCTTTTGATTGCCAACCACGCGTTTCAACCTTTCCAGTGCGTGGCCTGGGCCCCACAAGACGGCAATGGCGAATTGAGCCTGACTGTTATCGACCGCACCAATTCACGTATCGGCCGTAAACAGATTCCGAGCACCGCCTACTCCGACCCGGCACAGCTGGAACAGTTGCTGCAGCAGGCTCGCGCCGAACTGAGCGAAGAAGGTTACGCGTTACAATCGTGGTCGATGCCACATTGATAGCCGGGTAAGGCGGATGACTTTGAGGTCATCCGCTCTCCTGTTCTTAGTTGCTGTTTCTATTTTACTCCCCATACTTCTGTACAACTTTCAGCCACGCGCGGCAACGTAACTGCTTGGCAGGCTTGCCATTGGTTCAAAAAGACACTGTTCTGGCACAGTGTGACCCTCTACCTGTTAGTTCTTACAGTTGTACTTCCCTCTGTTCAGGGATTGAATGTTCCGCTCATGCAGTTACCCGACCGGCACCCGGTTCTGGTCAACTCGCAAGGAGATGCGTGCATGTCAACGTTGAATACTTATCTGCTCCCGACGCCATTTAATAATGCCGGTCAACTCGACAGGACATTTGCCGCCAACGGAGTCGCCCAGGTTTATTTTCCCGACAGTGTGTCCAGCCTGACTCAAGAGGTTGCCCTGGATGCGCAAGGGCGGATTCTTGTGGCAGCCAAAGTCGGCCTTGCACAAGGCAGCCGTTTCGGCCTTGCTCGGTTGCTCGCCGATGGTTCCACCGATCTATCATTCGGTGATCAAGGCTGCGTGATCGGCACCTTTGCACCTGGTTTCGAGGCCATGGGCGGCAAAGTGCAGGCGTTGCCCGATGGACGCATCCTGCTGGCCGGCCTGCACTATGAAAACACCCATCGCACACTGCCCGCCGTCGCTCTGTTCGACGCTCAAGGCAGACCGGATCAAACGTTTGGGGATAATGGCCGCAAAGTTGTATGCCTGCCGGGCGATTTGTCCATGGGCTCCCGTGACCCCTGGCTGCCTCCGGGCGTACCGGGTGCTGAGGCCTGCGATTTAGCGGTACAGGCCGACGGGCATATTCTGCTGATCGCCAACCACCATTTCGAACTTGCTGACCATGCCGGCATGCTGATTCGACTCAAACCCGACGCCAGCCTGGATGAAACCTTCAACGGTCGCGGCTTCGTGATGATCCGCCATCTGTTGCTCAATACCTGGCTCAGTAGTCTGCTGCTGCAGGAAGACGGGCGGATCGTGGTGGGCGGTTCAATCGATTTCCCTCAGCAAGGCCTGTTGGCGCGCTATCTGCCCGATGGTCGTCTTGACGAGCGTTTTGCAGTAGACGGCTTCATGACCATCAAGGCTGATGGGCGAAGCGCTCAGATCAGTCGGGTCCTTGAGTCCGAAGACGCCCTGCACTGTTTCGGCAGCAGTTTCGACCCGCTCCGCTGCCTGGCTTTCAGCCTTCACCCCAATGGTCGCCCCGACCTGCATCGCAATAACGGCCAGCCGCAACTGCTGGACATCGGTCCCAGCGGCTGCCAATGGAGCGCCGCCCAGCGCATGGCAGATGGCCGAATCATCGCCGCAGGTGCAACCATTGGCGGGATCGAAGCAGATTTCATCGTGGCCCGCTACCACGCCGATGGCCGCCTGGACCCAAGCTTCGGCCATGGCAATGGCTGGCTGCGCACCCGTCTGGGACACAGTCTCGACACGGCAAACTCACTGGCTGTGCAAGCGGATGGCGCTATCCTCGTCGGTGGTTATTCGCTGAATGGCCGTTACCGGGCCGTGATCGCGCGGTATCTGAACGCCTAAGAGCTTGATCTTCGTTCTCACATCCGGCAACTTGCGCGCTTCTCAAGACAAGGAGCAACCGATGTCCGGTTCAATGGCCCAGGCGTTCGCGCATAACTTTCTAGGGCATTCACCACGCTGGTATAAAGCGACCATCGTTGGATTCCTGATCCTTAATGCTGTCGTGCTGTTCACTGCCGGCCCCGTCGCGGCTGGCTGGCTGCTGGTGATCGAGTTTATCTTCACCCTGGCCATGGCCCTCAAGTGCTATCCGTTGATGCCCGGCGGTCTGTTGTTGATTGAAGCTCTGCTGCTGAAGATGACCACGCCGCAGGCACTTTATGATGAGCTGGTGCACAACTTTCCGGTGATCCTGCTGCTGATGTTCATGGTGGCCGGCATTTACTTCATGAAGGATCTGCTGCTGTTTCTGTTTTCGCGGCTGTTATTGGGCGTACGTTCAAAAGCGCTGCTGTCCCTGATGTTCTGCTTCCTGTCGGCGTTTCTTTCAGCGTTTCTCGATGCATTGACCGTCACAGCAGTGATCATCAGCGCGGGTGTCGGTTTCTACGCGGTCTACCACCGCGTTGCCTCGGGGAACGATCCACGGCAGGACAGTGAAATCAGTGATGACCAACACCTGCCCGCCCTGCAACATGACGATCTGGAACAGTTCCGCGAGTTCCTGCGCAGTCTGTTGATGCACGGCGCGGTGGGCACGGCGCTGGGTGGCGTCTGCACATTGGTAGGCGAGCCACAGAACCTGCTGATCGGCCATGAAATGGGCTGGCACTTCACCGAGTTCTTCTTGAAAGTCGCCCCGGTATCCGTGCCAGTGCTGGTGGCAGGTCTTGTGACCTGCGTTTTGCTGGAGAAGCTGCGCTGGTTCGGTTACGGCACACTGCTGCCGGAGAACGTGCGCGCCGTCCTCGCCAACTATGCCGCCGAGGACAACGCCAAGCGCACGAATCGTCAACGCGCCGCCCTGCTGGTGCAAGGCGCAGCCGCGCTGATCCTGATTGCCGGGCTGGCTTTCCATGTCGCGGAAGTCGGCCTGATCGGCCTGATGGTGATCGTGTTGATCACCGCGTTTACCGGGATCACCGACGAGCATCGTCTGGGCAGCGCGTTCAAGGACGCCATGCCGTTCACTGCCTTGCTGGTGGTGTTCTTTGCCGTGGTGGCGGTGATTCACGATCAACACTTGTTTGCGCCGCTGATCGAGTGGGTGCTGGCGCTGCCGGCTGACCAGCAACCGGGCATGTTGTTCATTGCCAATGGCGTGCTTTCGGCCATCAGTGACAACGTGTTCGTGGCAACCATTTACATCACCGAAGTGAAACAGGCATTCCTGGCTGGGCACATGACCCGCGAGCACTTCGAGACGCTGGCGATTGCGATCAACACCGGCACCAATTTGCCGAGTGTTGCGACACCGAATGGTCAGGCGGCGTTTCTGTTCCTGCTGACCTCGGCAATTGCACCGCTGGTGCGTCTGTCTTATGGCCGAATGGTGTGGATGGCAGTGCCTTACACCGTTGTGATGGGTTCCCTGGGCTGGTACGCCGTCAGCTACTGGCTGTAAACACATAACTGATGTGGGAGATTCTATGGTTCATGCCTAGCCCCTAAACCGCTTTAGGTGAGTATTCGCTCTGGTTTTTCAACAGAGCAAATACCACCCGGGCAAGCTTGCGGGCTAGTGCGACCAGTGCTTGGGTAGT